>DIVI01000102.1:4242-6192 GCA_002423305.1 Methylococcus sp. UBA6136 | reverse complement strand
CTCGCGGGGGATCTCCAGCATGGGCGAGGTCGAATCGGCTGCGTTGCCCCGCATCTCAGCCCAGCAAGCCTTTGCGGCTTCGTCGATATCCGGGGCGTGACGCTGGAGTTCTTCCAGCATCACGCCGGCCTGAAAGCAGAACATGCCCGAGTTCCAGAGGAATTGGCCGGACTCCACATAGTCAATGGCCACCGCGAGCGCGGGCTTTTCGACGAAGCGGGCAACCCGATGCCCCTCCATCATGGCTTCGCCTTTTTCAATGTAGCCATAACCCGTTTCGGGAGCCGTCGGTGGAATGCCGAAGGTGACCAGATAGCCCCGAGATGCCAGCCGGGACGCCTGATCAACCGAACGCTGGAAGGCGGCTTCATCCTGTATCAGGTGATCTGCGGCAAGGACGAGGAGGACTGCCTCGGGCCCCCCCAGGTCCCTGGCATACAAGGCGGCCATGGCGACGGCGGCGGCTGTATTCCGGCCCTGAGGTTCGAGCATGAACCGGCCTTGGATGGCGGGGTTAGGGCGGGCCAGTCCCCATTCATCGCGACTCATGAAGTAATAGTCGCGATGGGTGAGGGTCAGCACCGCTCCGCCTTCAGCGATGGACGCCGCGCGGTGGTAAGTTTTCTTTAGCAGGCTTTCCCCGTCTGCCAGTTTCATGAAGGGCTTGGGAAAGCTTTCGCGGGAAACGGGCCAAAGGCGGGCACCAATGCCGCCGGAGAGGATGACGGGAATGAGCATGAGCTAGCGGTCGAATGTGAGGTTCAGGCGGGTGTATTGACGAGCTGTTTTTGATAGCTTCGGTATTTCCTCATGAACAGCGTGGTGACGCCGGCGAGAAGCAACCCGCCAAATAGCCCGCCTGCCAGCGCCTGAAGCACGGGTGGCGATTTGTTGACCGTGCTGGAAATGACCGGCATCTGGCTGGAGAAACGCATCTGGGTTGTTATCAGGTCGCTATGGATGCGAAGGGCGATGCTGCTCCGAATCAGGTCGTCGGAAGGGGTATTGGCCGAGAGCTGTTGCCCAAGCTTCAGAAGATCGCTCAAAAGGGCCTGTCCGTCCAGGGGGGGGCGCGTTCTCGACCAAGACCTTGGCTTGATGGACGAATTTTTCCAGGACTTCGTTTTGAACACGTTGGTCGTCCAGCTTGCCAAGCTCTAACCCGATCTCGTCGAGACCAATCAGTTCGGCGTTCAGCTGGGTTTGCAGGGGTAGATAGCGGCCCTGACCGTTCTGAATATCAATGATGATCTTGCCTTGAGGGTCTCCGATATTTTGATTGCCAATCAATGCTTGCAAAGCCTCAACTCTTTTTTGTGCATACCTGAGCTCGATTTGCTTGGCCTTGAGCGCTTTGCTGTTGTTCAGGGCTGTGGCCATGCTTTCATTGAGGTAAATACCCACTTGGGATTTCAGACTGGTAAACAGAGCTGCGTTTTTGATGAAGTCCGCAGTACGATGTGCCCGCTTCAAGGCGACTGCCTCGTCCCGGTTCTCATAAGTGATTTTGATATTGGTGATGGTTGTATATTGATCCTTGAGCGTATCGGCCAGGGCTGGAAACTCCTTGGCATCGCCTTTGCTTAAGCCATAGGTGGGAACCACATTCTTTGTCCACCATTGGGGGGACGCAAGCCATGCGGCCTCATTGGCGCCATGCTTCTGTGGGTTCGCCACCTCATCCAACTGGTTGGCGAGGAGCGGCAATGTCTCACTCAAGAGTCGCCATCCCGTGAAGCTCAGGCTGCGATTGCCTATGACTTCAATGTTATCCAACACGATTTCAGCTTTGTATTTGGCGATGGCGGCAACCAGCCCGGAAGCCACCACAGCACCCAGAACAGCGCCGGCAATGAGTCCGCGCCAACTGTCCTGGAGATAGGCCATCAGGTCGGAAAATGTGATTTCGTCTTCATCAAGATAATTGATTTCGTGTTCAGGGCTGGGCAT
>DIVI01000102.1:0-4192 GCA_002423305.1 Methylococcus sp. UBA6136 | reverse complement strand
GCGATGCGGCCTCTGGTGATATCGGGTAAACCTCTGAGCTTGTGGGATCCGATTCGGCTGGGGATAGCCGTGGCGCAGCAAAAGCCCGGTCATTTCTTCTCTCCCGGCTTTAACTCACCGCTCGGTTCTTCCTGCCCGTTTTCCCTGACCATTCATGACTTGATCCATCTGGAAGTCAGTGATGAAGCGTCACTTGCCAAACGTGCTTACTATCAGTGGGTAGTCAAACCGGCCACGAGGAATGCGGAGGTGATTTTCACGGTTTCGGAACACTCGCGACAGCGTATTGCCGAGTGGTCCGGTGTCGATGAACAAAAAATCATTGTGGCGGGCAATGGGGTCTCCTCCCACTTCAGCCCGGTCGGGGATGTATGGCCGCATCCGCGCCCGTATCTACTTTATGTCGGCAATCAAAAGCCGCATAAAAATGTCAGGGGGATGATTCGGGCGTTTGCAGACAGTGGGCTGGCCAGTGACTATGATCTTTTGTTGAGTGGCGATGTTTCCGACTCGATGGCGATGTTGGCGGCTCAGTTGAGTGTCCCGGACTCGGTCCATGGACTTGGCCTTGTCGAAGAGGCCGATTTGCCCTCGGTGTATCGGGGTGCCACTGCGCTGATCATGCCTTCCCGATACGAGGGATTCGGACTGCCCCTTGTTGAAGCCATGGCTTGCGGGACACCGGTTTTGTCCAGTAACCGGACATCTCTTCCAGAGATCGGCGGCGATGCGGTCCGCTATTTTGATCCTGATGATGAGGAAAGCTTCATTGAGGGGCTCAGGGCATTGCGGGAGAACGGGTTACGATCGGACCTCCGCGCTCGCGGACTGGAACGCACCAAAATTTTTGATTGGGATCAAGTGGCTGAGCGCATCAGGCAGGGGATAGGTCTTGAGCAGACCTAGCAACTTGTCATCGCCGGTTGCTTGTCTCGCTGTGGTCAACTTTTTGCCAATGAGGTCGGTATTTTCAATATGAGAGTTGCCATTATCGCCGAGTGGCTTTCAACCTACGCAGGTTCCGAGCGCGTGCTGGAGCAGATGATCGGTTGCTTTCCCGAGGCCGATGTATTCGCGGTGGTGGATTTTCTGCCCGAGGCGGAAAGAGGCTTCTTGCTGGGTAAGCGGCCCAAGGTCTCCTTCATTCAACGCCTGCCGCTGGCGCGGAAGTATTTTCGGCACTACNNTATGTCAATTCTCCGATGCGGTATGCATGGGATCTGCAGCCCCAGTATCTGCGCGAGGCCGGATTGGAGCGCGGCGTCAAGGGTTGGCTGGTGCGGTGGCTTTTGCACCGGATGCGATCCTGGGATCGGCAAACGGCTAATGGCGTGGACCTGTTCCTGGCGAACTCACGATTTATTGCCCGCCGCATCTGGCGGGTCTACCGGCGGGAGGCGGAAGTGCTTTATCCACCCGTTGATGTGTCTGGTTTCAGCCTGCACGAGACCAAGGAGGATTTCTACTTAACAGCCTCCCGGATGGTGCCATATAAACGCATGGATCTGATCGTTGAGGCGTTTGCCGGCATGCCGAATAAAAGGCTGGTGGTGATTGGCGATGGCCCGGAGATGGCGAAGGTTCGCGCTAAAGCTGGGCCCAACGTTTCGCTGATGGGGTACCAGCCATTTGAAGTACTCCGCGATTATCTGCAGCGTGCCAAGGCCTTCGTTTTTGCGGCCGAAGAGGATTTTGGCATCCTGCCTGTCGAAGCTCAGACGTGTGGTACCCCGGTCATCGCTTTTGGTAAAGGCGGGGCCCTGGAGACCATTCGGGGCCAGACGGACCAGCAACCCACTGGCATTTTTTTTGATGAGCAAACCCCAGTGTCTATTCAGTCAGCGGTGTTGGCATTTGAAGGGATGCAGGACCGAATATCACCTGAGCGGTGCCGGGAGAATGCCATGCGCTTTTCGGAAGAACGGTTCAGGGATGAATATCACGGCTTGGTGATGGCTGCCTGGGAGGAGTTCCGGTCTCAAGGATTCATTCGCAGAGGGTGAGTTGCATTGTATGCAGAAGCTTTCACTCACCGCTAAGTCCGGGGTGCAATCCAAGGGCAATCATCCCATATTTTGGCAAGCCCAAAAATAGCCGGAAAATAGGCGATATCCATGACTCACTCCCGCAGAACAGGTGGACCCAAAACGGCTGAGGGTAAAGCAGTATCGTCGTGGAATGCCCTGAAAACCGGCGCCTACAGCCATTCCATTACTCTTCCGGGTGAGCAAGCATCTGAATTCTGGGGCTTGAGCATCGACTGGCTGAGGTGTTTCAGGTATCCGGGTTGCTTGAGCAGGCGCTGATTGCAGAACTTGCAGCCGCCATCTGGAAACAACTTCGTTTACGGCGACTCGAAAAGCACCATCTCCTGACTCAGCTTGAACGAAGGCCGTCGTCCGCGGAGCTGAGAGAGGTCTCCCTGAACCCTTGCGGTTCTGCTGATCTTTTTTTGAATGATCCTCAAATGGCAAATCATTTGAAGGCTGTCATTGAAGGCCAGTTTCAAGCCAACCTTGAGGCCTTCACCCTGGCGCCGAATGCGGTGAAAGCGACCAGCATGATCAGAGGGCTGGACATCCTGTTGTTCGAGTGGCTTCTAGCCTATGCTGAGCAATCCGGGCGGCTGGTTAAAACCGAAAAGATGCGGAACTTGATTGCGAACGAATTTTTTGCTGCGCAGAACAATCCTGTAGTGAGGGATCTCAGGCTATGGGCATGGAGTAGAATGACCACTATCATCCCATCGCCCAAGCCATGCACCGCAAGAAACTTCCCATCGGCATCCAAACCTTTCGCAAGATCCGGGAGGATGATTACTACTATGTCGATAAAACGGCCCTGGCGTTGCGATTAGTTGAGGAGGGTTCGCATTTCTTCCTTTCCCGTCCGCGCCGCTTCGGCAAGTCGCTGTTTCTGGATATGCTGGGCGAGTTGTTCGCGGGCAGTGAAGCCTTGTTCCGCGGGTTGGCTATTCATCCGCATTGGGACTGGTCGACGGTCTATCCGGTTATCCGCATCAGCTTTGGCGGCGGTGTGCTGCATGAGCGGAATGCCCTGGATCAACGTATTCGCGGCCTTCTGCAGGAAAATGCCGAACGATTGGGGGTCCAGTGCCGGAGCCCAGATGATATCCCGACGTGTTTCAGCGAACTGATTCGAGGAGTCCACGCCGCTACCGGTCAACGGGTTGTGGTGCTCATCGACGAATATGACAAACCGATCCTCGACAACATTACCGATCCCGTCATCGCCCGACAGATGCGCGATGGCCTGCGTAATTTTTACTCGGTCATCAAGGACTCCGACGCCCACATCCGCTTCGCTTTTCTGACCGGCGTTTCCAAATTCAGCAAGGTCAGTTTGTTCTCCGGGCTGAATAACCTGCGCGATATCACCGTATCGCCGGCTTATTCTGCGGTGTGTGGCTATACCGAAGCCGATGTCGACAGCGTCTTCGCCCCGGAATTGGCAGGACTCAATCGGCAACAGATCCGCGACTGGTACAACGGCTATAACTGGACCGGGGAAGCTGTCTACAACCCGTTTGACCTGCTCCTGCTGTTTGAGGAAAGGCAGTTTCGCCCCTACTGGTTTGAGACCGGCACGCCGACGTTTTTGGTGGATGTGCTGACCGAGCGCGGCTACTTCACGCCGGACTTGTCGTCTGTGCATGCCTCGGAGAGTCTGTTGTCCACCTTTGATGTGGACCAGATGCCGTCTGAGGCGTTGCTCTGGCAGACCGGGTACCTGACCTTTCGCGGTCAGCGCCAGACCGGGGCCCGTGTCGAATACACCCTGACCGAACCGAACCTTGAAGTGCGCAGTGCCCTGCATGACGCCTTGCTCAAGCGCCTGATGGGCGAATCCATGCGCGCCGAGCGGGCCGAAAGCCGGCTGTTTGATCGGCTGAGCGCCAATGACTTTTCCGGGCTGCAGGCCCATTTCAGCCAACTATTCGCCAGCATTCCGCATGACTGGTACCGTAACAATCCCATCGCCCAGTACGAAGGTTATTACGCCAGCGTGTTTTACAGCCACTTCGCCGCCCTCGGTCTGGATATCACCCTGGAAGATGCCTCCCACCACGGCCGCCTCGACATGGCCGTGCGTTTCAACCAGCAAATCTACCTGTTCGAATTCAAGGTGGTCGAATTGACCCCCGAAGGCAAAGCCCTGCAACAGATCAAGG
>DIVI01000250.1 GCA_002423305.1 Methylococcus sp. UBA6136 | reverse complement strand
GATGGAACATGGGTGCTGCCCCTGAGCCAGGCATCCATGCATCGTGCGGCTTTCTTGCCATGGCCGACGGCTACGGTCACGGTGCGTTCACTGGGCACCATGTCTCCCCCGGCGAAAATGCCGTCATGCCCGGTCATCATGTTGTGGTCGACAACCACCGTGCCGTCTTTCTTGAATTCAATGTCCGGAATGGCTTTGAGGAAGTCCGTCTCGGTGTCCTGTCCCAGTGCCAGAATGAGTGTGTCCGCCTCCAGGGTTTCGATCTGGCCGGTTGGCTCGGGGTAACCCTGATCGTTGATCGCCATCACCTCGACGGTGATGCTGGACCGGTCAATGGACTTGATGCTCCGCAACCAGTTGATCTTCACGCCTTCCTCCAGCGCCTCGTCGGCTTCGAAAGGGTGGGCCGGCATGTGGTCGCGGTCGCGTCGGTAGATGATCATCGCGTCTTCCGCACCCAGACGCAGGGCCGTCCGTGCGGTGTCCATGGCCGTATTGCCGCCGCCGTAGACGGCCACGCGTCGTCCCAATAGCGGCGCCGCGCCGGTGTTGGCCTCCTGGAGGAAGCTCACTGCGTCGAGGATCTTGCCGGCGTCGCGGGCCGGAATGTCCACGCGCCGGCTCAGGTGAGCGCCAATCGCGACAAAGACTGCGTCGAAGTTCCCCCGCTGCTTTTCCTCGAGCAGATTTTCGACCTTGTGGTTGAGTCTTATGGTGACGCCCAGCGTCTCGATGCGGCGAACTTCAGCCATCAGGACATCGCGTGGGAGGCGATAGGCCGGAATGCCAAAGTGCATCATGCCGCCAGGCACTGGTCCCGCCTCCTGAATTTCGACGGTATGGCCGCGCATGGCCAGGTGATAAGCTGCAGAAAGTCCGCTGGGACCGGCCCCGATGATCAGGATGCGTCGGCCAGTGGGTGGTGCCTCGGGCTGAAGTTGCCAGCCTTGCTTGAGTGCCTCATCTCCCAGAAACCGTTCGATGGCGTGGATGCTGACAGCGGAGTCGACCTCTGCGCGATTGCAACTGCTCTCGCAGGGGTGGTAACAGACCCGACCATGAACACCCGGCAGCGGATTGTCGCGCACCAGCGTTTGCCAGGCTTTTTCGTGTTGACCCGCTTGGGCGAGCGCCAGCCAGGCCTGAATGTTTTCACCCGCCGGGCAGGCGTTGTTGCAAGGTGGCAGCAGGTCGACATATTGCGGCCGCCGCTGCCTGAACGGCCCGGTGCCCTCGCCATGTCGCAACAGGTCGGCCGGGGCTGTGAGATCGCTGTTCTGGACTTCGGTCATATTGATCCCGGAATTCAGGCACCGAGGAGCGTGTCCTTTGCCTGGTTGATTTTGGCAGCCAGGTAATCGGATCCACCTCGGTCGGGGTGGACTTTCTGGATGAGACGGCGATGGGCGGCGATGATGTCTTCCCGCGTTGCCCCCGGCTGCAGGCCCAGCATTTGCAGCGCCTCAGAATGGTCCAGTGCTGAATCGCCCGAATTGCCATGACTGGCTTGCTCGGACTCGCGCCATCGGTCGCCGTATACCCGTTCAATATAGGCGGCTAGCAGTCTAGCCGATTCCGGGTCTTTTTGGGCGTAGCTGCGGTAAAGCGAGGCGAGGTCGGTTAGGGGGAGATTTTTCAGCGATTTGCCCGCGTGCGGGCCCTGCAATATCTCGCCGCTCAGTTCGCCAGTGGCGTGATGGAGGTGCATTCGCAGAAAATCTGACTCAACCGTGGAGGACCCGGTTGTATCATCTCCTGCGCCCATTTGTCCGGGATTCGTCGATCGTTGCCTTTTGTAGCGGTGCCAGTGGGGAAGGTATTGAACGATGAGCGGAATAAGGACGGGCAGTATGCGCGTGACGGTGGCGAACAGAGCGGCCAATACGGCCCCAAGCACTGGCACCAAAACACCCAGCCTCCCGGTGAGAGTCAGTAGTAGCAAGAGCAAAATGCCCAAGGCCATGAGTGACTGCTGGGTCGGGCTGTAGCGCGCCAGCGGCGTGTTACTTAGGAATCGGCGTATACCCAGCACCGCCAGCACGACCAAGGCAAACAAGATCAGTTGCGCCATCAGCGTGGGAGAAGTTGGTGAGTGAGTTGCTGCGCCAGCCCCCCCCGATCGCGTCCGAATTGGAGCATCGCGGCGTAACCGCCGCTGGCAAAGGCGGCCACGGCGCCGAGAAGATCGGCCAATTGGCGGGCGCTGCCCGCATCGAAGCGGCCATAGGCGCCCCCGCTCAATTTGGCCAGTTGGCGGAATGTCATTTCGGCATTTGGGTCATAGCCTTCCTGAAAGACAAAGAGGGGCGTATTGATGACGCCCAGTTTTCCTGCCAAGTGACCGAGCGCGTCGGGGTTTTCTTCGACACAATCACCTATGTATACGACGGCATGAATGCGTTCCCGACGGGCCTCCTGGAGGGCATGTTCCAGCACGCGACCAATTTGCGTTAACCCGCCCAGGCAATGGACACGCTCCATTTTCGCCTTGAGTCCCTTGGCATCATTCAGCCAGGGCGAGGCGAAGAAATTCGCCATCCCCTGAAAAAAGCAGAGCTGCATGCTAAGACCGCCCAGGCTGGAGGCTACATCGAACATGGTCGATTGCAGCTGATGGGCCTGTTCCCAGGCGGGTTCGCGACTGGCCGTGGCATCCAGGGCAAAGATCAGCTTGCCAGTCGAGGGAGACGCTGCCATGGCCGGCGCCCGGGCGACCTTATCCAGGAATGATGAGATTTGGACTGATCGTGGGATTTTGCCAATTTCAGCCATTTTGGTGAACTCTGGTGTTACTGAAAGACACTTTGGACAATATTCGGATTGCTCGAGGAACTAACCCAGTAATCAACAGGTCGCATGTCCCGATTTCGAAATGCTGGCAGAAAAAGGATTTAGAAGGTAAGGGCAAGTCTGATTGTGCTTGATCCTGGGAGCCGACATAGCGTAAGCAGAATTGATGGGGTTGTGGGTTTGCATTCGAAATGCTACGTGTTAACTTGCATGCGCTTTCAGACCTGTGACTGAAACCAAAAAATTAAAATACTGAAGGAGACAACCCGATGACTGAAACGAACAACAACCCGGAACTCGGCAAAGGTAACGACGCCAGCAACATTGTGAGCGCTCTCAAGGGTAACCCCAAGGCGCTGTACGGTCTCATAGGTGCCATTGCCATTGTAACGCTCGGCTTGGCCTTGTTTGGTGGAAACGAAAGCAAGGTCACCGTCAATGCGGTCATCAGCAAGGGTCAAACCGTGGTTCTTGAAAACCCCAATGGCGGTTTGTCTCATGTTACTGCGGCCCCCGGAATGATGGGAGCACAAACCGCCGAGGAAGACGTGGAGCAAGATATCTGTGTTGCCAACCCGGGGACCCACGGTACCGTTGAAGATGAACAAGTCACAGGTCTGTTGCCCTATATCAAGGTTGCCATCACTGATGGACCCTGCCAAGGAAAATCCGGTTGGACTTCGAAGGTCAACGTTAAGGGTCAGTAAGGTTTTTTCTCCTTCGAAAAAAAAGCCCGGCCAGTTCGGGCTTTTTTGCGCCTCGGTTGAGGTAAAAAAGTAGCTCCGGCGACTCATAACTCTCTCCTATCAACGTCCGTGCAATAGGCGCATCGGACTCATCTGGGTGACGCGGCGTGTGTTCCAGTAGCCTGCCCAACCAATGACTAGAGCCGCAAGCATTGGCACGATGATCCAGTATTTGCCGTGGAGGTGAAACGGCAGATCTAGCACTTTCCGATACACGATCCAGAGGATGATTTCCGATATCACCACGGAAAGCAGACCGGCCAATAGGCCAAGCGCAGAAAACTCAACCCATTGCGAGATACGGAGCAAGCGGCCAGGAGCCCCCATGGATCGCATCAAGGTATCTTCATGAATGCGTTCGTCAAGAGTCGACCTGACCGTTGCGAACAGCACGGTGAAGCCCGCCGCCAAAGCCAGTGCCAGGATGAACTCAATGGCCAGTGAGAGTTGCTGAAGAATGGCCTGAAAATGTCCCAGTAGTTTGCCAACATCCAGCAGGGTCATGCCGGGAAAGGCTTTCGCCATGCGAGTCAATATGGGTTTTTGATCCGGCGAAAGATAAAAGCTGTTAAGCCAGGTGTGGGGGTAGGCGTCCAGCGCCCCCGGCGAGAAGATCATATAGAAATTGGGCGTCATCCGATCCCATTGGACGGTTCGCAGACTGCCGACCCGAGCCTCTATGGATTGGCCGCCGATATTGAAGCGCAACTGGTCGCCTAGCTTGACGCCCAGACGCTCCGCCAGATCTCGCTCCATTGACACACTGGCTTCGGTAGCGGAATTCGGCCATTGGCCGGCGACAATGCGATTGTCCGGGGGCACCGTATCGCTCCAGGTCAGGCTGAGTTCACGGTTGATGGCACCCTCCGCCCGGGCATCCTGGCCGGCGCGGGTCATCACGTCCTGGCCGTTGATCGACATTAACCGCCCGCGAACGATCGGATAGATGTCGCTTCCCCGAATGTTTTCCTGCTTCAGAAAGTCTCGAAATGGCGAGAGGTCGGCATCGAAGAGATTCAGGGCGAAATGGTTGGGTGCGTCAGCAGGCAATTGTTGCCGCCACTGGCCGATGAGTTCGGTGCGCACCAGCAGGATAATCTGCATCGCTACCAGCGTGATGCTAAAGGCCAGGATCTGGGTAACGCCCAGCTGCGGGCGTCGGGTGAGTTGCTTCAGGCCGATACGAGCCGGTAATGGCACATGCGGAATCAGTCGTTGCCCAAGATTCAGCAAGGCATATCCTATGGCAGCAAATAACAGAATCAGAACGCAGCTCACGCCAATGACCGATAGCGTGGTTTTCCAGTCTTCGGTATAGCGCCACATGAGTAGGCTCAAGGTCATCAAGCCCAAGCCGTAAACGAGTCGGGCGCTGGAAGGCATCGGTTCGAGATCGCGCCGGAGCACCCGCAGAGGCGGCAACCGTCGCAGCCGCAATATGGGTGGCAGCGCAAAGCCGGCCAGAATCAAGAAGCCCAGTCCGCCACCCAGCAGCCAGGAGGCCAGGCCAGGTTCAACCAGTCCCTGTGGCAGCAGCGGCCTGACCAAGTGCACGACACCGGCCTGCAGAGCCCACCCCGCCAGAATGCCGATGGGTATGACCAGCATGCCAACGATCAGAAACTGGAAGCAGGCAATCAGCAGGACCTCCCGCTCGTTCGCTCCCAGGCATTTGAGCATCGCGGTCAGATCGTAATGGCGCTCGGTGTAGCGTCTTGCACTCATCGCAATGGCGACTCCGGCGATCAGGACCACGGCAATGCTGGCCAGGCCGAGATAGCGTTCCGCCCGCTCCATGGCCTTGCCCAGTTCCGGCCGGTCCTCATGAATGTCGGTGATATGTTGCCCGGGCTGAAGCTGGGGCTTCAGCCAGCGTTTCAGCTTGAGCAACTCGGCATCGGGTCCGCTGAACAGAGAGTAATAATGCACATGGCTGCCGGGCTGAACGACTCGAGTTGCCTCCAGATCTGCTTGATTGATGATCACCCGGGGTGAAAGGCTGTAGAGATCACCCCGACGATCCGGCTCATAGGCGATGAGGCGGGTGATCTTCAGCGGTTTTTCGCCGACCGTGAGGGTGTCACCCATGGTCAGCTTCAGGGCCGGGAGAATATGCGGCTCCAACCAGGCCTCGCCCGGATCAGGCACATCGCGGGTCTCCAGTACTTCGCCGCCGGGTTGGTTCGTAATTTTTAGGTGACCTCGCAATGGGTAGCCTTTGGGGACCGCCTTGACGCCGACAAGCAGCAGCTCCTCGTTCTCGACCAGAACGGTGGAAAACTCGGTCGTGACTGCCGATTCGAGACCCCGCACCTCAGCTTCTGCCACCCAAGCGTGGGGGGGCGGAAGGTGTCCATTGACCGAGAGGTCCGCACCGAGGAACTCCGCAGCCTGCAGGTTCATGCTTCGATGCAGTCGATCACCCAGCATGTGCACGGCCGTTGCGGCAGCGACCGCGATCAGCAGGGCGGCGGCCAGCAGGTTCAGTTCCCCACTGCGCCAGTCGCGCGATACCAGTCTCAGCGCCAGTCCGGCTAGCCGATTCATGCCGGGCCACCCGAAATCAAACGGCCGCCATCCAGCTGCAGTGTGCGGTCGCAACGCTCCGCCAGGGCGTGGTCATGGGTGACGAGTACCAACGTGGTGTGCTGGTTCCGATTGAGCCGAAAAATCAGGTCAATGATGGTCTGGCCGGTCTTTTTGTCGAGATTGCCGGTCGGTTCGTCGGCAAAAAGAATGGCCGGTTGCGTGACAAAGGCCCTCGCCAGGGCAACCCGCTGTTGTTCGCCCCCCGAGAGCTGGCGGGGGGTATGGTGGATGCGCTCACTCAATTGCACCTGATCGAGCATGGTCATGGCGCGGCGTCTGGCGTCCCGGGTACCTTTGAGTTCCAGTGGCAACATGACGTTTTCCAGTGCATTGAGGTGTGGGATCAGCTGGAACGACTGGAAAACAAAGCCGACGTGCTGTCCGCGAATGCGGGCACGGCCATCCTCGTCAAAATCAGTCAGGCATTCGCCAGCCACCCAGATTCGGCCTTCCGAGGGCAGATCCAGTCCGGCGAGAAGACCCAACAGCGTTGACTTGCCCGAACCCGAAGCGCCCACAATGGCCACGGTTTCGGCAGGTTTGATCGCCAGATTGACTGCTGTCAATATATCGAGCCGCCCCTCGGCGGAGGTGACATGCTTGCCGATGCCCTCGGCTTTGATCACGGGGTGAGCATTAGGGCCCGAACTATCTTCAAGAGTGTCTGACATGATTCGAATCGTTGTGCTGTGGATGACTCTGGTCTGGTCGATGTGCCCCAAGGCTGAGACATTGCTGGTGGTGGGCGATAGTATCAGTGCCGGTTATGGCCTGGACAAGCTGGAAGAGGGTTGGGTGGCTCTCCTTCAGGAAAAACTCAAGCCGCGCGGTATCGAGGTCATCAATGCCAGTATCTCCGGGGATACGACGGCGGGCGGACTGGCCCGCATCGATGCGTTGCTGGAACGGGTTCGACCGGCCTGGGTACTCATCGAACTCGGTGGTAATGATGGTCTGCGCGGCCTGACTCCAACCCAGATGAGTGCCAATCTGACCGCCATCATCGAGAAGGCCCTTGCCGGCAAGGCTAAGGTGCTTTTGCTGGGTATGCTTATACTCCCGAACTATGGCAAGCGATATGCCGATATGTTCCAGCGTGTGTATGGTGATGTCGCGCAAAACGCCGGCGTCGGCCTGGTGCCGTTTTTGCTGGAGGGCGTGGGGGGTCAGGATTCCATGATGCAGGCCGATGGGATTCATCCCAACCGGGCGGCGCAGCCGATTTTGCTGGAGCAGGTCATGAAACAACTGGCGCCGATGCTGCCAGCCAAGACCGCTCAAGGTGCAGTCATGGCGCCTCCCGCAGCGACAAAATGACTGTCAATGGGGAACACTTCCCCAGCTATACAAACCATCAATCGAAGACCATCTGACCATGACAACTGAATTGAACGCTTTTCTTGAACGGGTGAAAGCCGGCCATCCGGTCGAGTTCCACGATACGATCGCCGTAATAACGGAAAATTACCATTACACACCGACTCGATTTGCCAATGGAGTGGGCGAGAGTGCGGTCATCAATGAACCCGGAAGCAATGAAGGTTCCTGCAAGATTTTCAGTTTTGCCCGGCTTCATGGTTTGAGTGAGGCGCATACATTGGCCCTGTTTGGTGGCTATTACCGTGATGATGTGCTGAGGAGCCCGGAGGGTCTGGACCATGGGAACATCCGCCATTTCATGAAGTATGGTTGGGCTGGAATCCACTTTGAGGGTGAGGCACTGCGTGCCCTCTAGCTGTTTGAACTCCTGGGACCATGTTGCCTGAATCGGCTTGGCTTGCCGTCCAACTGCTGTTTCTGCTGGTTGTCGCGAATGGCATGCCGATCATCATGAAACGGATGCTTGCCGATAAGGGGGCCTGGCCGGTCGATGGTNNGATGGTCACCCCCTTTTAGGAAAGTCCAAAACCTGGCGAGGGATTGTTTTTGCCCTTTTGGGGACCGGACTGGCCTCTGTGTTGATGGGTTGGTCATTTGAGCTTGGCGTTTTCACGGGTCTCTGGGCCATGGTCGGCGATCTTTTTTCCAGTTTCATCAAACGCCGCCTGGCATTGCCACCCAGTTCCATGGCGCTGGGACTCGATCAGGTACCCGAGTCACTTTTTCCGCTCTGGGCGATGCGGAGTGAGTGGGTGCTGACCCCGGGTTTCATTCTGGTATTGGTCATGGCTTTTCTTGTGCTGGAGCTCTCGTTGTCGCGTTGGCTCCACAAGCTGCAGATTCGGGAACAACCTTATTGAATTTTGTCGAGCACGGGTTCATGTCTCGCCAGAGTGAAATGTCACAGAGCCGTCCGAACAAAGAGAGATGACGATGGATAAAAATCTCACCAACCAAACCATCGCACTGGCCGGCCTGGCTCAGGCGGTGACCCTGGTACAGCAGATCGCAAAACGGGGCCATGCTGATCAGGAGGCGATGGAAGTCTCGATTGCGAGCACCCTGAAAGTGGATGCCGATGACATTCTTGATGTTTACGGTGGTCTGGCTGGTCTTAAAATGGGACTCAGACAACTCGAAAGACAGCTGGCCGAACCTCGGCAGGTCGATCCGGAGCTGGCCCGTTATGCATCAACGCTGATGTATCTCGAGCAAAGTGTGATGAAGCAACCGGCGATGACCGAGGCGATTGGCGTTGCCGTCAAGCGCGCTCAGGCGAGTGCGGATGAAGCCGGTCAGGTGCTGAACGATGATGTTTGTGAAGCGCTTGCGTATGGCTATCAGCAGACCTTGAGTCAGCTCAAGCCGAAGGTTATCGTTTCCGGCGAACAGCGCCATCTGTCCGAGCAGCACAACGGGGACCGTATCCGCGCTCTGCTGCTGGCTGGTGTCCGTTCCGCGCTGCTCTGGCGGCAGGCGGGCGGCGTGCGCTGGAAATTCCTTTTTATCCGCGCCCAATTGCAGCATGAGTCCCGACGTCTCCTGGATGCCATTGAGGCGGCCAAGGACTAATCAATCGTATTTGAGGTACTTGAAGCGCGGGTCCTCCGGAGTGCCCTCGAGTATCCCCGGGTGACTCTGGGTCGGTTGCCACTGGAGCACCTCCTCTATTTTGCGAGCCAGGGCAAAGTCTTTCTCGGTAATGCCTTTTGCCGAATGCGTTATCAGTTTGACGATGACAAACGCATAGGACAGGGTGAGGTCCGGGTGATGCCAGGCCGCCTCGGCTAGATGGCCGACTGTATTGACGACCATCAATGAGGCTTTCCAGCCGCTGGTCCTATATTTGCGCCGAATCCAGCCGTTTTCGTAATACCAGTGTGGCAGTTCTGCCTTCAGGCGACGCTCTATCTCACCTGGCGTAATCGTGGATTGGGATGAGGTGGTCATAGCTTATTTTCTGATTGCGTGGGTCTTGGTAAGGGAGGTGAGGGTCGTTGCTGTCAACCCACGGCAAGAGCCGTCTATAGACAGTTCTCGCACCGCTGCGGCGCATCCTGATTCGACAGACTCCAACCCGGTTGTTTATCATTCCTCACTCTTCATGCCTTTTGCAAGGCGGGCCCTAGAGCCTGCATGTCCATGAAGTGCGAATGCTCACATTACAAAGCCGCCAGGATTCATCAAGTCCTGAGAGCGCTGCGCAAACGGCGGGAAGTCAGTTTTGGTCGGAGTGGTTTCACCGCCATTGACCTGCTGACCGGAGTTGGCAAGGCAAGCGGCCATTTTAATTCTGGAAGGACCTATGCAATTACCACTAGAAATTACGTTTCGGGGGATTCCGCACTCCGATGCAGTAGAAACCCGAATTCGCGAAAAGGCGGCCAAGCTGGAACAGTATTGCCATAACATCACCAGTTGTCGGGTGGCGGTTGAAGCAGAACACCATAACCATCATCAAGGTAACCTTTACAAGGTGAGGATCGACATCAACGTTCCCAACAAGCACATCGTGGTCAGCCGTGATCATCACGACAAACAGGCACATGAGGACGTTTACGTAGCTCTGCGCGATGCGTTTTCAGCGGCGGCCCGACAGTTGGAAGAATATGTCCGGATGCAGCGTGGTGAAGTCAAGCACCACAACAAATCTGCTGCAGACGAAGAAGAAGCCTGAGTGACCTAACTAGGCGGGGCAAGATGGCTTGCTGTCATGCCCCGTTTTAGTGCCCTCTCTCCCAACTGAAACGACTTGACTGTCTGACGCAATGTCCTGCCAGCACCGTCGCCTGGAATCGAACAGCATCCACAGAAATCCTAGACCGAACACCGCCGCGCCCAATATTGCAACCAGGCTGCGAATGAATGCCTGTTTCCCGTTCAGTGGCTGAGCATCCACCCCAATGGCCCGTATTTTCCAGGCGCGCATGCCAAGGGTTTGTCCGCCGTGAGTCCAGAACCAGCCAAAAAACGCCATGGCGGTGACGATCATGCAGGCGGAATAGAAGGGGTCATGGGCCGGGAACGCTTCGCCTCCCCGAAAGGCCAGCAATGCTAACGTGGCCAAAAACAGAATGGCAGTCAGGAGAATCCAGTCATAGACCAGTGCGGCCAGTCGTCGCCGCAGCCCGGCGGGTTCGACTTCCGAGATGTTGTTGGGTACGAGATGCCGATGCTTCATGACTCGTGGTGGCTATTGCCAACCTTCGCTGATCTCGCGAAAACTGCGCCAAAATACATGGACACGTATACCAGAGCAGTGACAAGCACTGCCGTCAGGAGGACTGGGGGTCTGATTAGTGGCAGAAAAATAAGTAGTGAAAAAAGGGCCACGAAAGCGCTGGCATGAAGAGGATGCGAGAGCATTTCGTCCAGGCTGATCTTGAACATGGCGTTTCCAGGTTGGTTGAGTGAGGGGGCGTTTTGAAAGAATATTATAAGGTTGTCCAGGGTTTGTTGAGTTCTGGGTCCGGCTCAAGCCAATCAAGTTGGCTGGCCGTTGTGCAGACGGGCTGGTAAGCGGAGGCTTCACTAATCGGCCTGTAGCAGCGGCTTCAACCCTGGTATTTCTGCGTTGACGCAAGTTTTATTGCTTGTGAGAGAGAGTGGATGAGTCTTAGGGCCGACGATTCGGGGGTATCTCCGCAACAAAGAATGCCGTCTTCGTGTCCGCCCATGGCGATCACCTGAAAAGGACTTTCCTTAAGTATCGCGGTAACGGATTCGGCCATGTCTGGGGTTCCATAAGTCACGCTGGGCTCAGTGAAGGCCATGCCAAGCGATCTGGCGTGGCCCCATAGCTCGGGGGAGTGGACGTGCAGGACGCATTGGATGCTCTGCGACGACAGGTAGGCGGCGCCATGCGTCAGAGCTTCGGAGGAAGGGGGGGTCGTCCCTTTGGCGATGATAAGGTTTCGATCAACATCGCAGC
>DIVI01000180.1 GCA_002423305.1 Methylococcus sp. UBA6136 | reverse complement strand
CGAGAATGCCAAATAGCGTGAAATCGACACGGCCGGATGGATGGAAATCCAGTTCCAGATTTCGTCGACTGGCGGCATCGAGGGCAATGACATCTTCGTGACGCTCCAGCCGAATACCCTGGATATGCGGCAGGGCCGACTGCTGGGTGTCTTTCACATATTGCAGAAGTGCACCCGCCGCGGCAATGGCGGCGGGCAGCGTGTCGCAGCCGAACGCAGCCAGGTCGTGCACGGCAAAGTGACGCAACAACAGGTGCCGGGCACTCTCCACATCAAAATGCCAGACGGGACGCCTCGTGATGCCACGCCGCTGGGTCATCCCAGTCGGCACGGGCCAATCTTCACTCACCAGCAATTCAGACGGGTCGAGCCGTTCCAACTCACCCAGCAAGGCTTCAATGGTATCGAGCTGCTGCACCGTAAACCGACCGCCGGCCAAATCCAGAGCGGCCAGCCCCATGGAACCACCAACAGGGGCCACGGCCACCAGCAGATTGTCGCGTCGATCCTCCAGCAGCGCCTCCTCCGTGACAGTACCCGGAGTCACAATACGAACAACGCGTCGCTCGACAAGCCCCTTGGATGCCGCCGGATCACCGATCTGTTCGCAGATCGCAATGGATTCACCCAGCTTGACCAGACGAGCCAGATACCCTTCCGCCGCATGATAAGGCAAGCCTGCCATCGGGATGGGGGCGCCGGCCGACTCACCGCGCGCCGTAAGCGTCAGGTCCAGCAGGGAAGCCGCCTTGCGAGCATCGTCATAAAACAGCTCGTAAAAATCGCCCATGCGGAAGAAAACAAGGCGGTCAGGGTGCTCGGACTTGATGCGCAGGTATTGCTGCATCAAGGGGGTGTGCTGCGACTGGCCTGAAACTTTGGCAGACATATTTAGGGTTTGCGTGAAAAAGCAGTTGGGATTGACGTTATTGACGGAAAATTGACGAGGTTCCTCAACCTTGGGCAGGTCGATACTATGACTGCCCGAACTTGGCTCTGTTGAGAAGCAAGAGAATGGCCAGAAAGTTAGAAGCCATCAATAGAATGCGGCACACCATCTGCTAAACGGCTTTCAAAGCAGCCCTTCCCCTCCCAGCATCACAGGGCCGGGGGGCGCCCATTGCAGATCGATCACGCTGTTTCCGTTGAGACGAACTTTCTGCATGACCGAGCCATCCTCCTCCTGGGCGTCATTGACGCCATACATGAAGTCGTAATAATCATGATCGCGCCCCAGCCAGCGGGTTTTGGCGACCACAAGGAATTCGCCGTTGGCCACATGGGGAAAAGAGAAATTGCCGTCTTCATCGCAGCGTGTGGTCCGGGTGGCCGCATAAAAGGCTTCTGCGCCTACAAATTTGATTTTGGATTCGCGACTGTCCATGCGATAGGCGGCGTTGAGTGTGCCGTATTGGCCAGTATCCAGTTCATAGAACTGCCTGGCCCACTCGCGGGCATAGTCGGTGACCGGCACCAGACTGACCACCTGTCCAGCACAACTGACCAGGGTCCCGTTAGGCATCGCCGCCATCACTCGGCCATCCAGCTGATTGTTGCCCGGCACAAGCATGGCACGGGCTTTGCCGGCGTCAAAAGGGGTTCCCACCCGGACTAACCGTTGGGTGGCGCATGAGGCAAGCAGCAGAGACGCTAGAAGGATGAAGGAGGATGTTTTCATGATGCTCGTATCCAGAATGACACGGTGTAGTGTAATGGCGAAGCCATGATAGCGGAGCACATGGTACGAGGATCAAAGCATTCCACTCAATCGGCAGGGAGTTCCATGCTGTTCGAAAAAACCCGACGCCAGCGTGCAAAAAAAGCCCCATCGGCATCAAGCCCATTGCCCGGATGAGACGCTGCTGACCCTGCGGGCACTCAGGGCCAGATCACTCACGGCACATCGGAGTCAAAAACCTCCATCAATTATCACCCTGGAACTTTACCCGTACGCCGTATTTCTAAGGCACCACCCAGCGGCCCCTAGCCGTTTGGGGAAACTGAAAGACCGGCATCCAGCCGGCACTCTCAAGAGAGATCAGGAGGAGACCAGCCCGCATGAATACCAGGAAAGATCGTTTAATTACTCGCGAACTTCTCGATTGCTACCGACGGGATATTTACAGCAGTCATCCTGTATTTTCCATACGGGCCATACAGTCACTGAAGGAAAGCATTGAGCGTGGCAGCGATTTTGACTGTGAAGCTACACGAATCAATGCCCTCGACCTCTATTCAGCCGTGGCCATGCATGCCTAATCCACAACACTCCCCTGCGAGATTCAGACGACGATGCGAGATATTCTTAACTGGTTGATGGTGATTGCTGTTGTTGGAGCGGCCGCCACGACGTACTGGAAAAATCGCTCCACGACCTACCGCACGGCAGACGGGGCATGTCAGTCGTTGACGGTGGAAGATGAATGCTATTAACCCGGATAAAACATTCTCCTCCAATCCTGTGGGATGATCCTGTAACAGCGATTGCTCGATATTGATACCCTGCCTCCGCAGTCGGGCAGTGGGAGTGGGAGTGGGAGTGGCAAAGGCAGCGTAAGCTATTCATTGGAATGAATCCAACCGCAACAAAAATGGCTACTGGCTTGCGGAAGCCGCTGGCTCAACCGATGATACGCACATTGTTTTGACCCATTCTTTTTGGGCCAATCAAACACCCGCCTGCCGAACCCTTCATGCTAACTCAAGCCACGCACCAGAAATAATGGTTGATGCGGTGACAGCCCGTCGCGGGCTCCGCCCTGCTGGGGGGCAATAGCGAATGCTCGCCGGCATGATTCGATTTTCGGTGCGGCACGCCGGGGTGGTCTTGTCGTTGGCCATGCTCCTGCTGGTCTATGGCGCCTACCGGCTGAGCCATGCCGGCCTGGATATCTTTCCCGAATTTTCCGCGCCGCGGGTCGTTATCCAGACCGAAACCATTGGCCTCACCGCCGAGCAAACGGAGACCCTGGTCACTCATCGTATCGAGCGACATCTTGCCGGTCTGATCGGCCTTGACACCCTGCGCTCCGAATCCATTCAGGGGCTGTCGGTCATCACGGCCATCTTCAAGGACGGCACGGACATTTACCGCAACCGGCAACTGGTGGGGGAACGACTGAATGCGCTGGCCAGCGAACTACCGGCCGGAATCGGCCCGCCGGTCATCGTGCCCCTGTCATCTTCCTCGGCAACCGTGCTGACCATCGGCCTCCGCTCCGACCAACGGAGCCTGATGGAGTTGCGGGATCTGGTCGACTGGACGCTCACCCCCCGACTGCTGGCGGTGCCGGGCGTTGCGGATGTCAATGTATTTGGCGGCGAAATCCAACAGCTGCAGATCCAACCCGATGCGGAGCGCCTGCGCCGGCACGGTCTCTCCATCCAGGAGATACTCACCGCTGCCGAACAGGCGGCCGGCATGCCCGGCGCGGGGTTCATCGAAAATACCAATCAGCGCATCGCCCTCAATGTGACGGGCATGCCAACCACGGCCGAGGCCTTGCGTCAGGTCGTACTGATCCGCAAGCAGGGACAACAGGTCCGTCTGGGCGATGTGGCCAACGTCACCATTGGCGCCCGCCCAAACATCGGGGCCGCTGCAATCGGGGGCAAGCCCGCGATTGTGCTCATGGTCATCGGTCAATATGGCGCCAATACCCTGAGCGTCTCCCGGGCCGCGGAAAGCGTGCTCGGGGACTTTAAAACCCTGTTCCAGCGGCAGGCGATCGATTTCCACCCCCACCTGTTCCGCCCGGCCGATTACATCGAGCGCTCGCTGCAGAACCTGTCCGGCCATCTCCTGATCGGCGGGCTGCTGGTGGTGGCGGTGCTGTACCTCTTTCTGTTCAACCTGCGAACGGCGCTGATTCCGGCCCTGGCGATTCCGCTGTCGCTGCTCGCCGCCGTGATGGCGCTGCTGGCGCTGGACGTCCATCTCAACATCATGGTGCTGGGTGGCCTGGCGATTGCGCTGGGCGAAGTGGTCGATGACGCCATCATCGATACCGAAAACATTTTCCGCCGATTGCGAGAAAACCGGCATGCTGCGCAACCGCTGTCGCCGTTGCGGGTGGTATTCGATGCATCAATGGAAGTCAGAAGCTCGGTGGTCTATGCGAGCTTCATCGTTGTACTGGTATTCCTGCCCCTGCTGACCCTAGGCGGCGTTGCCGGGCGACTTTTTGCCCCGCTCGGTTACGCCTACATGCTGGCCATCCTGATGTCTCTGCTGGTGGCGCTGACGGTCACACCTGCACTCTGTTATCTGCTGCTGGTACGGCGCAAATCGCTCGGCATAGTGAGCGAGACGAGCACCCGTCATAACCCGCCCCTGATCCGGCTCCTGCAGTGCCTGTATTCCAGGGTTCTCGGCGCAATCATGATCTGGCCCAAGCTGGCCGTCACGCTGAGTCTCGCAGCCTGCGGGCTGGCCTTCCTGCAGATCCCCCGTCTCGGCGGCGAGTTCCTGCCGGAACTCCGTGAAGGACATTACATCGTTCATACCGCCAGCCTGCCCGGCACCTCGCTGCAGGAGTCCATGCGCATCGGCGGTCAACTGGTGCGGGAATTTCAGTCGGTGCCGGGGGTCGTCTCGGTGTCCCAATGGGCAGGCCGGGCGGAACGCGGCGCGGATACCTATGGCAGCCATTACAGCGAATATGAGGTTCGGTTGAACCCGCTGTCGGGCATCGAGCAGGCGCAGGTACTTGATCGGTTGCGGGAGATTCTCGGCCGCTATCCCGGCCTCCTGTTTGAGGCCAATACTTTCCTGACCGAGCGAGTGGAGGAAACTATCTCGGGTTATACCTCGCCAGTCGTCATCAACCTGTATGGGCAGGATCTTGCCCAACTGGATGAGAAAGCCGCAGAAGTGGCCGACATGCTGCAGACCGTGCCCGGCGCCACGGATATCCAGATGCGCTCGCCCCCCGGCACACCAGTAGTTCAGGTCAGACTGGATATCGAAAGCCTGGCCAGTGTCGGCCTGCGACCACTGGAGGCCGCCGGGATCATTCAGACGGCATTGCAGGGCCGCGTGGTCGGCCACTATTACCTGGAAAACCGGGCCTACGAAGTCGCAGTCATCCTGCCGCCGGAGGCCCGTCAGCAGATTGCAACGCTCGAAAAACTGCCATTGAAGACACCCGATGGGCTGATCGTGGAGTTGGGCCAAATCGCCCGCATCGATCAGATGGGCGGGCGCTATAACATCCTCCACCGGGGCGGACAGCGGGTACAAACCGTGACGGCCAATGTCGTCGGGCGCGACCTGCAATCCTTCATGGCGGAAGTCAGACTCCGAATGCTCAACGAGCTGGACTTCCCGGCCGACATCACCCCGGAATTTACCGGTGCCGCTATGGAACAGGGCGCCGCCCGCGATGCGTTATTGCTGCATGGGCTGATCGCCGGTGTCGGTGTCCTGCTGTTGATTTATCTCGCCATCGGCAGCCTGCGACACGTGCTGCTCATCCTGCTGAACCTGCCCTTCTCACTGGCAGGTGGCGTGGCGGCCGCCCTGGTGACCGGTAGCACCCTGTCCGTGGGATCGATGGTGGGTTTCGTGACCTTGTTCGGTATCACCGTTCGCAACGCCATCATGCTGGTTTCCCATTACCGGCATCTCACCGAGGCAGAGCAACGACCCTGGAATGTCAACACCGCCCTGCTCGGCGCCCAGCAGCGGCTGCCGTCGATCCTGATGACGGCCCTGGTAACCGCTCTCGCCCTGCTGCCTATCGCCATCAACAGCGACAATCCCGGCCGGGAGATCATGGGGCCCATGGCCAGCGTCATCATCGGTGGCCTGATTTCGTCCACCGTTCTGACCTTGCTGTTGCTCCCGACCGTCTTTGCGAAATACGGGCGCTTTCGGTCGGAGTAGGCTTATCCTGCAAACTCAAGGAATGATGCCATCACCCCTCGGATCGATGGCATCAGGGATGGAGCTGGCGACGCAACGCCTCCAATGCGCTAGCGCTTTTTTCGATGAGTTCGAGAATTTTATCGGCCATGGGGATATCCATTTTCGGTGACGGCCCGGTCTTTTCAACCAGAAAAGTGCCTCGAATATTGCCGGTCTGGCAGGTCCAATCCAACGCTCCGGGCTGAGTGGGCGTGAACCGGAGGGTGTTCATGCCGGGCTGGACGGCGAATTCAAGATTCAGCGCTGGAAGACTAATGCTCGATCCGCAGTCAGCCATGCCGGACCCACCCACCATCCACTCCACCGCTTCGCCGGCTTTCAAGGACGGTTGCTCGGTCACCGGTCCCAGCCCCTCCAAGAGCGTATGAATCATAGACGGAGCCGAGCCTTGCGCCGTTGAGGTCTCGTGTCCGGCATGATTCATTCCGGCATGGAGATCGGTGCCGGTCGTCATCATGGCGTAACCCCGGTTCAACATGATGACGCCCAAGGCGACGACGATGATGCCTGAGACCCGAACGAGCCTGGGCGCAAATTGACGGGACAAGGCGCTGGCCATGAAGCCAAACCCCATCATCAGGGGCAAGGTGCCAAGCCCGAACACGAAAAGCATCCGTGCACCTTCCACCGGACTACCGGTGCCTGCCGCCATGATGTACATGGCCTGCAAGGGGCCGCAAATGATCATCAACCCGTTCAAAAGCCCGATAACAAAGGGGTGAGTATTTCTGCGCAGCGCGCCGCCCACCCAGCGCATGAGGAAGCCGGGCGTTTTTAGTTGAAACCGGGCCAGGGGGGCAAAGACTCGCAGGGTCGCCAGTCCGAACAGAAGAAGAAATATCCCGGCGGCCAGACCGGCGACGCCCCGCATGAAAGGCGTAAAGGAAATGACCGAACCAAGTGCCCCGAACAGTCCGCCGATCACCGTATAGGAGAGCGTCTTGCCCACTCCGTAATAAAGATGGGTGAGGTATTTGGCCCCGCCCTCGGCCGCAGTCTTCACGGTATAACCGACCACCAGGGCACCGCACATCCCCGCACAATGGAATCCCGTCAGCGTCCCGGCAATGAAGAGCAGGGCCAGACTCAGCGGCTGTCCGTCCTTGGGAGCCTCAAAATGCCCGCCCAGGAACTGACTGAAATTCAGGATAAAGAAAAGCCCCAAGCAAAGGAGCGCAATGATCATCAACTGGCGCATCCGCGCCATCAGCGTGTGGGTTGAGCCCCTATAGGATTTTTCGGTCATTGAAGAATTGAACTCGCCTGGGTCAGGAAAAACGGCTTATTCTGCCCAGCAAGGGCTATAAACTCCGCAAGAAGCGGCGCAAGCTTCAAGCAGAATGCATGCCATTTTCAAACCATCCTCATACAGCGTCAGCATGACAGCGAATACCGCGCACCATGAGACGTTCACCGAACCGAATCATCTGATCCTCCCCTCATGAATAGTGTGTGATATCACACACCTCACTCCGTCAAATGCCGCATTTGCCGGTATTGACCGCCTGGCTGAATTGCCGCAATCACACGAATATCAGGACTTTCGCTGCATGGCATGAAGCTTGAAAGCATGGTCCATGAGTGATCAACCTATTTTGCGATGAGGTAATTCGATGAGCGCCAATCAATCCTTGACCACCGTGACTACCGTTCAAGCCCCACCCGCCGGTGCGATGATCTTGGGAACAGGCTTGGCCTTTGCGTCCCTGATATTATTGCCCGCCGTCGCCACCCAACTGGGTGTCGGCGCGGCGCTGACGGGCGCCATGCGGATTGCGCTGATGCGGGCCTCCAGCCGTGTAATCAGTGGCGGCAGTGCTTCGGGGGAAACTTCACCCGCCGGCTTTAGCTGTCACTAAACCCGCCCGGCGAAGCCACCATGGCTGAAGCGCAATCCTCCGGGATAAACTCGTCTACTCGACAATTATTGCGAGCCCCTCAAGTGAACGACACCATCAAGCCCTGCGACCTATGCCAGCTCCCCATCGAGGTTTCCGGGTATGATTTGAACACCCTTGCGGGTCCTAAGCACTTCTGCTGTGAGGGATGCCAAGGGATCTATCGTATGCTGCATGAAGGCGAGATCGTCGACGATATTACCCAGCCATCAACCCGCTCCTGATCTTCTGGGATTTCGCGCCTCGCCTATCCATGGCGGTCTATAATCGGGGCCGGCAACCAATTCATCCAGAGGAGAAAACGTTAATGGCACATGTACACGGAGCGGCCGCCAAAATGGCGGCGGATCATCACGCCGCCATGGGACATGGCACGACCGGCATGGCCTCCATGATGGGGCATGCGGGGGGCTCAGGCCACGCCATGGCAAAGATCACACAACACGCAGGCACGGCAGCAGGGGTTGCCGTGGCCTCCAGTACACCTGTAAGGAAAGGTTTTATGAGCATTTTGACAAGACACCCATTATTGGTCTTTGGTTTGGGCGTAGCCGCTGGTTATTACGCGCACAAATACCGCAAGGAAATCATCGAGTCGGCCACCTTGGTCACGGAGAAAGGCAAGGATTTCGTCTTGAACCAGAAGGAAAATCTCGAGGATCTGGTCGCGGAGTGCAAGGAATGCGCGGACGATGAAGCCTCCGAAAAGGGGAAGGCAAAGGGCAAAGCCTGATCCCGTCTGACCCATTGAGATACCTGAGACACCATGTCGCTTTCACGACAAATCATATTGCGTTATCGCGCTGACGGACATCTGCGTTTCGATCTGCCGGCAGAACTCTGCTCGCCAGCGTTCTCAGCCACGGTGGTCAGCGGACTTCAATCTCAGGAAGGCATTTACCGAGTCACCCTGTCACCCACCAAGGGAAAACTTTCGATCCGTTACCTGACGACGATTTGCGATTTTTCCAGCGTCATCCGTTACCTGCATGGCCTCATAAGCAAGTACCGTAGACCCAGAAAATCAGGCGCCCAAGAGGTCGCAGTCCGGCCATTGGAGCGTTCAGTCGCGCTTGTCTCTGCCCCTTCATCGCTCGGGACATGGCTTCGAGAAAAGCTTCAGGAACTGCGCGAAACCGTCATGGCGATGAAGATTCTGGCACAACGAGCCATGGGGCCGGGCGCTTCTACCATGATGCAACGCCCTCGCTGGCTCAGGGAATTCATGAATGACCTCTTGATGCTTTACCTGATCAAGCTGCACTGGCATCACATTCTGACCGAATGGCTACCCAGACCCTGGTCACATCGATATGAATGGGCGGCGACCGTTTATCTGATTTACTTGTCCGTTCAGTCAAAGCTGCCCCAACAGACCACCTGATAGAAACACAGCCCGGGAGTGACGTGCATGGTTGCCACTGAAACTTTACCTCGTCACTTCCGTGTGGAGCATCGGTTGAGGCGCCGAATCCGGATTTCGGCGCCGAGTCTCCGGCTTGACCCCGAACGTCTCTACGCCCTGGAAATCTTGCTTCGCAAGCGAGCGCCCATCCGTTCGGTGCGGGTCATTCCACAATTGGGGGGCGTAGTCATTAACTACAATCCCGGTCAGCTTCCCGAGAGGAATCTGTGCACATTACTGGATGCCGTCATCCCGAATCTGGGAACAGCCCCGGGCAGCACACCGACCCTATTCGAAAAATACACCCCCAGCGGCACCGCCCGCGAAATCAATTTCGCCATCGAGGGCATCAGCTGCGCCTCATGTGCCCTGCTGATTGAACTCGTGCTGAAACGCGATCCGCGCATCACGCGGGTCACCGTGAACATGGCCTCCCAGTCCGGTCTCGTGATCGGCGACATTCCCCAGGAAACGGTGTACGACATCATTGACAAGCTGGGCTACAAGGCCCTGCCTTTGGACACCGTCTCGCAACGCAAGCTACTGATGGCAAGGGAAGAGCAGCGGCTGAGCGAGTCCAAGCGCCGAGCCATTATTGCCGGCTTGCTCAGTGTTCCAGTCACCATCATCGCCATGGCGGAATGGAAAGGGGCCTTCTGGCGATGGGCTCAGCTGATTCTGAGCACACCCATCGTTTTCTGGTCGGGCAAGCCCTTCATGACCAAGGCCATTAGCCTGGCCAAGCAACGGTCCGCGAACATGGACAGCCTGATCGTGCTGGGTGTCGGTGCGGCCTATGTCTACAGCACGGCATCTCTGTTCTTCCGCAGACCCTATCTCTATTTCGATGCAGCGTCCGGCATCATCTGTTTTGTGCTGCTGGGCCGCTATCTTGAGGAGAAGGCCAAGGGTCGGGCACATGCCGCCATCCGCCGTTTGCTGGATCTGCAACCGCAAACGGCCAACCGGATAAGCGACGGTGAAATCACCACGGTCTCCGTGGATGATCTGGTTATCGGCGACCTGATCCTGGTTCGACCCGGCGAAAAAATCCCCACCGATGGCCTCGTCATGGATGGGCTATCGACGGTTGACGAGGCCATGCTGACCGGCGAAAGCCTGCCCGTGGTCAAGGCGTCTGGCCACGAAGTGGTGGGAGGCTGCATCAATGGCAATGGGGCTTTGCAAGTCAAGGTAACGGCTATTGGAGCCGATACCGTGCTGGCCGGCATCATCCACATGGTGGATCAGGCGCAGTCTTCGAAACTGCCCATTCAGAAAACGGTCGACCGCATTTCTGCCGTCTTCGTCCCGAGTGTGATGGCCATCGGGGGACTGACCTTCGCCGGCTGGCTTCTGGCGGGTGCAGGCTTCACCACGGCTTTTGCCACGGGCATTACCGTCCTGCTGATTGCCTGCCCCTGTGCACTGGGTCTCGCCACACCGGCCGCCATCATGGTGGGAACGGGGCAGGCCGCGCAACGGGGCATTTATATCCGCAACGGGGAAAGCCTGGAGACCGCCACTCATCTCACTACGCTCATTTTCGACAAAACCGGCACAATCACGGAGGGCAAGCCCTATGTGACGGATTTCATGAATGTCTCCACTTTGACTGATGAAAGGGTCGTCACTCTGGTAGCTTCCGCCGAATTGCATTCAGAGCATTTTCTTGGCAAGGCCTTGGTCCACTACGCCAAACAAAAGAGCTACTCCCTCATAACGACCGAGGAGTTTTCGGCGACCCCCGGCAGGGGCATCCAGGCGACACTTCAGGGGCATCAGGTGATAGTAGGCAACCTCTCCTGGATGGAAGAACTGGGTATGCAGCTGAAACCGTTCAAGGAGGGTCATGTTACTTTGGCCGAGGAAGGCAAGACACCGGTTTTCTGTGTGATAGACGACCAAGCTGTCGCCCTGTTTGGTATCGCCG
>DIVI01000104.1 GCA_002423305.1 Methylococcus sp. UBA6136 | reverse complement strand
GCAGGTGTTGGCGGAAATCGACAGCGTGGCTTTGGTGGATCTCCAGCGCTCCCTGGTCGATGCCTCTGCTGTTTTTGGTGTGGCGGCCGCCAAATTGAACAGGGACGAGATACTGCTACGTGAAGGGGTCATTTCCAGGATGCGCTTGCAGGAAACCCAGAGTGATTTTGAGCGAGCACAAGCTACTTTGAGGGCCGCCGAGCAGACCTTGCTGGCATCGGGCATCGCTCAGGCCGATATTGATAGGATCAAGACCAACACAACCCACATCAACGGTCTTTATAAAGTCCTAGCTCCAGTGGATGGCATGGTGCTGGATCGAATGGCAATGGTCGGGCAGCGGGTGGATGCCTTTTCTCCGCTCTTTCGCATTGGCAAGCTGGATGTTCTGTGGCTGGAAGTCGATATGCCGCAGGAGCGGCTCAAGGAAGCTCGTATCGGTGATCGCGTGACGGTGGAGAACCTGAAGGTTCGCGCAAGGGTCATCGAAATCAGTCAAAGCGTCGATCCTCAGAGCCAGAGCACGGTGGTGCGGGCCCTGGTAGAGTCAGGCACCGAGCGATTGCGCCCCGGCATGCATGTCAATGTACAGACCATGCATCGCAGTACCGACCGTATTTTCAAGGTGCCGGTCGCCGCCGTATTCAGTCATGAGGGACACAACTATGTCTTTGTCAAAAGACTGGGGGGGTTCGAGGCTGTGGAAGTAGCGGTGGCCGGTCAGGAAGCCTACAGCATGGTGCTGCATGAAGGCTTGCAAGGTGGCGAGGCTGTCGTGGTTCAGGGTGTCGCCGGTTTGAAGGCGGCCTGGCTGGGCAGCACGGGCAGTCACAGCGACTGATGGGACGCCTGATTCATTTCGCACTGACGCAGCGGGTCTTCACGCTGCTGTTGGCTCTTATGGTTGCTGGGGCTGGCTGGGTGGCTGCGCTCAATTTGCCCATTGATGCCTTCCCGGATGTTTCGCCCACCCAGGTCAAGATCATCGTCAAGGTGGCCGGCATGACGCCGGAAGAAGTCGAGACGCGGGTGACAATGCCGATCGAAGTGGAAATGCTGGGTATCCCCAAGCAGACCATGCTGCGATCCATCGCGAAATATGCCCTGACCGATATCACCATCGATTTTGAAGAAGGGACCGATATCTACTGGGCCCGGCAGCAGGTAGCCGAACGCTTAAATGGCGTCTGGGCGGCGCTGCCCGCCAACGCCGAGGGCGGGATGGCGCCCATGACGACGCCTCTCGGGGAAATGTTCATGTTCACGGTCGATGGCGAAGGGCTGAGTCTCGCTGATCGACGGGGCTTGCTGGATTGGGTCATCCGTCCGGCGCTACGGACCGTGCCGGGAGTGGCCGATGTCAATGCCCTCGGTGGCGAGGTGCGCAGTTATGAGGTTATCCCAGATCCTACCCGCTTGTCGGCGCGCGGCGTAAGCATGGAGTCCCTGACAAAAGCGCTGGAGTCCAATAATCGTAATGATGGGGCTGGGCGATTGATTCAGGGAGAGGAATCCTTGCTGGTGCGCACAGAGGGGCGCATCACTACTCTGGAAGACGTCCGCAATATCGTGGTGGCCGAGCGTAATTACATTCCCATCACCGTGGGTGACATTGCCGAAGTCCGGCTCGGTTCCCTGACGCGCTATGGGGCCGTGAGTCAGAACGGTAAGGGCGAGGTCGTCGAGGGGTTGGTGCTCAGTTTGCGTGGCGCCAATGTCCGGCTGGTGGTTGAGGGTATCGAAAAGAAATTGGAAGAAATTCGCCCGGCCTTGCCGAAGGGGGTCGAGGTGAATGTTTTCTACAATCGCAGTCATCTGGTCAACAAGGCAACCCAGACCATTGTCCATGCGTTGATCGAAGCCACGGTGCTGGTAGTAATTCTTCTGGTTTTGTTTCTGGGCGATCTGCGCGCGGCGCTCACGGTTGCCCTGATTTTGCCGATGGTCGCCCTGTTCACGTTCCTGCTGATGAATTATTTCGGACTGACTGCCAATCTGATGAGTCTCGGCGGGCTGGCAATTGCCATTGGCAAGCTGGTTGATCCAGCGGTGGTCGTCGTCGAGAACGTTACTTCGCATCTGGCCGAGCGCTCGGAGGACAGCAAGCTGCCTCGCCTGCACGTGATCTATCGGGCCATGCGCGAAATCATGGCACCTGTCATTTCCGGGGCCATCATCATCGGCATCGTTTTCGTGCCTCTGCTCTCGCTGGAAGGCCTGGAAGGCAAGCTATTCAAGCCCGTCGCCTTTACCAACGTCTTTGCCATGGCCGGGTCCCTGATCTTTTCCCTGCTGGTCATTCCGGTGCTGGCCTCCTTTCTGATGACGAAGGTCAGTCACAAGGAGCCCTGGCTGGCGAGAACCTTGCTGGCGATCTACCGACCCGTTTTGATCTGGTGCCTGTCTCATGCCCGCGTGGTTCTGCTGTTTGCCGGTGTGTTGCTGTTGTCGGCGTTGTACGTCTATACCCTGATCGGCAAGACGTTCATGCCGACCATGGACGAGGGCGACATCATCGTTCAGGTGGAAAAGCTGCCCTCCATCAATCTGGAGCAGTCGATCCGAATGGATGGCCAAATCCAGAAAGCCATTCTTGATCATGTACCCGAAGTGGAGCGGATCACGGCAAGGGCGGGCGCGGATGAAATCGGCCTGGACCCGATGGGGCTGAATGAAACCGATACTTTTATGGTGTTGAAGCCGCAATCGGAATGGCGTGTCAAAAACAAGGGCGAGTTGATCGAAGAAATTCGCAAGGTACTGGATACCATCCCCGGCATTGCTTATGGCTTCACTCAGCCTATCCAGATGCGCGTGACCGAAATGTTGACAGGGGTGCGCGGGGATGTGGCGGTGAAGCTCTATGGCCCCGAGCTTTCCGTGCTGAATGCCAAGGCAGAGGAAATAGCGGGCATCATGCGAGGTATCGAGGGTGCCTCGGATGTCTTTACCCTGCGCAATGAGGGCATGCAATATCTCGTGGTGAAGGTCGATCGTCTGGCGGCAGGACGACTCGGCCTGGATTCCGATTCATTGGCCGATACCTTGCGGGCTCAAGTCGAGGGTCTCAAACTGGGCATCGTTCAGGAGGGCGTCCGGAGGACGCCTTTGCTGCTGAGAGGCTCCGGCGAATCGGCCAATATGTCGACCTTGCAGATCGCTTTGCCCGATGGGCAGCGGGTTCCCTTGTCTGCCGTCGCAAACATCAAACTCGTCGAAGGGGCCGTATCCGTATCGAGGGAGCGCGGTCAACGGTTCTCGGTTGTCCGTAGCAATGTAGAGGGCCGTGATCTGGTTGGTTTTGTCGAGGATGCCAAGCGAGTCGTAACCGAGAAGGTTAGCCTGCCCCAGGGCTACTTTATTCAATGGGGAGGCCAATTCGAGAACCAACAGCGGGCTGCCGCCCGATTGGCGGTGGTCATTCCCATAGCGCTCCTGCTCATTTTTTTATTGTTGTTCTCAACCTTCCAGTCGGTTCGGCAGGCGCTGTTGGTGTTGGCGAATGTCCCGCTGGCTTTGATCGGTGGGGTCTATGGAATCTGGTTGTCCGGGGAGTATCTGTCGGTATCGGCCTCGGTGGGCTTTATTTCCCTGCTCGGAATTGCGGTGTTGAACGGGGTGGTCATGGTGAGTTATTTCAATCAGCTACGGGCGCTGGGCCGGCCAATGGACGAAGTCGTGCTCCAGGGGGCCATGCGACGACTGAGGCCGGTACTCATGACGGCGAGTATCGCCGCTTTTGGCTTGATACCGTTACTGTTCGCTACCGGACCGGGTTCCGAGATTCAGCGTCCCTTGGCTGTCGTTGGTGTTGGAGGGCTTTGCACCTCCACCTTGTTGACCTTGGTCCTGTTACCCATTTTATATCGGCGCTTCGGTGACACCATGCCGAATGGGCGGACGTGATGGGGGGGGCGTCACTGCTGACATTGATTGCGCCGGTCGGTCTCGAGGAGCCGCTGGTCGATTGGCTTCTGGAGCATGCGTCAAGTCATGGCTTTTGCAGCGGTCCGATCAACGGACATTCGGCAAGCCATGAGTCACTGACGGTGGCTGAGCAGGTGTCGGGCCGGCAGCGGCAAATTCGGTTTGAGGTACATGCCCAGGAGGGAGAGGTGAATCTCATGCTTGAGCGTTTGCGTGGCGATTTTGCAGATGCCGGCATTCACTTCTGGGTAGTCCCATTGCTGGAATCGGGAAAGATTTGAGTCGTTAAATAGGCTCGACCTTTTCTGCCAGGACGTTACTCAGGGCCGGTTCCAGGGTCTCATAGGAAAATTTAAAACCGCTGGAGAGAGCCTTCTTGGGCAATACCCGCTGGCTACCCAAAAGGAGTTCGGCCATCTCGCCCATCGCAAGCTTCAATAACCAGGCAGGAATTGCAAGCAGCGCGGGCCGTTGGAGGCACTTTGCCAGTTCGCGAGTGAATTCGGCATTAGTCACTGGATTCGGTGCCGTGGCGTTGTAAGGGCCTCTTGCATTGGGTGACTCGAGCAGGTGTTGGGATAAGGCGATATGGTCCTCGATATGGATCCAGGACATCCATTGTCGACCCTCACCGATTCGCCCGCCAAGCCCGAGTTTGAAGGGTAAAAGCAACCGTTCCAGAAAGCCCCCATGCTTGCCGATGACCAATCCCGTTCGCAACAGGCAAACGCGAATTCCTAACTTTTCTGCCGGGAGGGCTGCATTTTCCCAGGCACTGCAAAGTCGGTGACCAAATTCATCCTTGAATGGGCTTGTTTCGTCCAGCACCGCGTCATTTTGATCACCGTAAATCCCCACGGCGGAACCGCTAATGAATACGGCTGGCTTATGTTGAGCCGAGGTCATGCGTTCCACGAGTTTTTCGGTCAATCCGACCCGGCTTTCCCAGAGGGTTCTTTTGCGATTCTCGGTCCAGCGCTTTGCCATGATGGGTTCGCCGGCCAGATTAATCACCGCATCAAAGCTGATGCGAGGTTCCCATTCATCAAGGGACGATAAGATATTGAATTCGATTGGGCTAAGCGTCTGTCTAGCCTTGGCAGGATTTCGCGCGAGGACGGTGAGTTGGTGGCCCTGTGCGTCAAGGTGGCGACAGAGTTTGCGTCCGATGAAGCCTGTTCCGCCGGTTATCAGGATTCTCATAGTGCCCGCCTGTTTGCGGTAGTAGTGACTAAGTCAAGATTGTGCTTCAACGGCAGAAGCTGACGTTAAGGATTAACGTTCTATGATCAACTTAAATAGAAGATGGGCCCTTAAGGGCAAGGACGGGTGCCGAGTTGGGACGAATCCCGCCCATGACACCCATGCCCGCCTCATGGCAAGCGGATTACTTGGGCTCTTCGTCGTTGAAGACCCAGCGTACGAAAAATACGCCAGCGGCAACGATAGCCAGAGTGACCGTGATACCAACCGGAGATCTCATTTTTTCGACCAAGTCGAGGATCATTCCCATGTGCTTATACCCTTCTAGATTTTTGTTAGCTTAATGAATGGCTTCAGTTAGCGTCTAGCGCTACGGGTTATCTTACAGGGTGGCCATGGTCTGTCAAGTCGGGTTTGGCCCAAATCCAAGCCGTGGTAAAGCCCCCGGCTGCGGCAAATTGACGCGCTTTGTGAGGATTTTGTTCAAAAAAAACCCGGGGGGAACCCGGGTTTATTTTGAACCTGAAGCGCTTATCGCAGTTTTTGTGTGGGAGTTTTCCCTTGTGTGCTAGTGCGTCAACGCGGTACTCAGGCGGGGTCTCTGCTTACAGAGAAGGAGCAGCAGGTGCTTCCAATTTCTGACCGTCGCCGTCTGGGGAGTTGCCACAGCCAACAACGACCAGAGACATCAGTACGCTAACAACGCAGAGCAACTTCTTCATAAGGAACCTCCTGATTGAACACTTGAAAGTTATAGTTTGTAGTGCACGAAGCACGGGACAATTTATAAATAACATTCAAGTGAAATGCAATAGCCTATTTTTTCGAGTAGCTTGCGTGCCCCCCGTCTGCTCGCCTGAATTGGGTTCATCGGGCCAGAATATCCAAACCTTCCCCGGCAACAGCGACGGGGTCTAAAGCCTGCCCTCTCAGTTCCTCCAGCATGGCGAAGTTAAAGAGGTGGCGATCAGCCAGTTGCGAGGGAGCGATATTCTGCAGGGCGGTAAAAATGGTCTCTACGCGCCCGGGGGAGCGTCTATCCCAATCCCTAAGCATCTCCTTCATGGCCTGGCGCTGGAGATTCTGCTGTGAACCGCAAAGGTTGCAGGGAATCAGGGGGAAGGCGCGTATGCGAGCGTAGGCGTCGATGTCCTTCTCCTTGCAGTAGGCCAAGGGCCGAATGACGATGTGTTCCCGATTGTCGCTGAGCAACTTGGGGGGCATTGCCTTCAGCGTCCCACCGTAAAACAGGTTCAGGAAGAAAGTTTCCAGAATGTCATCGCGGTGATGCCCGAGGGCGATCTTGGTCACCCCGTTCTCTGTGGCATAGCGGTATAGAAGGCCCCGCCTCAGTCGGGAACAGAGTCCGCAGGTGGTTTTGCCCTCTGGGACCACCCGTTTGACGATGCTGTAGGTGTCCTGCTCGATGATGTGGAAGGGAATTTGCCGTTCCTTCAGGTAAGCCGGCAGGACGTCCTCGGGGAAGCCTGGCTGTTTCTGGTCGAGGTTGACCGCGACAATGTCGAAGTCAATCGGGGCATTCAGTCTCAGGCTAAGGAGCAGGTCAAGAAGCGTGTAGGAATCTTTCCCGCCCGACAGGCAGACCATCACCTTGTCGCCTGCTTCGATCATGTTGAAGTCGGCGATAGCCTCACCCGTCAGTCGGCGCAGACGTTTCTGCAGTTTGTTGAAGTCGTAGCGTTGCTTCTCGCTGAGCTCCGCGGTCGCCCTATCCGTCATGCCGCTGGAACACCAGGCTGGCGTTGGTGCCGCCAAACCCGAAGCTGTTGGACATGGCGGTGTTTATTTGAGCGTTATCCAGGCGTTCTCTGACAATGGGCACGCCCTCAGCGCCGGGGTCCAGATTTTCGATGTTGGCAGATGCGGCGATGAAGCGATTCTCCATCATGAGAAGCGTGTAGATGGCTTCATGAACGCCAGCGGCGCCCAGCGAGTGCCCGGACAGGGATTTTGTCGAACTGATCTTTGGAATGACTGCTCCAAACACGGATTTGACGGCTTCCAGTTCGCGAATATCGCCAATGGGCGTACTGGTGCCGTGAGCGTTGATGTAGTCGATCGGAGTCTGAATGGTCGACATGGCCTGTTGCATGCAGCGTATGGCGCCTTCGCCGGAGGGCTGAACCATGTCGTAGCCATCGGAGGTAGCGCCATAGCCAGTGAGTTCGGCATAAATTCTCGCGCCGCGCGCCTTGGCATGCTCAAGTTCTTCCAGCACCAGCACCCCCCCGCCGCCAGAAATGACGAAGCCATCACGATCTGCATCATAGGCTCGGGAAGCCCGCTCGGGCGTATCGTTGTACTTTGATGAGAGCGCGCCCATGGCATCAAACAGTACAGTCAACGTCCAATGGAGTTCTTCACCGCCACCCGCGAAGATGATGTCCTGCTTGCCCAGTTGAATGAGCTCGGCGGCATTGCCGATGCAGTGGGCGCTGGTCGCGCAGGCGGAGCTTATGGAGTAGTTGACGCCCTGTATCTTGAACGGCGTAGCCAGACAGGCAGAGTTGGTGTTCGACATGGTGCGTGGCACCATATAAGGTCCGACCTTCTTGATGCCTTTCTCGCGAAAGGTATCCCATGCCATGAGCAGGTTCGAGGTGGAGGGGCCACCCGAGCCCATGATCAATCCGGCACGTGGATTGGATACCAGCGACTCGGGCAAACCGGCATCGGCAATCGCCTCTTCCATGGCCAAATAGTTGTAGGCAGCGCCTTCGCCCATGAAACGGCGAATTTTTCGGTCGATCAGCTCCTCGGTATTGATCGTGATCGGGGCGTGCACATGGCTGCGGAACCCCAGCTCGGAATATTCTTCGCTAAAGCTTACCCCGGTCTTGCCCGATCTCAAGGATTCGGTGACCTCGGACTTATTGTTGCCAAGGCTGGATACGATACCGATTCCGGTAACAACAACACGTTTCATCATCTTTGCTCCTCAGAAGTCGTCTGTGGAGGTGAAAAGGCCGACTCTTAGGTCGTTGGCCTCGTAAATGACCCGGCCGTCGCATTCCATTTCGGCGTCCGCGATCCCCATTACCAATTTTCGCATCATCACCCTTTTCAGGTTTATGCGATAAGTAACCAGTTTGTTTTCGGGGAGCACTTGTCCCCGAAACTTGACCTCTCCCACGCCCAGTGCNNCCAGGCATGACCGGATCATGCCTGAAGTGGCAGTCGAAAAACCAGAGGTCAGGTGACACATCCAGCTCGGCGGTTATCACCCCCTTGTCGAAGATTCCGCCTTCTGCCGCAATGTGCGTGATACGGTCGAACATCAACATGGGGGGTAGCGGCAATTGAGCGTTACCGGGCCCGAAAAGTTCGCCACGTCCGCAACTGAGGAGATCCTCCCGGGTGTAATGGGATTGGCGAGAATGGCTCGGGGGGGTTTCCGTAACTGTCATTGGCATGCCGATGTTTAAGATTGTTATTGATTGTTTCGGGGATATATTAGGTAAGCCCATGGCCGGGTTCCGGGGGGGGCAAAACGAATCGTGCCAGCCCGGACTGTTTGGAGCATTTATACTCTCCGCCTCAAGAGGGGATCGCCATCCCCAAAACTCACAGCCCGCCTTCGCCATGCAGTGGGTCGTAATGGGTGTTTCCTAAAGAGAGATTTTCCGATGGTAGACATCCCGTCAGCCCCGAATTTCCGCGGCATTGTATCAGATGGCCTGGTCGGTTAAAGCGAGGGGAGCCGATGTATGGGCCACGATGGATGGTGCCCTTCCCGGCCGCACCGGCCCTTTCCGTGGCGAGATGAATAGCAACAAGATTTCAATGGCAACATGACTGCAAAACCGGAACAGGTGCTCAGTGCTCCGCTGGGTTGGCGCTATATCAAGAGCGTGGTGCTGCGGCACAAAAGGGAGTTGATTCTTGCCCAATGGGTCGCTGTTTTGGCTGCGCTTGCTGCCGTTCCCGTTCCGTTGTTGTTGCCGATGTTGGTGGATGAAGTATTGTTGAATCATCCAGGGGTGGCGATCGGGGCGATGAACCGTATCCTGCCGGAAGGCTGGCAGGGGCCGACAGGCTACATTCTGACCTTGCTCCTGTTGACGATGCTGCTGCGTCTGCTGGCCGCGATCTTCAACGTTATTCAGACCCGAGCCTTTAGCTTGATTTCCAAGGATGTCGTTTTCCGCATCCGCTCACATCTGATTGGGCGATTGGAGCGAATTTCGATGGCGGAATACGAGAGCCTCGGCAGCGGTGCCGTCGTGACGCACCTGGTGACTGATCTGGATACGCTGGATGCCTTCATCGGTAATACCGTGGCCAGGAGCCTGGTGGCGGTTCTGACGCTGACCGGCACCGCCGCGGTACTGCTGTGGATGAACTGGCGTCTTGCGCTGTTCATTCTGCTGCTCAATCCTGTGGTGATTTTTTTTACCAAGGTGTTGGGCAAGCAGGTCAAGCTGCTCAAGCGACGGGAAAACACTGCGATTGGCGCTTTCCAGACGGCGCTGACCGAGACGCTGGATGCCATTCAGCAGATTCGGGCCAGCAACCGGGAGCAGCATTATTTCGGTCGTCTGGTGGATGCCGCCAGGGGCGTCCGTGAGCATTCCGCCGCCTATGTCTGGAAGAGTGATGCCGCCAGCCGGCTGAGTTTTCTGGTGTTTCTAACCGGCTTTGATCTATTTCGCGGCTTGGCGCTTTTCATGGTGGTTTACTCGGACCTGACCATTGGCGAAATGATGGCGGTATCGGGATACCTTTGGTTCATGATGGCGCCCGTCCAGGAGATCCTGGGCATGCAATATGCCTATTACGGCGCCAACGCGGCACTTGATCGGCTGAACCAGTTCTGCGCGTGCCAGCTGGAGCCGATTTACCCACATCGGCACAATCCTTTTCTTGGCAAGAAAACGGTGGGTGTCCACGTGAATAACCTCCATTTCACCTATCCCCATGGTGGCGAGGTGCTGCAGGGACTGCAGCTGGATATTGCACCCGGCGAAAAGGTCGCTCTGGTCGGGGCCAGCGGGGGTGGCAAGTCGACACTGGTTCAGGTGCTCATCGGTCTCTATCCTCCGACGCAAGGCATGGTTTATTTTGATGGGGTGCCCATGGATCAGATTGGTATGGATGTCGTGCGGGAGCATGTCGTGACCGTGCTTCAGCACCCCGTACTGTTCAACGATACCGTGCGATCCAATCTGACGCTTGGTCGGGATGCCCGGAACGAGGATCTCTGGCGGGCACTGGAGATCGCTCAGCTGCGTGACGTGATCGAAGAGGCACCCGAGGGTCTTGATGCGGTGGTGGGGCGATCCGGTGTACGTCTTTCGGGTGGTCAGCGTCAAAGACTGGCCATTGCGCGGATGGTGCTGGCCGACCCCAGGGTCGTCATTCTGGATGAGGCTACCTCTGCGGTCGACAATGTTACCGAGGCCAATCTCTACCGATCCCTTGATGATTTTCTGGCCCAGCGCACGACCCTGATCGTGGCGCATAGGCTCAGTGCCATTACCCATGCCGATCGAATATTGGTCTTCGAGGACGGACTCATCGTCGAGGATGGCAATCACGAAACCCTTATGGCGCGGGAGGGACTTTATTCCAAGCTTTATGGCGCGCCTGGCCCAAGGTCCCAGGGGATTGAAGCTCGGATGGAGCCTGCATGAGCAGCCAGAAGCCGGGGCCTTTGACCGTTTACGATCTCCACTCCCACTCGACTGCGTCGGACGGTTTTTATTCGCCGACTGATTTGGTGCAGCGGGCGGCGACCGCCGGGGTCAAGGTATTGGGCCTCACTGACCACGATACGACGGCAGGTTTGCCCGAGGCTGCGCGCGCAGCGCAGAGCGCCGGCATCCATATAGTCCCGGGCGTGGAAGTCTCCGTGACCTGGGAAAAGAAAACCCTGCACGTGGTCGGTCTGAATATCGATGCGCACCATGCCCCGCTGCAGACTGGCTTGAGCCAGTTGCAGAAGGTCAGGGCCGAACGTGCGGTGCAAATGGGGGAGCGGCTGGATAAGGCGGGGATTGCTGGGATTTTTGAAGAAGCCCAAACCATGGCCGCTGGGGGCATGATCACGCGAACACATTTTGCCTATTGCCTAGCCCGGCGGGGACTCGCCGCCGATGTCAGGGATGTCTTTGGCCGCTACTTGACGGCAGGAAAGCCTGGCTATGTTTCCACCCGCTGGGCCGACATCGCTGATGCAATCCAGTGGATACGTGATGCGGGCGGGGTTGCCGTGCTGGCCCACCCACAGCGCTACAAATTGACGGGCAGCTGGTTACGTCGATTGCTGGGGGAATTCAAGGACATGGGTGGCGAGGGTCTGGAGGTCCTGTCCGGCACAGCCTCACCCGGCGAGGTTCAGTCCAGCGCTGCCTTGGCCTCGCGTTTTGGTTTACTGGCTTCGTGCGGCTCCGATTTTCATGGTCCCGATGAGGGTTGGCCCAAGCTGGGGCGGCTACCCGCACTCCCTGTTGGGCTAGAGCCCGTCTGGAAGGCTTGGGAGCAAGGGGGCTGCGGCGAATGAGTCAACCGCGCTCCCGCTGCGCGTGGGCCGAGCGGACTGAGCTGGAGCGGCAATATCACGATTCTGAATGGGGCGTACCCGAACATGATGATCGGCGGCTGTTCGAATTTCTGCTGCTCGAGGGCGCGCAGGCCGGACTGTCCTGGGTCACGGTGCTCCGCAAGCGCGAGGCGTATCGGGTTGCTTTTGACGGTTTTGACCCGGCAAGAGTCGCGAGTTATGGGACGGAAAAGATGGCTGAACTGATGCAAACCTCGGGCCTGATACGAAACCGGCTAAAACTTAAGTCAGCCGTGAACAATGCACGGGCTTTCCTGGCCGTTCAGGAACAATTTGGCAGTTTTGATCAGTATCTCTGGCGCTTTGTAGAGGGTCGATCCATCAACAACGTATGGCCTGATCTGGCCGCCCTTCCGCCCCGGTCAGCGATTTCTGACCGGCTCAGCAAGGATCTGAAGCGGCTCGGATTCACCTTCGTAGGCCCGGTTATTTGCTATTCCTATATGCAGGCCGTCGGCCTGGTCAACGATCACATCGTCGGCTGTTTTCGTGTCGATCAATCCGGTTGAGTGGGCGTTAGCCCTCACATCACGAATTTGATGCCGATGATCATCAGGAGTGTTGCCAGGATGGGGCGCAGGACTCTTTCCGGAATCTTCGCGCTCAGGTGGCTGCCGATGTAAATGCCAGGCAAGGAACCGATCAACAAGCTTCCCAGCAGTCCCAGGTCAACATTCCCCATGTGCATATGGCCGAGGCCAGCAACCGCTGTGAGCGGGATCGCGTGCGCCAGGTCGGTGCCGACAATACGAACGGTAGCGAGACGCGGATAAAGGAAGAGCAGTGCAATGGTGCCGAGCGCACCTGCGCCCACTGATGACAGCGTGACCAAAACCCCCAGGACCAGTCCGACCAAGAGGGTCAAAGCGCCCTGCCAGCGCCCGAAACGTTCCTGGTGCGTGATCCGTTCGATGGCGGTTTCGTCTTGCTGCCGGCGCGATATCAGTCGATTTCGGACAAAAAGCGCCAGCGAGGTGAAAATAAGCGCCACGCCCAGGCTGCTGCTGATCACTCTGGTAATCGTGTCATCCTTGGTGAAGACATTTTCCATGAGGTAAATCACCAGCAGTGCGGCGGGAATACTGCCCAGGCAAAGCTGCCCTACGATTTTCCACTCCACTGAGCGATGCTTGCCGTGATGCACAAATACGCCACCCGTCTTGGTGATCGCAGCAAATAAAAGGTCGGTTCCCACGGCTGCCTTGGGCGCGTAGCCAAAAATGAATACCAGGATGGGTGTCATCAATGACCCGCCGCCAACACCGGTCAAGCCGACCAGAAAACCCACCAGTAGCCCGGAAATGATCTGCGCCACATCAACGACCATTAAAGTCATACCTCAAAATAGAGGGGTGACGGACCCGGCATCAAGGCGATGCCCCGTTTTCCCCAAACCGGACATCGTAGCAATCAGCGCATGGATTCCCCAAGAATCAAATTGAATACACATAGAGCCAAAAGTTATATAAGCGGATTGTTGCCATGCATCCCATCTGGTTTTTCGCAATGCCACCGCGTCTCTTCTGCCCCGGGTGGTTTCTTCGTCTGAGGGGTGGGTGGTAGTATCGAAGTCCGTGCAAAGTCGCTGTTCTGGTCTGCATCAGTCGGTGACTTGCTTCCAGTTAATTCATAAAGACAGGTCAAGTTCTCATGTCTCAGTCTGATCATTCAATGCGGGGAGTCTTTGCGAAGTCGGTTGTAGTGGTCGCCCTTGGCGGCTTGGTGGTTGCGTGCTCCCAAAGCATGCAAAAGCCGACGGCCGCGATTAGCGAAGGTCAGGCCTGCACTTCGCTTAAAGGCGTGCTGGCTCAGGCGAGCACGGGTTTCATCGCCCTTCGTGGGAGTGGGACTACCGATTACGACCATACTCGATGGGATGCCCGACCGATCATCGCCGGAACCCAGTGTGACGTGATTGGCTGGGGTGGAGGGCGAACCAATTACGCCTGCGCCTGGAACAAGGGCAACGAGGCATCCGCGCGTTCCGCTTATCAAGACGGCCTCGGCATTGTCCAGCGTTGTCTTGGCCAGGAATGGACAGTCACCCACCCCGCTGGGCAAACCGGCGAAGCCACGCTGTTCTCGAAAGGGAGCGATCCAGCCAAGGTTGAAGTCCGCTTTTACAAGGAGCGCGACCCGTCCAATAACTGGCAAACCAGCCTGACCATCGGCCCTCCCGTGACCCGTGACGCCCGATAAAGCGCTCTGCCTTGCCAAACCTGGCATCATGCATTAGCTTACTCGCCAACCTAGGGCTAGGGGTGCCCGGCGCGATAGAAGACCATCCGCTGCCGGGCTGAGACACACCCTTCGAACCTGACCCGGTTAGTACCGGCGTAGGAAAGCCTGTTCAAGAGGCCGGATTTTTTCCGGTCATCTGTTCAGACCTCGCTCCTGCGCTGACATTGATACCGTCATTATGCCGAGGAGCATGCGATGAATGCCGTCCCTGATACCCACCTCCACGATGCCGTCACCGCCAAGCGGGCATCCATCCAGCCTTTTGCCGCCTCGGAAAAGGTCCATGTCCAGGGCAGCCGTTCCGATATTCGCGTTCCCATGCGCAAGGTCAGCCAGTCCGACACCCCCACCGCCACGGGCGCCCAGAAGAATCCGCCGATATACGTTTACGACACCTCCGGCCCCTACACCGACCCGGCTGTTAGTGTCGATTTGCGTCATGGGCTGCCCGCGCTGCGTGAGCGTTGGATCGAGGAACGCGGGGATACGGAACAGCTGAGCGGGCCCAGTTCCAGCTACGGGCATACCCGGCAGAATGATCCCGCCCTGAGCGCGCTGAGGTTCGAGCACATTCGCAATCCACGTTGCGCCAAAGCCGGCGCCAATGTGACCCAGATGCACTATGCCCGGCAGGGCATCATCACGCCGGAGATGGAATACATCGCCATTCGCGAAAACCAGAAGCTGGATGCCATCGCCGAGATGTATCGGTTCCAGCATCCCGGTGAAAATTTCGGGGCGGCCATCCCCAACATCATCACGCCCGAATTTGTCCGCGACGAGGTGGCGCGCGGACGAGCGATCATCCCCAACAACATCAATCACCCCGAATCCGAGCCGATGATCATCGGCCGTAACTTCCTGGTGAAGATTAACTGCAATCTGGGCAACTCCGCCGTCACCTCGTCAATTGAGGAAGAGGTCGAAAAGATGCTCTGGTCCATCCGCTGGGGTGGCGATACGGTGATGGATCTCTCTACCGGCAAAAACATACATGAAACCCGCGAGTGGATCATCCGCAATTCACCGGTGCCGATCGGCACCGTGCCCATTTATCAAGCGCTGGAGAAGGTTGACGGCCGCGCCGAGGAACTGACCTGGGAGATCTTCCGCGACACACTGATCGAGCAAGCCGAGCAGGGCGTGGATTACTTCACCATCCATGCCGGCATCCGGCTCGCGCACATCCCACTGACTGCCAAACGCGTCACCGGCATCGTCAGCCGCGGGGGCTCCATCATGGCGAAATGGTGTTTGGCTCATCACAAGGAAAGTTTCCTCTACACCCATTTCGAGGATATCTGCGAGATCATGAAGGCTTATGACGTCGCTTTCTCGCTTGGCGATGGTCTGCGTCCTGGATCGATTGCTGACGCAAATGACGACGCACAGTTCGCCGAACTTCGCACCCTCGGCGAGCTGACCCAGATCGCCTGGAAGCATGACGTGCAGGTCATGATCGAGGGACCCGGTCACGTGCCCATGCACATGATCAAGGCCAATATGGACGAGCAGCTCAAGCATTGCCATGAGGCGCCGTTCTACACGCTGGGCCCTCTGACCACGGATATTGCTCCGGGCTACGACCACATCACCTCCGCCATCGGTGCTGCGATGATCGGTTGGTATGGCACCGCCATGCTGTGCTACGTCACGCCGAAGGAGCACCTGGGATTACCCAACAAGCAGGATGTGCGCGACGGCATCATCGCCTACAAGATTGCGGCCCATGCGGCTGATTTGGGCAAAGGCCATCCCGGTGCTCAGGCTCGCGACAATGCGCTGTCCAAGGCACGTTTCGAATTCCGCTGGGCCGACCAGTTCAATCTGTCGCTTGATCCGGAAAAGGCGTTGGAATTCCACGATGAAACCCTGCCACAGGAAGGCGCCAAGTTGGCCCACTTCTGCTCCATGTGCGGGCCGCATTTCTGTTCGATGAAGATCACCCAGGATGTGCGTGAGTACGCCCAGACCCACGGGTTGGAAACCGCAGCGGCCCTGGAAGCCGGTATGGAGGAAATGGCTGAGGAGTTCGTCAAGACCGGCGCGGAGATTTATCACAAGACCTGATTCGACTGTTTCGGCAGTGCTGAAAGGCCGTGTCCCGCTGGCTCAACCAAGCTGGCGGATACGGCCTTTTTCTTGGCGCCACGGGCGTTGATCACCGGATTACAATGGCCGTAACCAAGGGGGAACCCATGCCAACCCAGCCGATTTCTGAAGACGTTCTCAGAGAAAAATACGCCAAGCCGGGTGAAACCACGGTGGCTGACATTCATGCCCGTGTCGCCCGGGCATTGGCCTCGGTGGAGCCCGACCCCGATACCTGGGAACCGCGCTTCCGCGATGCCCTGGAGCGCGGATTCATCCCGGCCGGCCGCATCATGTCGGCAGCCGGCACCGACATTCAGGCCACGCTGATCAACTGCTTCGTGCAGCCGGTCGGCGATTCCATCTCCGAACCCGATACGGACGGCAAGCCCGGCATCTACATCGCGTTGCGCGAATCGGCCGAGACAATGCGCCGGGGTGGCGGCGTCGGCTATGACTTCTCGCGCATCCGGCCCAGGGGCGCGCGGGTCAAGGGCACCGCCTCGAACGCGTCGGGCCCCATTTCCTACATGCGGGTATTCGATCGCTCGTGCGAAACTGTCGAATCGGCCGGCAGCCGGCGCGGCGCGCAGATGGGCGTGCTGCGCTGTGATCACCCGGACATCGAGGACTTCATCCACGCCAAGGATCGCGCCGGGGAGCTGACCAACTTCAATATCTCGGTCGCCGTCACCGACGCCTTTCTGCGCGCCGTCGAAGCCGATGCCGACTGGGATCTGGTGCACCGGGCCGAGCCGGCCGAAGCGCTTCGGGCGACGGTCCGGCGACGAGACGACGGTGTCTGGATTTACCGCACGCTGCCGGCCCGCGAGTTGTGGGAGCAGATCATGGCCTCCACCTTCGACCATGCTGAGCCGGGTGTCCTCTTCATCGACCGCGCGAATGCCGAAAACAATCTGCACTATTGCGAGATATTCGAGGCGACCAACCCGTGCGCCGAGGAGTTCCTGCCCGATTACGGCTGCTGTTGCTTGGGCTCGATCAACCTGACCCAACTGGTCGAGTCACCCTTCGACAAGCGGGCGACGTTTGATTTTGGCGGGCTGACGGAACTGACGGCACTGGCCGTGCGCATGCTCGACAACGTCCTGGACCTGACCTATTGGCCGCTGCAGCAGCAGCGAGCCGAGGCCATGGCCAAGCGCCGTATCGGCCTGGGCTTCACCGGGCTGGGCGACGCGATGATCATGCTCGGCCTGCGCTATGACACCGAAGCCGCCCGGGTCATGGCCGCCCGCATTGCCGAAACGCTGCGCGACGCCGCCTATCGTGCTTCGGTGGAGCTGGCGAAAGAAAAAGGCGCGTTCCCGCTATTCCAGGCCGAACCGTATCTGGACTCGGGCTTTGCCCGCCGCCTTCCGGCCGAGTTGCGCGAGGCCATCCGCGCGCATGGGCTGCGCAACAGCCATCTGCTGGCCATCGCGCCGACCGGCACCATCAGCCTGGCCTTTGCCGACAATGCCTCCAACGGCATCGAGCCGCCGTTCGCCTGGACCTATACCCGACGCAAGCGCACCCCGGACGGAGGGGTCGAGGACTATGCCGTCGAGGATCATGCCTGGCGCCGCTACCGGATCGAGGGCAGCGATACGGACAAGCTGCCGCCTCACTGGATCACGGCGCTGGAGATCGCCGCGCTCGACCACATGCGCATGCTGGCGGCGGTGCAGCCGTTCATCGACACCAGCATCTCCAAGACGGTCAACGTGCCGGCCGACTATCCGTTCGAGGCGTTCAAGGACTTGTATCTGGAAGCCTGGCGGCATGGTCTGAAAGGCTTGGCCACCTACCGGCCCAATCTCATTACCGGTGTGGTGCTGGAGGCGACCGATGCCCAGGCGGTCAAGACCGCCGGCACGGCGCCCGATTTCGATGAGTCCGACCCCAACCGCCGCATTCGTCTGGAGCAGGTGCCCGAGCCGACGCTGGCCTCGCTGCGCTGGCGGAGACGGCCCCGCCCAACCGGCGGCAATCCGGCCTGGTGTTTCCTGGTCGATCATCCGCGCGGTTCGTTCGCCGTGTTCGTCGGCCATCTGGAGGATGGGCGGCGGGCGCCATTCGAGGTGTGGATCAACGGCGCCGAGCAGCCGCGCGGGCTGGGCGCGTTGGCCAAGTCGCTGTCGATGGACATGCGCTCCAACGATCGCGGCTGGCTCAAGGCCAAGCTGGAAAGTCTGATGAAAGCCTCAGGCGATGATGCCTTCGACCTGCCGCTGCCGCCCGAGGGCGAACTGACCCGCGTACCCAGCCTGGTCGCCGGTTTTGCGCGGCTGGTGCATCAGCGCTGTGTCGATCTGGGGGCGTTCGCCGAGGAGGGCGAAACCCCGGTTCTGGACGCGTTGATGTCACCCAAGGAACCCAAGACCGGCCCGGACGGAACGCTGTCCTGGACCGTCGACATCTACAACCCCGCCACCGGCGACGACTTCGTCATGGGCCTCAAGGAACTGGTGCTGCCCAACGGTCAGCGGCGGCCCTATTCGGTCTGGCTGTCCGGCGAATACCCCAAGGTGCTGGACGGGCTTTGCAAATCGCTGTCCTACGACATGCGGGTGATCGACCCGGCCTGGATCGGCGCCAAGCTGCGGCAACTGGTCGATTTCGCCGAGCCGCAGGGCGATTTCCTGGCTTGGGTGCCGGGGGAAAATCGCAAGACTAATTATCCCTCAACCGTCGCCTATCTGGTGCGGCTGATCATCCACCGCTTCGCCCTTCTGGAGATTCTCGACGAGAATGGCATCCCCGTGGAGGACATGGGCATCGTCGCCTACGATGCCGAGAACGTGTTGCCACTGCGGACCCATGCGACCGGCGTCATCGACATCCGCCCCGGCAAGCGCTGCCCGGAATGCGGCAACCACGCCGTTATCCGCAAGGACGGCTGCGATTTCTGCAGCGCTTGCGGCGCGGTGGGCGGGTGTGGGTAGGGATTAAGGTGTACCCGACTGGTAGCCAGCCTGGCCGCTCGCTCCGACTCCGCACAGGGAGCGGCTAGGCTGAACTTCAGGCCAGATCGATGTGGAGCGGTTTCAAGTCCGGTAAACCCGTCATCGGGTCCAGGTGACCCGCAACAGAAATTCGCCTTCCTGATAGTGAAAGTCCAGATCGCCCTTGCAGGCACCATGCAGGGCCTCGCCGGTAGCGCGTGCCAGATGCGGATCGGTGAAGGTAACGAGCAGGGCGCCGTCGGCTTGTTCTTCCATGTCGATGATCCGCTTCAGGGCATGCTCTGATTTCTCCCGCTGCTCCACATTACGGATGAGGTGGTGGATGTCGTCGCGGTGCCCAGCGAGAAAGTCGCCACTGATCGTCAGGAAACCCGCTGGGCATCGGTCATGGATGCGCTGGCAGGCAGGACATCGATGCTGATCGGCCCCCGCGGTCGCCTGCCCCCATTGCCAGCGTCCGCCTTGGTAAATGGCGCCACAACCCGGGCAGGCCATGGGTTCTTTGAATTTCCTTTGGGCATGATAGGGGTCATGCTCGAGCTCCCTCAGGTTGTGAATCTGAGTCCCGGTCTTCGGAAGCGAGGTGTTTTGGTTCATGGCCATCCCCTGACTATTCATGTTTTTGAGATGAAATCCCTACACTTTTCAATCAACCCCCGGCATCCCGTTCAGGGTGTTGTGAGGGTTGAATCGGTAGCTTCCCTGCCCTCCCTAAACATAGTCCCAAAGCCACCGGTTTGCCACCGCATAAAATTGAGTAAAACGGCTCGTGCTGACTGATGCCATCGGCAACCATTGCTTGCTTGGTCTGGGGTGGTGTTAGTCAGCAGGCCGGAATCCCGGCAGCACAAGATCAAATGCCCAGTCGTACATCACCCTCATGCTGTTAGTAACAATGGGTTTTGATTTCTTTACTGAGCCGCCACGTACGGGTGGCTTGGGGTCGTATTCAAGATCAAGCATGACTGCCTGTGTGTATTCCTTTGAGTTATATAGTGTCTTTATCAGATAGAGCGCCATATCAATACCAGCAGTCACGCCTGCCGAGGTGATGTACTTGCCATCCTGGACATAGCGTTCGTTCGTGTAGGTGGCGCCATATTTTGCGAGAAACTCTTTGGCGCGGTACCAATTTGTGGTTGCCTTTCTGCCTTTAAGTAAACCGGCTTCCCCCAGCAACCAGGCCCCAGTACAGACGCTCGTTGTGAAATATGAGGTCTGATCCATTCGCCGGATCCAGTCCAAAACTTCCTTGTCCTGAGTCAGGCGCGCCGTGCTGATGGCACCGCCAGGAATCACCAGAACGTCCACCTGATCGACCTCATCCCAGGATTTATCAGCAATCAGCTTGAGCCCACGTGATGGGGTGTCGCTGGAAGTGACCAGCTTGTCCTTGTTGCGAGAAATTAGGAAGGCGTTCAGACCGGCATTTTTCAGTGTCTGATACGGGCCGAGGGCATCGAGGGCATTCATGCCGTCGTAAACGAAAATGCCAATCCCATGCTCGTTAACATTTGGGCTCGGTTTCAAATTCATCAAATCTTCATGAGTTACGGCCCCGCTCAGAGCGGGTATCAGCAGGAATAGCAGGGTTAGGAACTTCATTGATATCTCCTTGATGGCGGTTGCCAGAAATTGTCGCCCCAAGCCTTCACCAAAGGCACAGCCAACGTTTCAAGCAAATATCACGCCGAAGACCGATCGTAGATTTTCTAGGGGGGGCTGGTCGCGGAGCGAGAAAAAATAGGGGATATGACTCACTGGTTGAGGTATATGCCGTACATGCGGGTGCCGATCAGGCGGACTTGATTGCGTGAATCCCAGAGAGAGTCGCACATCAATATGTGGCATGGGTCTTGTATTGCTCTTCGGCCGTATCATCAGTCGTCTAAAACCATATTACACATAAGGACATGAAATCATTCCTCACCTCGCTGACGAAACTTGCAGCAATCGCCGCGGTTTTGCTCGGAGTCAATGATGCGTATGCCGCCAAAAACCGGGTCATCAACGGTTGTGAGATCAAACCGCAAGCCTCGTGCCGAAACATGGATTTGTCGGGTCAAAACCTGGTCAATGCCAAATTGGATGGAGCGGACCTGTCCGGCGCGAACCTGTCAGGCGCCAAGCTTAATGGCGCCAAATTGCAGGGTGCGAACTTAAAGGATGCCGTATTGACCGGGGCAAAACTGCACAACGCCAATCTCATGGCGGCGATTTTAAGGCAGGCTTCTCTGGAAGAGGCCGATCTGACCGGGGCCAAATTGGTCAGTGCCAATCTCCAGTATGCAAATCTTCGTCGGACCAACCTGACGGGTGTCAAGGCCACTGCCGCCGACCTCTATGGGGCTGATTTGACGGATGCCAACCTCACCCGTGCCAACTTTAAATCGAGCAATTTGACCCGAGCAGTCTTGGCGGGGAGTCTCCAGAAAAACACAAAACTGGTTGATGTGGTCTGGGACAGTCCTGATGATCCGGGGCAGGATGTTTTCTCCCTGTCGGCGGATGGATTTGCCAACAATTCGCCCATTCCCAAGGCCAATACCTGTGGGGGTGTCTCGCCTGCGCTGCGCTGGACGAGAGTGCCTGAGGGTACGAAAGCGTTTGCCATGCTGGTAGAGGACCTCGACTTTACCTACGGTGGCACCGCCCTGCCCTACGGCAACTGGGGGATATTCAATCTTCCTGGTCAGGTTACTAACTTGGGAGAGGGGGCAAGTACAGGCTTGCCTGTAGGAACTCAGGAAGCCGTCAATGACACGATCTTTGCTGCAGCTTATAGCGGGCGTCCCTACCAGGATGCTTTTGGTTATAACGCGCCGTGCCCGCCTGTCTTCGGCGAGAAACATCGCTTTAAATTCACGCTCTGGGCACTGAGCATTTCCCTCCCCAGTGATGCCTTCGATTACGCGTGGAAAGATTTCTATAGTGATCCATTTCCCTATACCTGGGTCATGTCCAGAGTGTTGGAAGGAACCGATCCGAAATACCCGAACCTGAGTGCTTTTGTTCTTGGCAAGGCATCTATCATTGGTACTGTTGCACGTTAAATTATTACTTGGCGGATTCAAATCTGAAGTGCAAGACCCTGGGTTAGTGTTGGGTTGATGGGGTTGTCTGGCTCTGGGCAAGACATTCGGCATAGACCGAG
>DIVI01000023.1 GCA_002423305.1 Methylococcus sp. UBA6136 | reverse complement strand
CTCCAGCAGGTCTTGCCATGTTGATCCGTCAGAGTCGTGTCCAGCGTCACTCGTGCGTCATAGCCTGAGTTCACATGAACATTTTCATTGATGGCGATATCTGACAGGCTCAACTTCATGCGTGGGCCTTTTGGATCGCTCGGGTTGATACCAGACAATTTAAGCATTGCATTGGAGGCGGCGTGAACCCACGGGCTTGGGTTCCCCTTCAGGCTGATGTTCTGCGCCGGCACGGGGCTGGATTCGAGTGTCCGCTTGCCCACGAGGTTGTTTGCCAACCCATTCGTGACGTCGACGCCCGACAGCGAGGTACATCGATTAACCTTGGGCACCTCCTGGAGGTCCAGTTCGGAGCGGTACTGCGGGCTAAACGAGGTCGGCGTAATGGTTTTTTGCGCACAGCCGACCAGTGAACTGCCGAGCGCGAGGGCGACTAATGTCGTTGACCTTGTTTTCATGAATACCTCCAGGTAGTTGTTGTCGTTCTTGAAGTCGAGTAGAAATCGGTTACATCGATGAAGTTGGCCGCGTTCCCCATTGCGGAAGCTTAAGCCAACGCGGGTATGCTCGCCAAAGATATGGAATTGAGGGATCGGGCGACCCGTATTCCGCACGCTGAAAAATATTCCTGAAACAAGATTCTTCTCATGAACAACCCAAAACATCCGTCATCACGGAATCCAGTGACTTGGGAGCGAACTCCCATCCATCGGCTGTGTGTTTTTTGTGGCGCGAGTCAGGGTCGGCGATCCGAATATCGCGATGCGGCGGTTGCCATGGGCGAGATGATTGCCGCCCGCGGGTTCGAGTTGGTCTACGGCGGCGGCAACATAGGACTGATGGGCGTGATATCCAATGCCTGTCTCGAGGCGGGTGGTCAGGTCATCGGCGTGATTCCGGAGTCACTGATGGGGCGGGAGTTCGCGGGGGAACTCATCGAACATCCGGGCATTACCCGGCTGGAAGTGGTGGATTCCATGCACACCCGTAAGGCGCGCATGGCGGAACTGGCAGATGGATTCATCGCCCTGCCGGGTGGTTTTGGCACCTTCGAGGAGCTATTCGAGATCCTGACCTGGGCTCAGTTGGGGTTTCATCACAAGCCTGTTGGCCTGTTGGATGTGGCCGGTTATTTTGAGCCCTTGCGGGCGCTTTGCGACCAAGCGGTAGCGGAGGGCTTTCTCCGGCCGGAGAACCGGGCTCAATTGCTGGCCCATACCGACCCTTCGGCCTTGCTGGAGGACATGGTGGAGTATCAGTCCCCTGCCTTCAAGGCTTGGGTCAATTCCGCCGAACAATTGTAGGCGCGCGCCCTCAGGCCAGCAGGGCCGAGATCAAAGCTGCGTGCGTTGCCGATTGCCGGCGGGTTTTCAGCCGGTTGGCTGTGATGATGGCGGTGAGTTCCGCCAGCGCCGCCTCGAAGACGTCGTTGATGACGAGATAGTCGTATTCGCCGTAGTGCGACATTTCGGAAATGGCATCGGCCATGCGCCGTTCGATCGTCGCCGGGTCATCCTGGCCGCGGCCGCTGAGCCGGGCCTCCAGATCCGCCTGCGAGGGCGGCAGGACGAAGATGGACTGGCAGCCGGCAATCAGTTCCCGAATTTGTCGGGCGCCCTGCCAGTCGATCTCCAGAATGACATCCTTGCCCAGGGTCAGTGTGGCCTCCACCGTGCGGTGAGCCGTGCCGTAGAAGTTGTCGAAGACCCGGGCATGCTCGAGAAACTCACCGGCCTCCACCATGCGGAGAAACTCCTCTCGGCTGACGAAGTAGTAGTCCCGGCCATGTTCCTCTCCCGGTCGCTGAGCGCGGGTGGTGTGCGATACCGAAACGGCCAAGCCCGGACACTGAACTCGCAGTGCCTTGACCAGGCTGGTTTTGCCGGCGCCCGAGGGAGCGGACACGATAAAAAGGGTTCCCTGAGTCGTCATGGCCTCACCTTGCGTTCAATTCAAAGACGCGTCCACCGCCCAGGAGCGTATGGGTTACCCTGCCCTTGAGCGACTGTCCCCAATAGGGTGTGTTGCGTCCTGCGCTCAACCAGGTATCGCTGTCGACGGTCCAGCGCTGCTCGGGGTCGAAGACACAGAGGTCAGCCAGACCGCCCAGTGTCAGCGCCCCGCCTTCGATCCCCAGAATATCTGCCGGGCCGGAGGTCAGGGCGGCAAGTGCCCGAGTCAGCGTCATCGCGCCGGCGTCGACCAGTGCCAGGGTCAGTGGTAACAAGGTTTGCAGCGAAGCGATGCCCGGTTCGGTGGCGGGAAATGCATCGAGCTTGGCGTCCGGTTCGTGCGGCTGATGGTCTGAGCAGAGGGCGGTGATCACCCCGTCCCGCACCCCGTCCCGAAGCGCCTCAAGATCCGAATGCTCACGCAATGGCGGCCGCAGGTGGTAGTTCGCATCGAATCCCTGGATGGCTTCATCCGTCAGATGCAGTTGGTGGATGGCGACATCGGACGTGACTGGAAGGCCTTTTTCACGGGCTCGCAATATGGAACGCAGAGCACGGGCACTGCTGAGTTGGCCAAAGTGAACACGGGCGCCGGTGTGTTCGATCAGCACCAGCACCTGGGCCACCGCAACGGTCTCGGCCGCGTAGGGAATGCCGCGCAGCCCCATGCGGGTGGATGCCGCTCCTTCGT
>DIVI01000224.1 GCA_002423305.1 Methylococcus sp. UBA6136 | reverse complement strand
CTCGCGCCAGGCACGGATCAGAGGGATGTCATTCAACACATGCGCTTCGACGACCGCTTGTGGTATCACATCGCTGATCGCGTCACGCTCCAGGAGCGGCTTGATGCGTTCAAACTCGGCTACGGGTACCAGAACAAACGCCGGTTTTCCATCATGGTGGATGGTTTGGTAATCAGTATGTGCGCTCATCTCGCTTCCTCACTTCTTTCAATGCTCACCACCTCGATCGCTTCAAACACATTGAATAGAATCCGGTAATCGCCGACTCGGAGACGATATTCGGCGGTATGCCTGGTCAATGCCTTGATGCCCGGAGTTGCAGGAAAATCCGACAATCCCGCCGTTGCCGCCAGAATTCGTCCCTGGATGGCTTTATCGCCCAGCTTTTTTAGCTGTTTGAGAGCCTTTGGCTTCCATATCACCGTTTTCATGGGCCAGCTATAACAAAGTATAACAATATGGCAAGCCCCTGCTTTGGCACCTGCCCACCGGATTCCTGCGGGTGTAAAGCGTTGGCTAGGGATGAGACTTGATCAAATCCACCAAATCCTCCAGCGTGACGAAAGTCAACTGCGCCAGCGGCGTTAGCCGAACCCGCAAATCCTCCCGCCGCTGGATCAGAATCGGCTGGGTGCCTGCGGCGCGGGCGGCCATCAAGCCCGTTTCCGAATCTTCCAGCACCAGGCAGGCGGCCGGGTCGGCGTCCAGGCGACGGGCGGCTTCCAGGAAGATATCCGGTTCCGGCTTGCCCAGTGCGACCTGATCGCGGGTGACCATGATCGGAAACGCCTCGGGTAGCCCGCCGCGGTCCAGACAGAGTCGGGCGTAATGGCCATCACTGTTGGTGGCCAGCGCGAAAGGGATGGATGCCTCGCGGAAGCTCGCCAACAGGGCCTCGATCCCCGGCATCCGGGGGATGCCATGGGTTTCGATGTGCTCAAACCAATACCGCTCGGCGGCCCGGAAGAATCCCTCGCGGTCGAAGCGGGGCCCCAGCTCCGCGGCCAGCGCCTGCACCACATCATCGGCATGTCGCCCGAACAGGCTTTCGAGGAAGCCGTCATCCAGCGCATGGCCGACATCGGCCGCCGCCTTGCGCCAGGCGCCGCAGTAGGTGGTTTCCGAATCCAGCACCAACCCGTCCATGTCCAGGATAACGGCGGAAAATGCGGGAAGCCCGCGGCGAACCTTGATGAATTGACCTGTTGCTTCACGAGTCGAGCCGACAATAATCCGACGCGCGCCGTCCCCGGTCTGTTCCAGCTGTCCGGAAATCTCGACCCATTCACCCACCAGGGCCTGGCCGGCATAAGTATGAGTGAAGCTGAGTACCTCGCCGATCTCGGGATGGGCCAGCCGGTAGCGGGCCGGGAAGTCGAAGGCCTGGCTCGCATCGGTCACCTCGGCGGTCAGCGATAGGCAGCCCAGCTTGCGGACCGGCGCACTGGGCGATTCGTCGGCGTCCGCCACCAGCGTGAGATCGAACTTGGTCCCGTCACACAGCCCCTTGTTGAGCTTGCGCCGCTCGTGCCACAGATAGTCGTCAAAACCTAAATCACAGCCGCGCCGGTCGTAGGCTTCGCGCCAGTCATCCGCCGCCAGCTCGGCCAGATCACCCGCCGCGATGGCATCCCGCACGACCTCCCGTGCCCGATGAAAAACATCCCGATCATAGATCACGAAATCCAGATCCGACGCCGGACGCTGGGCTCCGATCAGCAACGAGCCGGTGATGCCGATGGTCGTCAGCGGGATGCCGCCCGCCTGAAATATGGCGAGGCACCGCTGCGCCTTGGCCTCGATCGGGTCGGGCGCGGCCATCACCGCCAGTTCCGCTGTTCGCTGGCGGGGCCAGTAATGCCGGGCAATCCTGTCGACCGGCACGCCATGCAGCCGGGCGGCCAGACGGGGAGAAGCAAACACCAGGTTGGGATCGTGCGCCGCCAGACAGGCATTGGCCTGCTCGGTGCCCAGTTTGACCGGGCGGCCACCCTCGCGCCGATAACGGAGAAAACACAGCACCCGACCCTGCTCGATCTGGCCATCGACCACGGCGAAGATCAGGCCGTCGCTCGTTTCGATGAAATCGCGCGGCTGGAAGTGGTTTGAGTCAAGAGACAACACGGAATCTTTGGCCTGGCTCTGCGACCATTTGGCAATCAATTTTTCAGGGTTCATGGGGGCAAGGATTCAACCGGCAGCGGGGTGATTTGTCATGAATGGCATGTGAGTGGACGGCGTGCTCGTCTGTTCTTTGAGAGACTTGCATGATCATTGTGCCGCTTAACCCCATTTTCCGCTGGCTTGGCGTGCTCCTTCGCTGCTTGATTCTGACGCTCATTATGGCCTGCGGTGCCGTCGCCAGGACAGGAGTCTGGAAGTCACCCCCGCAGGAAAGCCCCAAACTCTCCGGCGGCGCTCAGAGAATGCCGGCTTAGGTTCAATCACGAACACCCATGTTGCCTCAGGTTTACAAGTAACCTTTTGAAATCCGGCTTTCTACTTGATAATACCGCCTAACCTTGCTCTATCTCTGACCGATCCATTCCATAAGGAGACCTTCCTTTTATGAAAACTTCCACGACCCCCCGCCGACTCTGGCTGCTGGGCCTGGCCCTCGCGGTCCCGATGATCGCCCAGTCCGCCTCGGACAAGCCCAATGTTCTTGTCATCTGGGGCGATGACATTGGCCAGTTCAACGTCAGCGCCTACAACATGGGCATGATGGGTTACAAAACCCCGAACATCGACCGCATCGCCCAGGAAGGCGCCAAGTTCACCGACTGGTATGGTCAGCAAAGCTGTACCGCCGGACGGGCGGCGTTCATTACGGGTCAGTCCCCCATTCGCACCGGCCTCACCAAAGTGGGATTACCGGGTGCACCCGAGGGCATGAAGAAGGAAGATCCGACCCTTGCCACCCTGCTCAAGGCACAGGGTTACGTGACAGGGCAATTCGGCAAGAACCACCTCGGTGACCGCGATGACATGCTGCCGACGGCCCACGGTTTCGACGAGTTCTTCGGCAACCTCTACCACCTGAATGCGGAAGAGGAACCCGAGCATGCCGACTACTTCAAGGATCCGGAAATGAAGAAGAAATTCGGCCCGCGCGGTGTCATCCGCAGCTTTGCCGATGGCCGGATCGAAGATACCGGACCGCTGACCAAGAAGCGCATGGAGACGGTGGATGACGAAGTCACCGTGGCCGCGCTGGACTTCATGGATCGCGCCAAGAAGGCGGACAAGCCGTTCTTCCTGTGGTGGAACTCCACCCGCATGCACATCTTTACCCATCTGAAGCCGGAATCGAAAGGCAAGACGCCTTACGGCACCTATGCCGACGGGATGGTCGAGCATGACGGCCACGTCGGTCAGCTGCTCGACAAGCTGAAGGAGTTGGGACTGGATAACAACACCATTGTCATGTATTCGACCGACAATGGCTCGGAATCCTTCTCCTGGCCGGACGGCGGCACCACCATGTTCCGCGGCGAGAAGAACACCCAGTGGGAAGGTGGCTATCGCGTGCCCACCGTCATTCGCTGGCCCGGCGTCATCAAGCCCGGGACGGTCATCAACGACGTCGCTGCACATGAGGACATGGTTCCGACGTTGTTGGCGGCGGCGGGCGATTCAACCGTGATTGAGGACCTGAAAAAGGGGAAGAAGGTCGGCAGTGAAAAGTACAAGGTTCACCTGGACGGCTACAACCTGTTGCCCGCCTTCAAGGGTGAAGGCGCCTGGCCGCGCAAGGAGTTCATCTACTGGACCGATGACGGCAGCGTGGCGGCATTGCGCTATGGCGACTGGAAGGCCACCTTCCTGAAGCAGAATGCCCATGGACTGCATGTCTGGCTGGAGCCTTTCGAGAAACTGCGTGCGCCCTTCCTCACCAATTTGCGGATGGATCCGTTTGAGCTGGCACAGGATATCGGCATGGATTATGACCGCTGGTTTGTCGAGCATATGTTCATGATCGCGCCGGCGGCGGGTTATGTCGGACAATGGCTGCAGAGTTTCAAGGAGTTCCCGCCCCGCCAGAAACCGGGCAGCTTCAATCTCGACAACGTGATGGAAGCGGTAACCAAGGGCCACCCGAGCGGCAACTAGTAGGGCGTTTCAGCAAAACCATTACCGTTCGCGGTGAGCCCTTCGGCTGTGCTCAGGAGAGCCTTGTCGAACCGCTACTGCCTGCCAATATTGGCCTTCGACAGGCTCAGGCCGAACGGATTATTTGTAATCGTTTTAATGGGACGATCTACTAGGCGCCTCCCGCGCAAGGGCGACCTTGCGGGCTGTTGAAGCTCGCGGGATCGCCCTCCTCTTTTACGAGAACACCCCATTATGAAAACTGCTCTGATTCTGGGCGCAACCGGCCAAGTCGGGCAGTCTCTGCTGGCTCAGGCTTTGGCTAGCCTAAAAATTTCCAGGGTCGTGGCGCCCACCCGGCGACCTCTTCCCACCCATACCAAACTGGACAATCCCGTCGTCGATTTCGAGGCCTTGCCCGCGGATGCCCGCTGGTGGAAGGCGGATTTCGTCTGCTGTGCCCTGGGCACGACGCTGAGACAGGCCAAATCCAGGGCCGGGTTTTACCGGGTCGATCATGACTATGTGTTGGCAGCGGCCCAATGCGCCCGGGAAGCCGGTACTCCGGTCTTTGGCCTGGTGTCCTCGCTGGGCGCCAGCCCGACGTCACGCGTTTTCTACCTGCGCGTCAAGGGCGAAACGGAACGCGATCTGGGCGCTCTGAATTTTCCTTCACTGACGCTCATTCGACCGGCCCTGCTGATCGGCGGTCCACGCTCACAGAACCGCCCGCTGGAGTCTTTCGGACTCTTCCTGGGCAAGCACCTGTCATCCCTATTGCCGCGACGTTATCACGCCGTCTCCACTCAATCCGTGGCACGGTCCCTCATGGGCGCCTGCCTTGAACCGGAGACTGGCATCAGAATCATTGAATCGGAGCTCATTAGAGACTGAGCCCCTGCTTACTTAACCACCCACCCAGCCGGACCTAAAGCACCATGCATATCAAAAAATCCTTCCTGATCATTGCCTTTGCCATGGTCACGGTGATTGCGCTGCTCTATGGCGTCAGCCCGCAATGGTTCGCGCGGACCTTCCTGGGGCTTTCGGAACTGGATGCGAATATTGCCCATATTTTGCGGGCGGTGATGGGGCTTTACATCGCGCTCGGCGGCTTCTGGCTGTACGCGGCGTTTCATGCCCCCTTGCGGAATGTCGCCATCCTGGTGGCCGGCCTGTTCGCGGGCGGGCTGGTCAGCGGACGGTTTATCAGCCTGATGACCGAAGGCGTGCCGTCTTCATCGCTGCTGGTGTTTTACATCCTGGCCGAGCTGGCCCTGGTACCTATCGCCTACTGGGTTTACACCCGGGAAGATGCCTAGATTCCTTTTCGATACGATTCGGGGGAACCCGCCATGAACGCAAACACGCCTTCACCTGCTGAAACCCCGGATTCCAGCGCGGAGTTGCTCCGGCTCAAGGAACTGTTCAGCGAGCAACAGCAAGCCTTTGCACGGGACCCCATGCCGTCGCTGGAAGCTCGGCGTCAGCATTTACAGACGCTTCGGGTGCTGCTGATGAAGCACAAGGATGCCATCGCCAAGGCGATAAACGCCGACTTTACGGCACGCTCCACCACCGAAACATTGATCGCGGAAGTCATTCCCTGCGTCGAGCAGATCAGTTATGTGTTGAAGCGACTCAAGCGCTGGATGCGCCCCAGCCGTCGGCACGTGGACCTGCAATTCCAGCCCGCCAGCGCCCGCGTGATTTACCAGCCGCTGGGCGTGGTCGGCATCATGGTACCGTTCAATTATCCGGTGAATCTGGCGATAGAGCCGCTGATCGCGGCGCTGGCGGCAGGCAACCGGGCACTGATCAAGATGTCGGAATTCACCCCGCGCACGGCGAAAGTCCTGGCCGAGCTGTTAAGAGAGGGCTTCCCCGAAAACCAGGTTGCCGTGATCACCGGCGAGGCGGATGTGGCCAAGGCCTTTTCCGAATTGCCCTTCGACCATTTGCTGTTTACCGGCTCCATCCCGGTCGGGCGCCACGTGATGCGCGCGGCGGCGAATAACCTGACGCCGGTCACGCTGGAGCTGGGCGGCAAATCGCCGGCCATCATCGCCGACGATATCCCGCTGGCCGATATCATCGAACGACTGGTTTTCGCCAAATCCTTCAATGCCGGACAGACCTGCGTGGCGCCCGATTATCTGCTGGTGCCGCGCGCCAAGCTGGGTGCCGTGCTGGACGCCTACGTCGACACCTTCCGCCAGCTTTATCCCACACTGAACGCTAACCCCGATGTCACCAGTGTCATCAACGAGCGCCACTACCAGCGACTGCACAGCTGGCTGAAGGATGCCAAGGAAAAAGGCGCGTGGATTCGCAAGGTCAGCGACGAGACGATCAGCGACGGCAGCTTCCGGATGGCCACGCATCTGGTGACGGAAGTGACCGACGACATGACGCTGATGCAGGAGGAGTTGTTTGGCCCGATTTTGCCGGTGATCCCTTATGACTCGATGGAGGAGGCGCTGGATTATGTCCGCCAGCGACCACGTCCCCTGGCGCTATACCTTTTCACTTACGACAAGGCGCTGCAGGAACGGGTCATGACCCGAACCCATGCCGGCTCCATGGCCATCAACGAGGCCATGCTCCAGGTGGGCATCGACGATCTGCCTTTTGGCGGGATCGGGCCCTCCGGCATGGGTCATTACCACGCCCATGAAGGCTTCCTGACGATGTCGAAGGCCAAGTCGGTCCTGATCAAGGGCCGGCTGAATGCCATGAAATTCATGTATCCACCCTATGGCCGGGGCATTCAGGCCTGGCTCTTCAAGTGGCTGCTCAGGTAGGCTCCCCGACCCGAAAACACCCGGGGCAGATCAATGACTCAAGGTAAGCACCCGTTCATGACACATCACCTGAACCGAGGAGCCGGTCTGGCTCTGTTTTTTCTGCTGGCACTGGTCCGTGCGGACATCGTTTCGGCAGCCGATCCGCTGCCCTCCTGGAACAAAGGCCCTACCAAGGAGGCCATTCTCAGGTTCGTCACCCAAGTAACGAAAAAGGGCGGACCGGATTACGTGCCACCCGGTGAACGCATCGCCGTCTTCGATAACGACGGCACACTCTGGTCGGAACAGCCCATGTATGTCCAGCTGGCGTTCGCCCTCGATCGCGTCCGCCAGCTGGCGCCCCAACATCCGGAATGGAAGATCACACCCCCATTCAAGGCCGTGCTGGAAGGCGACCTGGCCGCCCTGCAAGCCACCGGCATGCAGGGCCTGGTAGAGCTGATCATGGCCAGCCATGCCGGCATGACCACCGAGGCGTTCGAGGGTATCGTCCGCGACTGGCTGGCAACGGAGCGTCATCCCAAGTACAACCGTCCCTACACCGAACTGGTCTATCAGCCCATGCTGGAAGTCCTGGCCTATCTCCGGGCGAACGGCTTCAAGACCTATATCGTCTCCGGCGGCGGCGTCGAGTTCATGCGTCCCTGGGTGGAAAAGGTCTACGGCATTCCGCCCGAACAGGTGATCGGTAGCCGGATCAAGGTGAAGTACTCGACCGAGAGCGGCCAGCCAGAGCTGATCCGGCTGCCCGAGATGGATTTCATCGACGACAAGGCGGGCAAACCGGTGGGCATCCACCAGCTGATCGGACGACGCCCGATTGCGGCGTTCGGCAATTCGGATGGCGACTTCGAGATGCTGGAATGGACGACTGCCGGTCCGCATCCCGGTCTGGGTGTGATCGTTCATCATGACGATGCCGAGCGGGAAACGGCCTATGACCGTCAGTCCTCATTTGGAAAACTGGACCGGGGGCTCGACGAGGCGGCGAAGCGCGGCTGGGTCATGATCAGCCAGCAGAAAGACTGGAAGACGATGTTCCCGGCTCCCCATAAGCCGCGTTGACGTTTGCCCCCATCTTTTCTCTTTTTTCGATTTTTCTGGATCCTCATATGAAGTCGGGTTTTCTGCGCTCAGGTGCCTTATCGTCCTTTCTCCTGGCTGTTTCCGTCGCGGCCCCGGCCGCGCCGCCCGTTAAGGAAGCCGCTGCCGAGACCGTAACACCTTCACCGACCGCCCTACCCGAACCCCCGGCCTCGCCCTGGGGCTTCAACCTGTCGCTCTACACCTGGCTGGCTGGTGCGACCGGCAATTACAACGTGGGTCCCTTCAGCCGCTCGATTGATGCCAGCTTTCTCGACATCAACAGCAAGTCGCGACGTTTTCCGGTCGGTTTCATGGGGCGCGCGGAGGCCCATTACGACCGGGTGGGATTTTTCCTCGACGGCAATTATGTCGACCTGGCCCTCAAACCGCGCTTCAGCCCCTTGAGCAATGGGCTGGACAGCTCACTGGGCTTGATGGACTACGGCCTGACCTATCGGCTGTTTGGTCCCACGGCCGCCGAGATACCGGGCTGGCATGGCAAGAAGCGTCCCAATCGGCTGGACCTCTATGCCGGAGCAAGAACGATCTGGCTCGACAACAGCGTCACGGTGGCGGGCCCGCTGGGCTACATCGAGCGCCAGTATTCCAGCAGTCAAAGCTTTACGAGCCCCATCTTGGGCGGCCGCTTTCTTGTCGATTTCAACCCGGACATCTTCATGATGGTGGATGGCAATGTCGGTGGCTTTGGCGCGCAGAACGTCAATTTCACCGGAGGCGTCCTGGGCATGGTCGGCTATCGCCTATCGGCATTTGATGTGCCTCTGTCCATCGAGCTGGGCTACAAGGCGCTCAAGTACAACGTCGACAAGGGGGGTCCGGCTTCGACCAATGCGCTGTTGAATGGCCCGTTCATCGGGTTCAGCGGCTACTGGTAAACCATGCCTCTGCTCTCGAAAAAGAATCATGTTTGATTCACGCCGTCGCCGCCTCGTCGCGGCCGGTGTCATTGCGCTGCTTTTGCTCGCCTCGGGCTTGTTGGCCAGCCGCGGCCATTGGCCGCCTGAAACGGTCCTTTCATCGAATCAGTCGCCATCTCTCCCCGCACCCGGCTTCGTCGGACGCGCGACCTGTGCCGGCTGCCATGCCGAGCAGGACCGGCTCTGGCAGGGCTCGCATCACGATCTGGCGATGCAGGAGGCGAATGAGCAGACGGTGCTGGCGCACTTCAACCGTGACACCTTCAGCAAGGATGGCGTGGCCTCGGAGTTCTTTCGCCAAGACGGCCGGTTCATGGTGCGCACAGACGGCGCGGACGGAAAGCTAGCAGATTTCGAAATCAAGTACACCTTTGGCGTGACCCCGCTGCAGCAATACCTGATCGAACTGCCGGGTGGACGACTCCAGGCGCTGTCCATCGCCTGGGACAGCCGACCACAAGCGGACGGTGGTCAGCGCTGGTTCCATCTATATCCCAACGAAAAGATCGACCATCGCGACGAACTGCACTGGACCAAGCTGTCGCAGAACTGGAATTTCATGTGTGCCGACTGTCATTCCACCGATCTGAAGAAGCATTACGATGAGGCCTCTCGCGGCTATCACACGACCTGGGCGGAAATCGATGTTGCCTGCGAAGCCTGTCATGGCCCGGGTTCGCAGCACGTGGCCCTGGTCAATAAGACACCCGGTTACGAGTCGATAGACCCGAGGACGCACGGGCTGGTTGTCCAACTCGATGAGCGCAAGGGGGCTCACTGGGCCATCAACTCCACGTCGGGGAATGCGGCCCGCGATCCCGCTCGAACAAGCAGCAAGGAGATTGAAACCTGTGCGCGCTGCCACTCGCGACGCGGCCAGTGGTTCGCGGATGTTCGGCCGGGCGATCCGCTGATGAACAGCCATTTGCCGGCGGTGCTCAGAGAGGGTCTGTACCACGCTGACGGTCAGATTGACGGCGAGGTTTACGAGTACGGGTCGTTCCTGCAAAGCCGCATGAATCACGCAGGCGTGACCTGCAGTGACTGCCATGAGCCCCACAGACTGAAGCTTCGGGCCGAGGGGGACGGCGTATGCCTGCAATGTCATGCGGCCGATCGATTCGATGCGCCTTCGCATCATTTTCATGAGACGGGTTCGAGGGCCAGTCAGTGTGTCGAATGCCACATGCCCGCCAAGCTCTATATGGTGGTCGATGCCCGTCGCGATCATAGTTTTCGGATCCCGCGCCCTGATCTTTCCGTCAAGATCGGCACCCCGAATGCGTGCAATCAATGCCACACGGACAAGTCGCCGCAATGGGCGGCCGAGGCGCTGAGACAACGGCTGGGCCATGAACCTAAGGGATATCAGGATTATGCGGAGACCCTTCATGCCGCCCGAACAGGCGCATCCGACGCCGAATCCCGGCTTGTTACCTTGCTGCGCGCCACCGATCAGCCGGCCATAGCCCGGGCAACGGCGGCGGAGGCCCTGGGGCAACGGCTGACGCCGGAAACCTTTCCCAGTCTGGTGCGGGCCATGCAGGATGCCGATCCCTTGGTACGAGCCACGGCGCTTGAAGCGACGGACGCCGTCCCGCCAGAACAACGTTGGGAAGCGGCTCACTCCCTCCTGCGTGACCCGGTTCGCGTTGTTCGGGCTCTGGCAGCCGAAACGCTGGCCGACGTGACAGCTGACCAGGTTCCATCCGCTGAACGGGCCGATTTTGACCTAGCTGGCGAGGAATACCTGTCCGCTCAGCAGCTTAATGCCGACGAACCGGGTTCTCAGGTGAATTTGGGTAACTTCCTCAGCGCCAAGGGTGATATTGCGGGGGCCGAACACGCCTACCGGGAAGCCCTTGCCATCGATCCAGGCTGGATTCCAGCGATTGTGAATCTCGGTGATCTCTATCGCCAGAGCGGCAGGGATGCCGAGGGCGAAAGCTTGCTGCGCGACGCCTTGGAGCGATACCCCGCCGCGGCCTCATTGCAGCATAGCCTGGGACTCCTCCTCGTTCGGCAAAAAAAGCTGATGGATGCCCTGCCATCCCTGCGCAAAGCTACCGAGCTGGCCCCCGAGAACACCCGATTTCTCTATGTCTATGCCGTGGCCCTGCAGTCCGTGGGCAAGAACAAGGACGCACTCAAAATCGTGCTCAAGGGCTTGAAAACCGCGCCCTTTGATCCGGGCCTGCTTGAACTGAAGAGTGAACTGTCTCGCTGATACCGCACCGGGCTGGGTGTATTGAACCAGCCACTCGAATCGTGTCAGTACCTCATCCTCGGCGCATATAAAAAACCTCCCTATAAAACAGGGCATTGAACGCTGACGGTTTGTTGGCATGAAGTTGGCTAGTTTTCGCCTAAGTCCATAACCCCTCTGACCTCCATGTCAAAAGCTGAATCTTCTGTTTCTGTCCCGCAAAACGGCTTCCCCGGTTTGCTGGAAAACTGGCGATCCGACATGACCGCCGGCTTTCTGGTTTTTCTGATCGCACTGCCCCTCTGTCTGGGTATCGCCATGGCCTCCGGATTCCCCCCGATGAGCGGGATCATCTCGGCGGTGATCGGCGGCGTGGTCGTGTCGCGGATCAGCGGTTCCTATGTGACGATCAACGGCCCGGCGGCGGGTTTGATTGTCGTCATCCTCTCCGCCGTGCAGTCGCTGGGGGAGGGCGATGCCATGGCCGGTTATCACTACACGCTGGCAGCCATTCTCGTGGCCAGCCTGCTGCAAATCCTCATGGGGCTGTTGAAAGCGGGCCGGCTGAATGCCTATTTTCCGGCCTCGGTGGTGCATGGCATGCTCGCAGCCATTGGCATCATCATCATGGCCAAGCAGATCCACGTGATGCTGGGCGTCAGGCCGGAAAGCAGCGAGATTCTCCCGACCATCGCCGAAATTCCCCACAGCCTCGCTAACCTGAATCCGGAAATTTCCCTGATCGGTTTCTCCGGGCTGGCCATTCTCATGCTCTGGGCCCTGGTAAGGAATCCCAAACTCAAGCGAATCCCCGGACCGCTGCTGGTCATTGCCGTGGGCATGGCACTGGAACGGTATTTCGATCTCGATCATGAACACGTCTACATGTTCATGCCCGACCAGGCTTTTCTGCCCCACCATGAGTACACCGTGGGTCCGAGGTTCCTGGTCAGCCTCCCCAACGATGTGTTGTCCAGTTTCTATTTCCCTGATTTTGGAAAGATCGGTACGACGGCCTTTTGGGGTGCGGTCATTTCCATCTGTCTGGTCGGTAGCCTGGAGACGCTGCTCAGCACCACCGCGGTCGACAAACTGGACCCATACAAGCGCTATTCCGATCTTAATCGGGATCTGACCGCCGTCGGCGTTGGCAATCTGTTGGCCAGTTTGGTCGGTGGGCTGCCGATGATCGCGGAAATCGTGCGCTCATCCGCTAATGTGTCCGATGGCGCAAAGACCGGATGGGCCAACTTCTTTCATGGCCTGTTTCTGGGGATCTTCGTCCTGTTTTTTCCTTGGCTGATACACGAAATTCCGCTGGCCTCGCTGGCTTCGCTTTTGGTGTATACCGGGTTTCGGCTGGCTTCACCCAAGGAGTTTGCCAAGACGATGGACATCGGCCGCGAGCAATTGGTGATTTTTGTCATCACCATCGTCGGTGTGTTGTCCACCGATCTTCTGGTGGGCGTTCTGATCGGTATCCTGACCAAGGTAATGATTCATCTGGCCCGGGGCGTGAAGCTGGGCAACCTGCTGAAGATTTCCTACGAGATGACCTACCCTGATCCCGACACCATTCAAGTGCGGATTCAGGGATCGGCGATTTTTTCTAACTTTATCGCGCTGAAAAGCGAGCTGGCGGAACTGCCTGACGGCAAGACCGTGATCTTCGATCTGTCGGACGCTTTCCTCATTGACCATACGGTCATGGAGTTCATCGAGCACTACCGAAAGGATTCTATCGATCGCGGCGGCCAGTGTCGGATATGTGGTATGGACTCTCTTGAGGCATCCTCCAGCCATCCGCTGTCGGTTCGGCGAAAATCAGCTTTGTCACACAAATAATCAGGGTCTTCAGCGAGCACGCTCATGTCCAACAACGAACACCAGACCGATAAAGATCGCCGTCCTGCCCGGTCATGGATTGCGCATTCCAGACACCATACCGATCGGGTTCACCAGCTCAATGTGAAGCTGAGCGGCGAATCCAACGACATCCTGCGCAGCATAGCTTCGGACGAAAACTTGCACCTTTATGAAGTCGTCGAGAGGGCATTGGCCTGTTATTACCAGCAGCATTATGTTCCTGACAGTACCGAGACCTGACAGGTAACCGGTTCTTTGTGCGATACAAACATCCAAAGCTGTCAGTGAGCCCCTGTTTATAATGCCCGGGCTTTTCATTTTTCTGCCCGGTTATTTTGAACACGTTTCCCTACCGTTACGCACAGCTTCGGGTATGGGCCGTTCTCGGCCTGCTGTTGATGGTGCTTGCGCTGTTGGGCGGAATGATCTGGCGCAATTTCGAGCGGCTGGAAACCATGCGGGCCTACGTAACCTATGCCCACCGGATTCAGCAGGTGGCGAGCGACATACAGGCTTCGCTAACCGACTATTTCATTTCCCAAAACCGGGAGTTGCAGGGGCAACGACTATCCCGACTGACGGCCGAGATTGTCGACCTAGCCAGCAATGACCACCATGTGGCCCCGGAAACCCCACTCAAGCTAAAGGAACTTCGGAAAACCATTTCCGATTTCACGGATACTCGAGCCACACTGGAAGAACAGGAAGCCCAGCTGCTGCGGGCCCTGAATGTGACCAGTTCGATCATGGACGCGGAAACGCTTAACCGCGAAGCCATGCTCGAGGACATCAGCCATTCCACGCGAAACGAGATCATTCTCGTCTTCGCCACAGCCCTTGGCCTGCTGATTCTGGTCGGCGTATTCCTGCGCTATCGGATTCTGGCGCCGCTGAAAGATCTACAACGCTTGCTGTTGCGGCTCTCCAAGGAGGATTACACGCCGATCGAGGCACCGCGGGTGGACCCATTGCTGATGCCTGTTTTCAACAGCTACAACGACATGGTGTCGCATCTGGCCGAGCTGGAGGAAGACAAACGGCACTACGCGGAATCCCTGGAAGGAGAGGTCAGATCAGCCACCGGCGCACTACTGGAACAGCAGGCCAGCCTGTCTCGCAATGAACGGCTGGCGGCCGTGGGTGAACTAGCGGCGGGCATTGCCCACGAATTGCGCAACCCCCTGGCGGGCATCCAGATGAGTTGCGCCAATTTGTACCGGGAAATCGAAGATCCCGACAAAACCCAACGTATTGCGCTGATCATCGATGAATTAAAGCGCATGGGCCGTTTGCTCAATGAGCTGCTTGATCTGAGCAAACATACGCCGGCACCGGTTACGGAATTCGATTTGACCCTCATGAGCCAGAAATTGGTCGCCTTATTGCGCTACCAGATTCCACCGACCATCCGGCTGTCTCTGGATTCTCCCGGACCCATGGTCTGCCAGCTGCCCGAAAGCCGCATCCGCCAGTGCTTGCTCAACCTGATCCTCAACGCCGCACAAGCCATGGGTCCTCGGCCCGGAAACATCCGGATTGCGATCAGGCCCCAGGGGGATCAGCGAGTGGCCATCACCGTCACCGACAATGGACCGGGCTTCAGCGATGAACTCCTGGAGACCGGCATCCGCCCCTTTGCCACGGGAAAACCAGGAGGCACCGGGCTGGGCCTGGCCATGGT
>DIVI01000141.1:1755-3865 GCA_002423305.1 Methylococcus sp. UBA6136 | reverse complement strand
TGATAGTTACTATCAAATCGCCAGGTTCGGGTAATTACCAGGATATCCACCTCGTCGCGGATTTCCTTGGGGAGCGGGGCAAAGGGACCGGCAAGGCGGACGATGTTGCGGGCGGCGTTGTCCAGTGCTTCATGTCCGGAAGGTTTCTGCATCTGAACGGAATAGATGCTGCCGTCTGGCTTGATGCCTACCGCCAGCATCAGTGTTCCGGAAAGTTTGTCGCGCCGGGCTTCGTCGGGATAATTCAGGTTGCCGATGCGCTCGACTTTTTCCTGCCAGGCTTGCTCATAGGCGGCCACGACCAGCCGATTGGTCTTGACCTCTGTCGCGTAAACGATTTTATTGTCGCGCATTTCATCACTGCGCTGTCGATAGATATCAGCACTGACCTCGGCGATTTGCTGACTTAATAGGCTGGCGGAAAAGGCGGGTTTGCCGGTTTTGTCTCCTTTGTCGCCATTTTTGGGTGAAGTAGCTGCGGTTTTTTTTCGTGTCTTGAGCGCCTGCGAATCGCCCGATTTGCCGGTGGGGGCCGTTTTGGGGGTTATCAACGGCTCGGCATCGGCCAGGTTTTTCGACTTGGCCGGGTCCGGTTCGGGTTTCGGTGATTCAGCCTGGGTGGGTTCGATCGTCTTTGGCGGAGTCCGGTCCTTTCCGAATACGGGGACCGGCGCTGTTGATTTAGATGGCGGTGCAACAGGCGGTTGGCGATGTTGCGGCAAGGGCGAGTCTGGGGCGCCCAAGGGTCTGGAATGGCTGGGAACAGGATTGCCCTTGGCTTCAGGAGGAGGTGTTGGCCTGGAGACACGGGCCGATGTTTGTGGGGGGGGCTGCGCAGCCAGTTTTGCCGGTGCGGTTGATGCCGTTGGTGCGATGGCCTTGGGGCTGGCCGGCGGGGCAGCCGCCGTCGGTTCAATCGGAGGCGCCGAGGCTTCTGGGTGGGGGGTTGCCGCGAGGTCGCTCTCGTCCTCGTCTGCTTGATCTTCCTCGTCATCGTCCCAAGGCAGGGACGGCTCCGCCTCGGTCCTGTCTGGATGGGCAGGCGTGCTGGCCTGTGACGGCAGTTCTGGGCTGGATTCTGCCGGTATTTTTGGCGCCTCGGTTTTTGCCGACGTCTGGCCAGCTGGATTCGGCATGGCGGAGGGGCGGGCCTTGGATTGATTGGCCGCCAGTTGTTCTTGAGCCTGAGCGAGCGCTTTTGGTGTGGGTGTGGGCGGACCCACAAAGGCATTTGATGGGGCCGGCTTGGAAGGTCCGACAAATCCAAGTTGCGACTCAGGGCGTGGCGGTCCTACCATCTGAGGGGATGCAGAGTCGGTCGGGGTGGCGGGTTGTATTCGGGCTTTCCTGGCTGCGGGCTTGGCAGGGACGTGCGGCTTCTCCCGCGGCTTTGGCTCAGCCTTGATTTCCGGCGGAGGCTCCGGCGCGACTGCGCTGGGCAAAGGCGTCTGGACCGGTTCCGATGGGGGCGTTTCGGAGGTAACCTCCGCCCGTTTCGGAGGGTTGGGGCGAACCAGTGTCATCGATATAGCCATACGGCTGGGTTGCCCCGAGCGCGGCAGTTCGTAGTGCACACCGAAAATCAGAAACCCATGGATCAATAATGCGGACAGCAGGGCTATAAGCAAGGATCGCGGCATGGCATCGCGTCGCGCAGACAATGGCTTTTCCTTTAGTCGGCCTGAGGCAAGCATCGGGTTCTGTGATCAGGCGTTAAAGCTGGGAGTTGGTTAATTCGTCTGCCAATCATTCCCCGGCGGCTGAATAATCGGGTGACTTTATTATGGCCATATTGGTCAGGGATGGCACCCGCCGCGTTGAACCCGACTCCCTACTTCAAGCGGGCAAGAGGGATTGCGCTTTTTGCATGGAAAGCCTATTTTGTGCAAAGTTGGGCTCATCCGCAGCGGGGAGGGCCTCGTGTAGACCTAGAAGATGGCGTTCGAGCTGTCCTTACCCTAGCGAGGAGATTGATATGTTTGAGTTTCTGTTTTTCGTGACGGCAATCTACATGGCTTATGTCGCGTATGAGGCCTATCAGGCGGTTGGAAGAGCTGAGAAGGGTGAGCCTGTTTTCAAGCCGCGCCCAGCGGTCACGCAAAAGCCGACC
>DIVI01000141.1:0-1716 GCA_002423305.1 Methylococcus sp. UBA6136 | reverse complement strand
CAAAACCGGCAAAACCCCCGGCCAAGCCGGTGGCCAAGGCGCCAGAACCCAAGCCGACTCCGGCGAAGCCTGCAGCAGCGCCCGCCCCGCCAGTTGCAATGGAAGCCACGAAGCTGACGGATGAATTCCGCAACCCTGCGACGGGTGAAGTCTCGCCAGTGCCAGCTAATTACCGTTTTGCCAAGAAATGGATCAAGGATGCCCTGGTCAGTGAAAAGCTATTGGATCGCGTCTACAAGCCCAACGAACTGGACGATGCCGCTTCCAAAAAAGTGAAGGAGGCCATCGAGAAGCTTCGGGCGATCAAGAAGTATCACGCCTGACAGGCCTTACCTGCATCGAAAATGGCCGGCGTCCGCAAGGACGACCGGCCATTTTTATGTGAAGCCCCACGAAAGACACTCCGGCTCGATTAAAATGCGCCGCTTACATTCGCCCTTGCCCATCCAGTTGACAGGGAACCTTTGATGAATCTTCACGAATATCAGGCTAAGCAGCTTTTCGAAGCCTACGGCGTCTCCGTTCCGAGCGGACAACCGGCCGGGACGGGGTCTGAAGCACGGGCCAAGGCGCTCCAGCTTGGCGGTGAACGCTGGGTGGTGAAGGCTCAGGTGCATAGCGGAGGCCGCGGCAAGGCAGGCGGTGTCGTTCTGGCAAATAGCTCTGTCGAGGTTGAGCAGGCGGCTGACCGACTGATCGGCAGCCGGTTGGTGACTCATCAGTCGGGTGCCGAAGGTTTACCCGTGAATACGGTGCTGGTTGAGGAAGTCGGTGAACTGGCTCGTGAGCTCTATTTGAGCGCCTTGGTGGATCGGGGTAGCGCGCGGGTGATCTTCATGGCCTCTGCAGAGGGAGGCATGGACATCGAAGATGTTGCGGCCAAAACGCCGGAGAAAATTCTCAGCTGCAAGATCAGTCCGGCGGCGGGTTTGCAAGCCTACCAATCGCGGGAAATCGCCTTTGGGTTGGGCCTTGCGGGCGAGCAAATGCTGGCTTTGCATCGCATCATGGTGGCGATGTACCGACTCTTGCTCGACAAGGACCTGAGCCAGATCGAGATCAACCCTCTGGTCGTGACCCAAGAGGGACAACTGATGGCGCTGGATGCCAAGATCAACGTCGACGATAACGCCCTGTACGCGCATCCCGATATCGCCGGCATGCGGGATGCTGCGCAGGAAGATCCGGCCGAGACCGCCGCCCGCGAGCATGATCTGAGTTATGTGACGCTCAACGGCACGATAGGCTGCATGGTGAATGGCGCGGGACTCGCCATGGCCACGCTGGATGTCATCAAGCTGTATGGCGGGGAGCCGGCCAATTTTCTCGATGTGGGTGGTGGCACGACCGCCGCCAAGGTCGCCGCCGCGTTCAAGCTGATCCTGTCCGATCGCAAGGTCAAGGCGGTGCTGGTCAATATCTTCGGTGGCATTGTTCGCTGCAATCTCATCGCCGAAGGCATCATTGCGGCGGTCAAGGAAGTGGGCGTCACCATTCCGGTCGTGGTGCGCCTGGAGGGGACCAATGCCGAGGAAGGTCGCCGTTTGCTGGATGCGTCTGGCCTGGCACTGACCTCGGCGAGTGACCTGGACGATGCCGCAAAAAAAGCTGTGGAGGCGGCACGATGAGTATTCTGGTCGACCAGCATACCCGGGTGATCTGTCAGGGCTTTACCGGCAAACCGGCGACGTTTCATTCCGAGCAATGTCTGGACTA
>DIVI01000017.1 GCA_002423305.1 Methylococcus sp. UBA6136 | reverse complement strand
GGTCACCGGCCGTTGAGGCCATGCTCCCATCATGCAAGATCTAAGATTCATCTGCGGATTTAAACAACTGAGTTGGCTCAACGAGGGTGCTTGGGGCTACCTGAATTGAGCGGGTACCTTGGGTAGACGCAGCGCGACCATCAGCGTCATCAGGCATACCAGTGTACCCAGTGCCAGTATGGTTGGAATAGAGCCCACGCCATTGGCGGCCGCCAGTGAGTAAAGCCCCATGCTCGTCATAATGGCGCTGTTTTGAAAGAAGTTCTGTACGGCCACAGCACTGCCGCTGCCGATAGTCGTATGGCCTATTTCCTGAATGGCGGCGTTAAGTGGTACGACAAAGATGCCACCGCACACCCCGATAACCAAAAGGATCAGTTTTGCCGTCCAGAGGTCATTGACGAGCGCCAGGAGAAGGAAAAGGGTACCCATCAGATAGGCGGAGAAACGGGTGCGGCGCACGCGATCCAGCGGGATCAACCGGGGAACCAGGGCGGCACCGACGACGATGCCGATGGCCATGAAGAAGGTCAGGTCGGCAATGTCAGAAGCCGATTGTGCACCCAGGACTTCAGGTGCCCAGGCCACCAGCACGACCCGCAGTGTCGCCGCGCAGGCCCAGAACAGGCTCAGAGCCAGCAGAATCAGACGCGCTCGCTGGGAGGAGAGCAGGGTTTTCATCCACGAAATCAGGTTGCCCCAGGCTGATCGGTCCGAAGGTCCCGTGCGACGGACCTGACAACGGGGTAACAAGAGTGTCGCCATGCCCGAGATCAGATACAGGGCCACTACGGAGACGAGTGCGGCGCGGATGGAGTGGTCCGCCAATCGTGCTCCGCCCACGGTGCCGAACAGAATCGCGGCAATGGTGGCGCCTTCAACCCAGCCATTGGCGCGGACCAGATGCCGGGTTTCAGTCAACTCCGGAATGATGCCGTATTTGGCGGGTCCATAAGAGGCGGCGCCGACACCGATCAGGGCGTAGCCGAGCAGCGGATCGACGCCCATGAAGATGGCCAGCGCTCCCAGCACCTTGACCAGGTTGGCGGCCAGCAGCACGCGGGGTTTCGGATAGCGATCGGCCAGCGCGCCGACCCACGGCGTGAGGGTCACGAAAGCCACAAGAAAGGCGCTTTGCAGGGCCGGGATGTACCACGCGCCGCGGCTTCCTTCCTGGAGGCTCATGGCGATCACGGTAAACAGGATGGCGTTGTCGCCGAAGGCGGACAGAAATTGGGCGCCGACCAGGGTGAGGAGCCCTTTGTTCATTTGCCTAACGCCTTGTGGACCAGGCTGGTCAGGGCCGGGTAGTCGATTTTTCCGGAGCCCAGCAGCGGCATTTCCTTGGCGTAAAGTATTTCCCGTGGCGAATGGAATTCGTTGTAACCCTGATCCTGGGCGGCACGGGTGAATTCAGCCCGCTGAGCTTCACGGAATTGGGTGACCAGCAGAATGCGTTCGCCCTTGCGTTCATCCTGCTGCGCGACGGCAGCATGCAGGTGGCCTGGCCACAGTTTGGCGGCGATTTCCTCCACGGCGGTCAGGGACACCATCTCGCCGCCAATCTTGGCGAAACGCTTTACCCGTCCGCAGATCGTGACATAGCCATCGTCGTCGATTTTCACGATGTCCCCGGTGTCATACCAGCCATGGCCGTAGCGTGAGGTTGGCGGTTCCAGATGGCCGGGTCGTTGCGGGCGGAGATAGCCCAGCATGATATTGGGGCCCGCCACATGCAGTCGGCCGCCTTCCTCGACGCCAGGCACAGACTCCAGTTGCCAGTCGATCCCCGGCATGAAGCGTCCAACCGTGCCTTCGCGATAGAACATGGGGGTGTTCGCGGCCAGGATCGGCGAGGTTTCCGTGGCGCCGTAACCCTCCAGGACGCGCAAGCCGAACTTGTCGACCCAAAGTCGCCGCGTGTCGTCCTGAAGTTTCTCGGCCCCGGCGAACACATAGCGCACGCTATAGAAGTCATAAGGATGTGCATGCTTGGCATAACCGGCCAGGAAGGTATTCGTGCCAAACAGGATGGTCGCGTTCAGGTCGTAGGCGATTTCCGGAATGATTCGGTAGTGCAGCGGCGAGGGATACAGGAAGGTCCGCATGCCGTAGAGCAGGGGCAACAGCGTGCCCGCCGTGAGGCCAAAGGCGTGGAACATGGGCAGGGCGTTGAGGATGGTGTCCTGCGCATTCAGATCTAGTCGGGCGGCCAATTGCTCGCGGTTGGCCAGCAGGTTGCCGTGTGAAAGCACTACGCCCTTGGGTTCGCCCTCCGAGCCGGAAGTGAAGAGAATGACGGCGGGATCATTGACTCGGGTGCGATCGCGGTTTCGGTACCAGAGTGAGGCGGTCAGGGAGCCGATCATCGCCCGGAACTTGTCGGTGCGAGTGATCGATTCCGAAAGATCTTCCAGAAATACCACGTTCAATTCGTTGGCCAGGGCCTCTATGGTAGATTCGAGCTTGGCATTGACCACGAAGCGCCGAGAGGTGACGAAGGTCTTGATTTCGGCGGTCCGACAGGCCGAAGCGAGACTACGCAAGCCCGCACCGAAGTTCATCATGGCGGGTACCCGACCGTGCAACTGCAGACCGAGAAACGATGCGACGGTGACGTTGGCATTGGGCAGCAACAGGCCGACATGCTCGCCATTGCTGCTGATGTCAGCCAGCTTCTGGCCTAATGCCAGCGTTTGGGCAATCAGGCCGTTGTAACTCAGGGGTTTCCGTTTGATGTCTTCCAGCAACTTGTGGCCGCCCCCATGAATGCGGCGAGCGTCCAGCAAGGCCGCGAACAGTGTCTGCTGGTGATTGCCGGTTTCGAACATCATGTCGC
>DIVI01000011.1 GCA_002423305.1 Methylococcus sp. UBA6136 | reverse complement strand
TAGTCAGCGATTGAACTGAAACCACGTATCACCTGAATCATGTCAAACGCTACCACCAAACCCACTGCCTTCCATGCAAGGTGACTACTCAGATTGACCCCTTAAGACAATCACAAATATCTAACCAACGAGGGCTAATTGCCTCACAGTGGATAATTAATCCACCCCACTCCAGAAGCGAAGGTAAGCTTATCGACATCGAGTATTAGGAATATGACTTGGGCAGTCTCCAGATGTTTTAGCCGATCCCTCAGCCTTTACTACCGTCTGTTAACGTTGCATCCGGGTGCTAATGGAAGGTCAGAGCCAGCGAACGCCTGCAGCGTGGTTTTAGCTAACTGTTTAAAGTCTACATTTGCTGTGTATTCAACCACCCCGTCGATTTCCCTCAAACATCTCCACCGGCATCGCATGCTTGAGTCGCCAGACCATTTTGATCGGCCTCTCGCTCTCATGGCTGACCCTATCCACCGACCCAAGAAAGGTGAACGGTACCGTTACGTTGTTCCGTTTCTTCGGCCCTCGTGCAAAAATAAGAATCGTATAACCTCGCTCCTGATGGTGAATCAGGTTCTGGCCATCGGCATGATTCTGCGCTGTATTGGCCTGAGATTCCCAGTGCATTAGCTCTCGGCTGATGGGATAGTCCGCATACATGGTGCTGGGGGAAAACTCCTTTTCCGTTTTCTGGTAGGTGACCAGAAGGGCATAGGTTTTCTGCTCAGCGAAATGCATAACCCCAACACCCGCCTGGCCGCTGCTATCCAGCGTAGCTCGGCCAAAGACTGCCTGAATTTCCCGAATGCCGTATTGAGCGTGCAATTCCAGCGGAATAGAATACGGTAACTCCGGGACGATTCCCGCAACCTCGGTGGTTTCCACCGACCAAGCCAGAATCTCGTACAGATCGGCACAAACCGTGGGGTTGGCGGCCAACCGTTGAAAGGCATCGGCCAGCGACGACACTCCCACTTTCTCCGCCTTGTCCCCCCAGATTCGGTAGTACAGCAGCATGGCCGATGCGCCTGCCAGTTCCAGTGCCGCATCCACCTGCCCGGCCACAAGCTCGGTCAGAACGTGCCGCAGCAAGGTCGCTTCCCGTGGTCCATTGATGAAGGCGGCGCGAATGAGCGCTTTTTTCAGCCGAGCCAGATCAGGGTCGACCGGGATCGACGCCAGTTGGGCCTTGGCTTTCCACTCGCTCCACGACTCCTTGACCAGCAGCACCTCGGGCTCATAATCATGGTAGCGGATAAAGTTGCCAAAGGTCAGTTCCTGCCCGGTCTCGTTGGTAAAGGTTTGAAGCCGATCCCGCACCTGTACCGCCAGTCGACCGAAGTTTTCCCGGATGTTCTCCAGCACGTATTGACGGGAGAGTCGGTCAAGCTGGATGGCGCAACCCGCTGGGAGATGGGGAAAATCCTGCTCCACTTCCTTGTCGATAGCGTAGCGGTGCCTAGGCAGGAGTGCTTTCAATTTGGTGTCGATGCGGTAGCGGCGATGCACCTGACCCACAAAGTCAAGAACAGTTAGGCAATCCTTCTCCGGGGCATGGCGCAGACCGCGACCAAGCTGCTGCAGAAAAACTGTGAGGCTCTCGGTGGGACGCAGGAACAACACGATGTTGATTTCGGGTACGTCGACCCCTTCACTTAACTTGTCCACCGTGAAGAGGAAGGTAAGTTGGCCACTTTTTAGCCGGGCCAGTAAATCAGTACACTGGTCGCTATCGCTGTTGGACGTGAAGGCGGCGGACGGAATGCCGTGCTGACTGAACTGTTCGGCCATGTATTCCGCATGGCGGATGGTGACGCAGAACCCGATCCCCTTGAGACTCGCTACATCCGGCTCATAGCGATGCAGGGCGGTGATGATCGCCGCCACCCGCCTTTGGGCATGGCCCGGGTCCAGCACATAGACATTCTCCAGCGCGGCGACGTCGTATTTGCCATTACGCCAGAACTGGTCACCGTTGATGGCGATGGGGTCGGCAATGCCGAAATAGTGGAACGGGCAGAGTAGTTTTTCTTCCAGCGCTTCAGGCAGTCGGATCTCAGCGGCAAAGCGATTACCGAAGTCGGCGGCCACGTTATCGCCGTCCATCCGTTCCGGGGTGGCGGTGAGGCCAAGCAGAATCCTCGGAGTGAAGTGATCAAAGATGGGCCGATAACTACTGGCCGTGCCATGATGGGCCTCGTCAACCACGATGTAATCGTAGAAGCCGCTCCCTAGCTGCTCCCAGAGCCGGCGGGTGGTGAGCATGCCGACGGAGCAGAACAGATGTTCTAGCCGGTTGGCCTCAAAGGGGCCAGCCTGCAATTCGCCAAAATTCTGATCCCGCAGGATGTTGCGGAACGTGCCCAAAGCTTGCTGAAGAATTTCCTGCCGGTGCGCCAGAAAGAGCAGCCTCGCCTGCCGCTTTCGCTGATCGAAGAAACGCTTGAAGTCGAAGGCGGCCACCACGGTTTTGCCGGTGCCGGTAGCGGCAATAACCAAATTCCGCCAGCGGTCATGGACGCTCCGCTCTCGCGCCAATGCCTCAAGAATGCGTTCTTGAAATGGGTGTGGGGTGAGATCAAAAAAGACCGCAGGGCCGCTGGTCTCCTTGTTCTTGGCCCGGGCAAGGGCGCTGCGAAATGGCTCGGGCTGCTCTGGATCGTAGGCAACGAACTCCCGGCTGTTCCAGTAAGTCTCGAACTCGACGCTGAACTTGTCCAGCACATGGGCCATGTCTTGGGCAGTCACTTTCAAGTTCCACTCCAGCCCGCTGGTGATGGCTGCCTGGGACATATTGGCCGAACCGATGTAGCCAGTAGAGAACCCGCTCTGACGCCGGAAATGGTAGGCCTTGGCATGAAGCCGGGTCCGCTCGGTGTCAAAGGAGACCCGCACCTGCACATTTGGGAGTTTCGCCAGCCACTCCACCGCGGGGGCGTCGGACGCTCCCATATACGATGTGGTTATCAGCCGTACCGGCACCTCTCGGTCACGTAAGTCCTCGAAGGCCGGCATCAGGAGTCGCAACCCCGACCACTTGATGAACGACACCAGAATATCCACCCCATCGGCGGAGCGCATTTCTTCCAGCAACTCATGGGCCAGTTGGGGTTCCTGAGGTGAGCCTGTAAAGAGCGAGCTTTCGGTCAGGGACGTATGGGGTCGCGGAAGGCCGGTTTGATTGAAGTTGGGCGGGGTAATCTCCAGCAGAAGCGGCTTGTTTTCCGAAATCAGGCGGCGATTTTGCAGGTGCGAATTTCCCGGTTCGGCGGCTACCGTGGCAAGCAGCCGGTTGCAGAGGGCCAGCCGCTGCTCCGGGTCACTTTCTTCCCGCAAGGCCTGTTCCAGCACCTTGGCGACAAAGCTGGCATAGAGGGCCGGTTGCTCTTCAGGGTCAAGCTTTCCGAAAACTGCGCGCAACTCTGGGAACACATTCAACCTATCACGTAAACCCTCATCGAGAAGAGCCTCATAAATTCCATAAGGTATGGCCAAGGATTTAAAGACCATATGTCTCTCCTGAATTTTCTGCCAACAAAATAAAACGCTAAATAATCTATTTGGGAACCTCAAAAAACTATCCTCTCATGCTTCGACAAGCTCAGTTTTTCGAGACTCTTTATTGCGAATTTTCCTGTTACACCACAAAAAAGCCAAGCAACCGTGGCTAGGCCACAACCAAACAGCGAAACATCCGCTTCCTAGCCTCATCACCCCTCACACCCTAAACCCCGGTGTTACATCAGCCTCCAGCACTGTCTCGGTGTTGGCCG
>DIVI01000040.1 GCA_002423305.1 Methylococcus sp. UBA6136 | reverse complement strand
ATCACGCTTGTGACCACACCCGGGTAATAGGTTTCCCCACCCGTCGTCATGCGAATCTTGGCGCTGCTGGCACCATTGGCAATGATGCTGTCAGCGGTTACCAGATCGGCATCAAAGCCCAACTGATTGACATAGTTTGGGGCCTTGGTCGATACCTGGGCCGAACGATCGGAAATCGTGCTGTTGAAAAAATTATTGGGGGGATTGGCCGGATTGGAGAGCTGCACCGGACCGAGCCCTCCATCAAAAAGCACCTTGTCGCCGGTGTACCCGAGATCACCCTCATAAGTAATGAACCCGAGCGTGGCATTCACTGGCCCCGTTGGAGGGGCTTCGAATCCGGCGATATTGATGTCGATGGAAGGATCGCTACTGCGGACAATGCCGTATCCGTCGAATACCGTCAGATTTCGGGCCGGAGCATTCGGAGCTCGATAGACCACCACCATCGACCAGCCAGCGTAATAATCGGACGCGTCCTTAACTGCCTGAACATTCGCCACGGCGTAGGCACCATTACCGCTAACACGAACGACCTGAGTAACATCAACAAAGCTTTGATAGTCGCTACCGCCGGTACCAATGACCGCGCCAGTGAGGTCCCGGTAATTCGCGTCACCCGGCCCCTTGAATTTAACCAAGGCCCGATTTTTGGTCAGGCCAGTGGGAAACGAGGTATTGGTTCTGGCACCCCAATACAGCCCGGCAAACAGGACTTGGGACCCGGAAGGCATATTCAGCCGTGAAAAGCTGGAATTGAACGTGGCAGGATCACTGTCGGCATCCACATAGGTCATCTGGAAATCATTATTGCTCAACTTGGTCCCCACCCCATTTTGAGCATTCACCGCGTCAGGATCAGACGCAGGAGCCGTCATCAAGGTATTGGCCGCAAAGGCGATATCGCCCGTATCATTCGTGGTGTACCTCACCGAGAAAGGCGTCAGTACAGCCGCCTGGGTGACCGGAACAAGACTCAAGCCAACCAAAAAAACAAGCCATCGCACAGGGTTAACAAGCATCAACGGTGACCACATGACATATCCTAAAAAAATGAAAAACTGCCGAACTGAATTAAAATTGTGACAAATATTGCCAGAAAAATACCATCCGAGGTACTTGGCGTTGCCCGCTCAGTTCAACATTCAGACAAGGAAAGCTGATTGGCTTTAAACTTGCGTTTTCTCAACCCCGACCATCCCCATGAAAAATTCCAATCGACTTACTGGCCTATTCTTGCTGGGTCTCCTGGCGCTGAGCGCCTGTACCACCATCAAGCATGACATGCGGGAATCCAGCACCCGTTCGATGGAGGACCAGCTGAAGGCGGCGGGTTTCAAGCTGATGCTGGCGGATACGCAGGAGCGGCAGAAAATGCTGACTACCCTGCCGCCGGAGCGGGTGACCCGTATTCCGCGTCCGGACAACGTCTACTACATTTACTCCGACCCGGATCTGTGCAGTTGCCTCTACGTTGGCCGTCAGCAGGAATTCGACCATCTGCAGCAACTGTCCGTCGACATGGCCAACGCCAACCAGGCCATGGTCACGCATGAAATCGCCGAGAACCAGCAAGCCGGCTGGTCGCCTTCCGGCCCGTGGGGCAACATGGGCTATTGGGGCCTTACCAACCCGAACAGCATGGGGCGGCCTGCCTGGGATCCGGAATAAAACGATCCCGACATGATTTCGCCACCTTCGGCTTTGCCGCCGGGTCGGGTATCATGCGCATTTTTAAATCCACCGGCGCTGTGCGCCTTCAGGATATTGCCGTGTGTATTTGCCCTGCCCCGAAGCGGGAATTCGCCCTACCCGCGATCGACTGATTCGTAGTGATCCGCCTTCTGTCACTGGCGCGCATTTTCGGGTTGATGCTGACGGTATTCAGTGTGACCTACCTGTTGCCCATCCTCACCTCACTGGTCTACGACGATGGGACCGTGATGCTCTTTGCGACCGACATGGGGCTTACCTTGGGCGCAGGGCTCATCCTGTGGGGGCTTACGCACCGGTTTCAGCGTGAACTGAAAGCCCGCGACGGGTTCATTCTGGTCGTGCTGGCCTGGCTGGGGATGGCGGCGTTTGCAACCTTTCCGCTGATGTCCCATTTGTTGGACCTATCGTTTACTGACGCCTATTTCGAGGCGATTTCCGGCCTGACGACAACGGGCGCAACCAAGCTTTCCAATCTGGATTATCTGCCCCCCGCCATCAATCTTTGGCGACATGAGCTGAACTGGCTGGGTGGCATGGGCATCATCGTATTGGCGGTCGCCATTCTCCCCATCCTCGGCGTCGGTGGCCGGCAGCTGTATGTGGCGGAAACGCCGGGGCCAATGAAGGACAGCAAGCTAACCCCGCGCATCACCGAAACCGCCAAGAATCTCTGGCTGACCTACGCACTGATTACCCTGGCCTGCATCCTGTCCCTAAAGTGGGCCGGCATGAACTGGCTGGATGCCATCTGTCATGCGTTCGCCAGCATGGGCCTGGGCGGATTCTCGACCCATGACGCCAGCGTGGGTTTTTTCGATTCGCCTGAAATCGAGGCCGTTTTGACCTTTTTCATGCTGCTGGCGGGGATGAACTTTGCCACTCACTTCGTCGCCTTGCAGGAAAAAAGCTTCTCACCCTACAAGCTGGATATGGAAGCTTATCCGTATCTGATCCTGATGTTCGGCAGCATTCTGGGCATCACCCTCTTCCTCTGGCAACAAGACGTGTATGAGGATTTCTTCACTTCCCTCCGTTACACCAGTTTTAATTTGGTAACCATTGCCACCGGCTGCGGATTTGCCAGCACTGATTTCAGTCTGTGGCCCTTGTTCGCCCCTTTGTGGATGCTGTTTCTGGGCTCCGTCACGGCATGTACGGGGTCTACCGGGGGCGGCATCAAGATGATGCGTACGATCATCCTGATAAAGCAGGCGCAGATACAGATGTTCCTGCTGGCTCATCCGGCCGCCATCAACCCTCTGAAACTGGGCGGCACCGTGGTCAGTTCACGCATCCTGCTGTCGGTGCTGGGCTTCATCTTTGCCTATTTCATGAGCGTAGTGATTTTCACCCTGTTGTTGATCATGACCGGGATGGATTTCCTCTCTGCCGTGACCGCCATCATTGCCTGCATGAGCAATGTCGGTCCGGGCCTCGGTGAGGTCGGCCCCTCTGGCAACTATGCCGGCCTATCCGAATTTCAGACCTGGGTCTGCACGGTGGCGATGTTCCTCGGCCGCATCGAGATTTTCACGGCGCTGATTCTCTTCACGCCGGCGTACTGGCGGAAATAGGCAAACATGGCCGATTCCCGGATGCCCTACCGCCTGAGCCTGTCGTCGGAGACGGCGCGCTGGACGGATTCGCGTCTGGTCCGCTATGGACTGGTGATCGCTGTGTCGGCCCTGCTGCACGCCGGTTTCTGGCGCTATCGCGACCTGCTCGGCCACCGTCCTGACACGCCCCCCAAGCCCAAGCCACCGATTGAAGTTACCCTGACGCCGATGGCAGAGTCCCCCAAGCCGCTGCCAACCATAGCCCCTCCAGCGCCCACACCTGCCGCCAAACCGCCTGGCCCGGCCCCGGCTCCCACGCCTGCCAAGTCCAAGACGGCGCCGGTCACGAAGCCCGCGCCCACACCGACGGTCCAGCCGGCCACGCCCAAAGAAGCCAAATCCAAGCCGACCCCACCAGCGGTGGTCCGCTCGCACCCGGAACCGAATCCCCATCGGCCGTTGGAAAAACCAGTCGACCGCCCCGCCCCGAAAAAAGAGCAAGCTCGGCCTTCGCCCAAACGCAACCAGCCCACCCTGCGTGAGATCGAGGAAGACCCGAATCTGCCCCCCATCAAGCCGGTCGAGCGGACTCTGGAAAAGCCACCCGAGCCGCCACCGCCTCGGCCAGCCCCCAAACCCCGGCCGTCGCCCCGTCCCCTGGACGACGAAGCCCCCAATCTGCCCCCTGCGCGCTCGGCCACCCCGACAACGCCGCCGCGTCCGACTACCGTGCGCCCCGCAACGCGCCAAGCCGAACCCAGCCCGGCCCAGACATCTTCTGATATCCCCAAATCCCCGGCCCGACCATCGTCGTCGACGGCGTCCAGTTCTGGCGCTGATGCCGGTGGCGGCGCTTATGAAAGTGCCAAGGCCAATGCCGCCTATCTGCACAACCCCAAGCCGGAATACCCCGCCATCGCCAAACGCCGGCAATGGCAAGGCAAGGTCATCCTCAAAGTGCGCGTCCTCGCCGATGGCAAGGCCAGTCAGGTCAGCATCGCCACCAGCAGCGGTCACGACGTACTCGATGAAGCCGCCGTAGAAGCCGTCAGCCAGTGGCATTTCGTCCCCGCCAAGCGCGGCGGGCAAGCCGTCGAAAGCTGGGTCAACGTACCCATCAACTTCAACTTGCTCGATGCCCAGTAACCGCACACCCCCTTCGTCAGGCCACTCGAAATCAACCCGATTCAATGCTTCAGGAGACCCACCCCATGAGTGAATTTGCCTCCAGCCACATCGTCAACCTCACCCTCTGGTTGCTGATCGGCTTCTCCGTCATCGCCTGGGCCATCATCTTCCTCAAAACCTGGGAGCAATGGCGACTCAATCGTGCCAATCGGGCCTATACCGATGCCTTCTGGAGCGCCCCCAGCCTAGCCGCGGCCGCCGAACTGAGCGACCGACCCGGCCCCCTGGCCCGCATCGCCAAGGCCGGCTTCGATGTCCTCGAGGATACCCACGCCGACAACGCCCCCAGCCTGCAGTCCAGCGGCGATCGCCAGGACATCCTCGAGCGCAGCCTACGCCAGCGCATCCAGCAGGAGCGGCATAAGGTCGAACAGGGCCTGACCATCCTCGCCAGCATCGGCAGCACCGCCCCTTTCATCGGCCTGTTCGGCACCGTCTGGGGCATCATGCATGCCCTCAAGGACATCAGCAAAGCCGGCTCGGCCAGCCTTGATGTCGTCGCCGGCCCCATCGGCGAAGCCCTCATCGCCACCGCCATCGGCATTGCCTCGGCCATTCCCGCCGTACTCGCCTACAACTACTTTCTGCGCCGAGTGAAACTGACCGAAGCCGATCTCGAGAATTTTGCCACCGACTTTCTGCACCTGGCGCTCAAGACCGGCTTTTCCCTGAAGCGGGGAGGCTGACCATGGCCTTCGGCAACAAGAATGACCAGGAAGCCATGAGCGAGATCAACGTCACGCCGCTGGTGGACGTCATGCTGGTCCTGCTCGTCGTCTTCATCGTCACCGCCCCACTGCTGACCCAGTCCGTCGGCGTCAACCTCCCGAAGACCGTCGCGGCTGCCCCGCCGCCGCAAAACCCGGTCACCATGGTCAGCATCGACCTCGCCGGCGACATCTACCTCGACAAGGAAAAGATGACCGCCGAGCAACTTGCCGAACAGCTCACCACCCGCCACACGGAAAACCCCGAGCTCACCGTCCAGTTTGAAGTCGACGAGAAAGTCCCCTACGGCAAGGCGGCCGAAGTCCTGGCCATCGCCCAGCATGCCGGCATTACCAAGCTGTCGCTACAGACCAGGCCCTGATACACCCGAAAAAAAGCGCTCATCTGGCAACCGGGCAGCAAATACTCCTGCTCCTGTTCGGAAAAACCACTCCTTGATTCAGCCCATCCAATTACAGGTCAACCTCGATGTTAAGGACTTGGCAGCTTTTAACTGCAATTTCGTTACTGCTCGACTCTGGTCTCGGTCTTGCGACTGAAGGCCAACTGACACCGCTTGACCTCACTCATCATTGGGTTGGGTATGGTGCGATCAGCATCTTCTTCCTGGCCTATGTGCTGGCCATGCTTGAAGAGTCCACCATGCTGAGAAAATCGAAGCCCATGGTGCTTGCCGCAAGCCTCATCTGGGCATTGATTGCTGTGGTCTACGTCAAAGGCGGCATGGGTGAAAAATCGGGGCAGGCCTTCCGCAGCGCACTCGAGGGGTACGCCGAATTATTCCTGTTTATTCTCGTGTCGATGACCTATCTGAACGCCATGGAACAGAGAGGCCTCTTTGCCCATCTTCGTGTCTGGCTATTGAGCAAGGGATTCGGTTACCGAAAGCTCTTCTGGGTCACCGGCATCCTGTGTTTTTTCATGTCGTCGGTGCTCAACAACCTGACCACTGCCTTGTTGATGGGGGCCGTGGTCCTGGCAATGGCCAGAGACCATCGCCGCTTTATCACGATTGCCTGTGTGAATATTGTGGTGGCGACCAATGCGGGTGGCTCATTCAGCCCGTTTGGGGACATCACGACCCTGTTCGTCTGGCAAAAGGGAGTGGTGCCCTTCGCTCACTTTTTCACCCTTTTCATTCCCGCTGTCGTCAATTTCCTCATTCCCGCCATCCTGATGCACTTTTGGGTTCCTGATGAACATCCCCAACCCGCCTCGGAGACGGTACCCCTTCGTCGAGGGGCCATAGGAATCATCGTGCTTTTTTTTCTAACCATCGCCACAGCGGTGTGCTTCGAGAATTTTTTGGAGTTGCCACCGGCGGCCGGAATGCTGGCGGGTCTCAGCTACCTGAGCTTTTATTTTTATTACCTCTACAGTTCACGCAATAGTCACCTGGACATCGCAAAGCAGCCAGACCATAAGGTAACCGCGGCGGAATCGGCTGAACAACACAATATTTTTGACGTTTTCCATAACGTCTCGCGACTGGAGTGGGATACCTTGCTTTTCTTTTACGGGGTCATGGTGAGTGTGGCTGGTTTGAGCTTTATCGGCTATCTGACGCTGGCTTCCCATGCCCTCTACACCGACCTCGATCCGACCACCGCCAATGTGTTGATCGGAATTGTCTCGGCCTTCATTGACAACGGCACCATCATGTATGCCGTCCTGACCATGGCACCGAATATTTCCGAGGGGCAATGGTTGCTCGTCACGCTCACTGCAGGTGTGGGAGGCAGCCTGATGGCGATTGGTTCGGCCGCTGGAGTGGGTCTCCTGGGACAGACCAAGGGGATTTATACTTTTATCTCACATCTCAAGTGGATGCCCGTTATCGCCCTGGGTTATGCGGCCAGTATTCTGGCTCATTTCTTGATCAACTCACGGTTCTTTACCCCATGATAGACAAAAGGCCCTTACAACCAGATTGAGTCGGTAAGGTGATACAAAAGAGTACGTTAGCGAATACCCCAGTTGGGGGGCTTTAACCTTTCAGGATGACTATGAGCATAATCAACTACACGGCATTGATAATCATCGGTGTCATTGGCATGTCGGCGCTGGATACCGACCGGACCAGCGTATCCATCGAGGAATGGGCCATCTACGCCGTCATTCTGTTGGCGGCCTGGAAACTGGTACAAGCCATGATCCAGTGGATTCGGGACAACGAAGGCGGAATTTGAGATTACAATTCCTGAACCACCTAAGAACCAGACGCTATTTCATTGGGAACCATGACTCGCCTGCTGAACACCCTACTTCTACTCTCCCTTTCTTTTCTATCCATGCCCGCCGCCGCTGCTATCAGTCAGGGCCGTGCGCTTGATCTGACTTCGCATCTGGTCGGCTTTTTTGCGCTGTCCGTCTTTGTATTGGCGTATGTCGTCGTAGTCCTCGAAGAGGTCATCGAACTGCGCAAATCGAAGCCGATGATGCTGGCGGCCGCGCTGATCTGGGTCGCCATTGCTCTGGTTTACAAATCGGTCGGCATGTCCAAGGTGGCCGAGCAAGCCATCCGCCACGATGTGCTCGAGTATGGCGAGCTGCTGCTGTTCCTGATCGTGTCGATCGCCTATGTGAATGCGATGGATGAACGGGGCGTGTTCAACAGCCTGCGAGCGTGGCTGATCAATCTTGGCTTCACTTACCGTCAGCTATTCTGGGTCACCGGTTTCCTCGCCTTCTTTATTTCCTCGGTCTCCAACAACATGACCACGGCCATGCTGATGTGTGCCGTGGTCATGGCCGTGGGCAAGGATGACCCCAAGTTTGTCGGTGTGTCCTGCGTCAATACGGTGGTGGCCGCCAATGCCGGCGGGGCGTTCTGCCCGTTCGGCGACATCACCACGCTGATGGTCTGGCAGAAAGGCATCTTGGATTTCTGGGCGTTCTTCGCACTGTTCATTCCGTCGCTGCTGAATTTCCTGATTCCCGCCTCAATCATGCACTTCGCCATTCCCAAGCGCCGACCCGCTGCGCTGGATGCCGCCGTCACCATGAAGCGCGGTGCCAAGCGGATTGTCCTGTTCTTCCTGCTAGCCATTCTGACGGCGGTGGCGTTCGAAAACTTCCTGAGCCTGCCGGCCGCGGTGGGCATGATGGCCGGCTTTACCTACCTGCAGTTCTTCTCCTATTTCATGCAGGTCACGCACAAGGAAGAAGGTGAAATCCCGCTCAACATTTCCGGAAACGACGGCAAACCGAAAACAAACGATGCGCCCGAACCCCAGCGGTTTGACGTCTTCCATCAGCTGGCTTCGATGGAGTGGGACACGCTGCTGTTCTTCTACGGCATCGTGCTGTGCGTCGGCGGCATCAACTTCATCGGCTACCTGACGCTGGCCTCCGGCTATCTGTACGACGATCTGGGCCCGACCGCCGCGAACATTCTGGTCGGCCTGGTATCGGCGCTTGTGGACAACATTCCGGTGATGTACGCGATCCTGTCGATGCATCCTGACATGTCACATGGCCAGTGGTTGCTGGTCACGCTCACCGCTGGCGTGGGCGGCAGTCTGCTGTCGGTCGGATCCGCAGCGGGCGTGGCGCTCATGGGCCAGGCCAAGGGCGTTTACACCTTCATGACGCATCTCAAATGGATGCCGGCCATTCTTCTGGGCTATGCCGCCTCGATTGCGGCCCATTTCCTCATCAACGCCCAGACTTTCTGAGCACAAGATATGAACGGGGGCCGACATGGCCCCCGATCTGTTTTGGCGGATTTAGCGGCTACGGATTCTTCTTCAAGGCGCGGCTGAGCGCATCGGCCATGGCACCGGCGGGTTGCGGGGCTTCATGCCTCGGCTTGACGGCGGGCCGCTGGCCTTGCGGCCGGTTCCGGGGCGATTCCTGTGATCGGGACTCACGACTTGCCGTCACCGGCGCGTCGCTCTTCATACTGAGTGCGATGCGTTTGCGCGGCGCATCCACCTCCAGCACCTTCACCTTCACCACATCACCGGCCTTGACCACCTGACGCGGGTCATTGACGAAGCTGTCAGCCAGATGGGAGATGTGCACCAGGCCATCCTGATGGACACCAATATCGACAAACGCCCCGAAATTGGCGACGTTGGTGACCACCCCTTCCAGCGTCATGCCCGGCTTCAGATCCTTGATCTCGGACACACCGTCCTTGAATTGCGCGGTCTTGAACTCCGGTCGCGGGTCTCGGCCAGGCTTTTCGAGTTCCTTGAGAATGTCGGTGACGGTCGGCAAACCGAAGCGCTCATCCGTGAAAGTTTCGGCGTTGACGCCCCGCAGAAATGCCGCATTGCCGATCAGCGAGCGGATGTCCTTTCCGGTGTCGCGCAGAATCCGCTCGACCACAGGGTAGGCTTCCGGATGCACCGATGAGGCATCCAGCGGGTTGGCCCCATTCATGATGCGCAGAAAACCGGCTGCCTGCTCGAAGGTCTTGTCGCCGAAGCGCGGGACTTTTTTCAGCTCCTCGCGTCGCTGGAACGGACCATTCTGGTCGCGAAAATCGACGATATTCTGACTGAGCGTGGCTGACAGTCCGGACACATAGCGCAGCAGCGAGCTGGAAGCGGTATTGACGTCCACGCCCACGGCATTCACACAATCCTCCACCACGGCATCGAGGCTCTTGGCCAGGTGCGACTGGTTGATGTCATGCTGATACTGGCCAACGCCGATGGCCTTGGGCTCGATCTTGACCAGTTCCGCCAGCGGATCCTGCAGGCGGCGAGCGATGGATACCGCTCCGCGCAGGGAAACATCCAGATCGGGGAATTCCCGGGCCGCCAGTTCCGAGGCCGAATACACCGATGCCCCCGCCTCCGAAACGACGATACGGGTCAGCCCAAGTTGCGAATGACGTTTCATCAGGTCGGCCGCCAGCTGATCGGTCTCGCGCGACGCGGTGCCGTTGCCGATGGCAATCAGATCGACATGATGCTTTTCGGCCAGGGTCGCCAGCGTGGCAAGGGATCTGTCCCAGTCATTGCGCGGCACATGCGGATAGATGGTGGCCGTATCGAGCAGCTTGCCGGTGTTGTCGACTACCGCCACCTTGACGCCGGTGCGCAGACCCGGGTCCAGCCCCATGGTCGCCCGTGGGCCGGCCGGCGCGGCCAGCAACAAATCCTTGAGATTGAGCGCAAAGACACGAATCGCCTCCTCCTCTGCCGCGTCCTTGAGCCGCTGCTTCAGATCGAGATCGATGCGCGGGAACAGCTTGACCTTCCAGGCATAACGCACGCAATCCGCCAGCCAGCGATCGGCCGGGCGGCCCTGTGCGACGACGCCCTCGTTGCGAGCGATGATGCCTTGCGCGGATTCATGGGCGGCCTCATCGTCCTTGCCCGGCTTGAGGGTGAGGTCGAGCATGTTCTCGTTCCTGCCGCGATACAGGGCGAGCGCTCGATGCGAAGGAATTTTGGCGATGGCTTCGTCGTATTCAAAATAATCGCGAAACTTGGCGCCCTCGGTTTCCTTGCCCTCGGCCATGCGCGAGACCAGCACGCCTTCCTGCCAGACCTTCTCGCGAATTTCCGCCACCGTCGCCGGGTTTTCGGCAAAACGTTCCATGAGAATCTGCCGCGCCCCGTCCAGTGCCGCCGTGACATCCGCAAATCCCAGATCCGGATTCAGGTAACGGGACGCCTCTTCCTCGGGGTTCAGTTGCGGGTTGGCCAGCAAATCCAGCGCCAGCGGCTCCAGCCCCGCCTCCCGGGCCATCTGGGCCTTGGTCCGCCGCTTGGGCTTGTATGGTAGGTACAAGTCCTCCAGCAAGGTCTTGGTTTCGGCCGCCAGGATGGCCTGCTCCAGTTCCGGCGTCAGCTTGCCCTGCTCACGGATGCTTTCCAGCACCGTCGAACGCCGATCTTCCAGTTCACGCAGATAGCCCAGACGGGCTTCCAGATTGCGCAACTGCGTATCGTCCAGTCCGCCCGTGACTTCCTTCCGGTAGCGCGAGATGAAGGGGACCGTGGCCCCTTCATCCAGCAGATTGATGGCCGCCTGAACCTGGCTGGGCTTGACGCCGAGTTCCTCGGCAATGCGGGTCGTGATATCCATCGGCAAAAAGTCAGCGTTGAAATGGGAGGCCAAAGGCCCGGATAGCAAAAAGGCCACTCGAAGCGGCCTTTTTGCTGGATTGGTCGGTGCGGCTACGGACGGCCTTCGGCCTCGCCTTCCTTCTCCGGCACCAGCATATCGGCACGGCTGATGCCCAGCCTGACTGCCAGCGAGCTCGCGACATAGATGGACGAGTAAGTACCCACCACGATACCGATGATCAGTGCCAGCGCGAAATTGTGAATTACGCCACCGCCCCAGATCGCCATGGCCACCACGGTCAGCAGGGTCAGGAATGAGGTCATCAGGGTCCGGCTCAGCGTTTCATTGATCGAAATGTTGACTACCTCGACGGTCTCGGCGCGGCGAATCTTGCGAAAGTTTTCCCGGATCCGGTCGAAGACCACGATGGTGTCATTAAGCGAATAACCCATGACCGCCAACACGGCCGCCAGCACGCTGAGATCGAACTCCCAGCCGAACAGAGCAAATATACCCACCACCATGACAATATCGTGGAGCGTCGCGAGAATCGCCCCCAGGGCGAAGCGCCACTCAAAGCGCCAGGCCACGTAAATCAGAATCCCGAGGGTTGCCAGCAGCAGCGCCAGCACAGCGCCTTCGGCCAGATCGTCACCCACTTGCGGCCCGACGAACTCGATCCGGTTCACTTCAGCAGGATTGGCGGAACCCGTGTTGATCGCATTCAGCACATTGGGCTTCACATCCAGGTTGCTGACCCCTTCCTGGGGAGCCAGACGAATCAGCACTTCCTTGGAGCTGCCGAAATTCTGCACGACAGGGCTCTTGTAGCCGGCCCCTTCGAGACGGGAACGCAGATCCCCGAGGTCGACCGGATTCTGGAAGGCCGCCTCGACGACCGTTCCGCCGGTGAAGTCAATGGCGTAATTCAGTCCCCTGATAGCCAGCGACAGCACGGCGATGAGGCTGAGGATTGCGGAAATCGTGACCCAAAGGCGACGATTGCCCATGAAGTCAATTTTATAAGGCTGGGCCTGGGTAGTCGTCTCGACCATGATTATCTTCTCCTGTATGCGGCGACCGGACTCAGATCCAGAGTTTGTTGACGCGTCGCTGACCGTAAACAAAATTGACCATCATGCGGGTACACATGACGGCCGTGAACATGGACGTCAGGATGCCGATGGTCAGCGTGACGGCAAAACCCTTGACCGGGCCCGATCCAATGCCGAACAGCATCACGGCCGCCAGCAGGGTCGTGATGTTGGAATCGAAAATGGTCGCGAAGGCGCGCTCAAAGCCGGCATAGATACTCGACTGGATGGACGTGCCGTTTCGCAACTCTTCCTTGATGCGCTCGTAAATCAGCACGTTGGCGTCGACCGCCATACCGATCGTCAAGGTGATACCGGCGATACCCGGCAAGGTCAGCGTGGCTTGCAGCGCGGACAGGATCGCCAGGATGAGCGCGACATTGAACAGCAGGGTCATGACGGCAATCACGCCGAACACCTTGTAGTAACCGATCATCACGGCCGCGATCAGAAGGAAGCCGATGATGAAGGAGCGCCTGCCCTGCTCGATGTTTTCCTTGCCGAGACTCGGACCGACGGTGCGCTCCTCGACGATATCGACCGGCGCCGCCAGGGCACCGGATCTCAGCAACAGGGACAGGTTACGGGCTTCGTCCGTTCCGTCCAGCCCGCTGATCTGGAACCGCTTGCTGAAACGGTCGCGAATGGTCGCAATATTGATGACTTCCTCGACGGTCTTTCGGGTCGTCACCTTCTGGCCATTGACCTCCTTGGTTTCGGTCTTGTTCTCGATGTAGACCACGGCCATCGGCTTGTTGATATTTTCCTTGGTGGTATCCGCCATCTTGCGGGCACCCGGGCCATTCAGCGTGATGAAGACGGCAGCGGAACCGGATTGCTGCTCCAGACCGGAGGAAGCGTCGATGATCTGGTCACCGGTGACGATGATCTTTCGCTGCAGCAGGACCGGCTTGCCCTGGCGGTCCTTGTAAAGTTTGGAACCGATCGGCGTTTTGGTCTCATCGGTCGGCGTGGGGTGGTCGGTATCCACCATGCGGAATTCCAGCGTTGCGGTGGCGCCGAGGATTTCCTTGGCGCGGGCGGTGTCCTGCACACCCGGTAACTGGACGACGATCCGGTCTTCGCCCTGCTGCTGGATTACCGGCTCGGCCACACCCAGTTCATTGACGCGATTGCGCAGGGTAGTGACGTTCTGTGCCACCGCCAGACGGCGAATCTCGCGCACGTCGGCATCGGTCATCCGGGCGATGAGGGCATTACCCTCTTCCGAGAACATCAGCCC
>DIVI01000200.1 GCA_002423305.1 Methylococcus sp. UBA6136 | reverse complement strand
ATGAGTGTGCGCCATTTGGTGAACCTGTCTGATTTAAGCCCCGCCGAACTGCGCGGCCTGATCCTGCGAGCGATCGACCTAAAAAACACCCCGGGCGTTTATGAGCCTCTGAAGAACAAAGTGCTCGGCATGTTGTTCGAAAAGTCGTCCACCCGGACCCGCATCTCGTTCGAGGCCGGCATGATTCAACTAGGTGGTGGTGCCATTTTCCTGTCGCCACGCGACACCCAACTGGGTCGCGGCGAGCCCATCGAGGATTCTGCCCGGGTGATTTCGCGCATGGTCGACGCCATCATGCTGCGCACCCATGAACACCGGACTGTCGAGATTTTTACCGAGCATTCCCGAGTACCTGTCATCAATGGCCTTACAGATCGCAGCCACCCCTGCCAATTGCTGGCCGATCTACAAACCTATTTCGAACACCGGGGTGAAATCGCTGGCCGCACGGTCGCCTGGATCGGCGACGGCAACAACATGTGTCACTCTTATATCGAAGCCGCGGCGCTGCTGGATTTCAAGTTGAATGTTGCCTGCCCGGAGGGCTACGAACCGGAAGCCGACTTCCTCGCCCTCGGCGCTAATCGCGTGCATGTCATGCGATCGCCGGAGGAAGCCGTCCAAGGCGCGAATCTGGTGGTGACCGATGTCTGGGCCAGCATGGGCCAGGAAGAGGAGCAGGCCAAGCGTGAGCAGGCGTTCCGGGGTTACGAAGTCGATGAAAAGCTGATGAAGTTGGCGGCCAGCGATGCCCTCTTCATGCACTGCCTGCCCGCCCATCGCGGCGAGGAAGTCAGCGCCGGCGTTCTGGAAGGGCCGCAAAGCGTGGTCTGGGATGAGGCAGAAAACCGCCTGCATGCCCAGAAAGCCTTGCTCGAATTTCTGATGGTAGAAGATAGCCCGGTCCGCAAGCAGTCGATCCACTGAATCCATCCCTACCCACCAGCAAAACCCAGAGCAAAAGACCCCAACAAAAAAGGCCGGCGTAAAGCCGGCCTTTTTTGTGCGAGCAAGGTTTGGCGCTTAGTGGCTAACCTCGACCTTCTTGCCCTTGGCCTGGCCTATGGCCTTCAGCATCTCACCGAACCAGGGCGCGTCGATATCGAAAGGCTTGCCGCCCTTGATGCGCGGGAACTCGATGGCACGCAGGACATTGTTGTTGTCCTCGTCGTGGCCGATGACGCCGGACTCACGCTTGAACGCACACTCGACGGCCAGATCGGTGCAGGACTTGATCAGCCGCAGGTCGTCGGCATTGGCCGCCGCCGCACGGGCAAAGTAGCCGGATTTCTGTACCAGCACCTTTTCGGCGCCCAGCATTTTGGCGAACTGTTCGCCAAACCACTTGCCCGGGTTGATGGTGTCCAGCTTGATGTGGCCGAAGGCATCGCGCTCCACTTCCTGACCCTTGGCTTGCATTTCCGCCACAATGGCATCGACGCCGGCGCCTTCGGAAATGAACAGATTGACGCAATCGTGCTTGTCCATGACGCCGCGCAGACGCTCGGCCTCGGCAGCCAGATTGATGTCCATCTCCGGCACGAAGACAGCGTGCACGTCATAGCAATCGCGACCCAGACCGATACCTGGGACCCACTCCTCGCGGTCCAGCAGTTTGCGGTATTCCAGGGCGGTCGCCGCGGTCAGCCAGCCACAGTTGCGACCCATGACCTCATGCACGATCAGCATGCGCGGGTTGGCGCCGGTTTCTGCGACGACATTACGGTAGTATCGCGCGCCCTGCTCGGCGGCGGTCCAGGCACCCAGTGACTGCCTGATGGGGAAAACATCGTTGTCAACTGTCTTGGGCAGGCCAATCACGGTCAGGCCATAGTCGTTCCTGGCCAGGAAGGCGGCCAGATCCGCCGCCGCGGTATTGGTGTCGTCACCGCCGATGGTGTGCAGAATGTCCACGCCGTCTTTAACCAACTGGTCGGCCGCGACCTTCTGAGGATCATCGCCCTCCTTGACCAGGCCGCGCTTGACGCAATCCTTGACGTTAGTGAGCTTGACGCGGCTGTTACCGATCGGTGATCCGCCAAACTTGTGCAGCAGATGGGCTTTCTCACGAATTTCCGGGGTGATTTTGTAAGAGTCGCCCAGCAGCAGTCCCTTGTAGCCACCATGGTAAGCAATGATTTCGATGCTGGGATCAATCTCGGTATACCGCTCGATGAGGCCACCAACGGCCGAGCTGAGACAGGGGGCCAGACCACCAGCGGTCAGGAGTGCGACTTTCTTGGGTTTGCTCATGGCTTCTTCTTAATGTGAGGGTTGTGGGTTGAAAAGCTGGGAAGGATAAAGGATACGGGGGGGCCTCGAAAAGGTGGGAACCCCACTCGCGAGCATCAATGCGGCGCCATTTCTTCAGTGACGGTGAATCCCGCGAGCGGCTTCCGGGTCAACCAGCCAACTGGACCGACCATCGGAAGCCGATACGCGAGCCGCCGGTAATGCCTGCTCATCATCGAGCTCGGCATTGAAGACTTGCACCAGGGTTTCGGCCTTGTCGGCGCCCGTCACCAGAAATAGGACCTCCCTCGCCGCCCGCATGGCAGAGAGAGTCAGCGTCAAACGGGTGGGGGGGGGCTTGGGAGAATCGTGAACGGCGGCGACGATTCCAACTGCGTCCGGATGACCTGGAAACAGCGATGCCGTATGTCCATCCGGCCCCATACCCAGGAGAATAAGATCAAAAACCGGGACCGTATCACCGAAGAAAAGCTCGAGTTCCCCGGCATAAAGGGCGGCACATTGTTCGGGGCTACCGAGTTCCGTAGGCATGACATGAAAGTGTTCGGCAGGCACCGGAACGCCCTGCAAGAGGGTTTCACGGACCAGCCGCACGGTGCTCTCGCTATCCGTATGGGGCACAAAACGTTCATCCGCAAAAAACAGATGCACCCTGGACCAGTCGATGGCCTGCCGGTAGGGCGACTGGGTCAGTAACTGATAGAGGCGACGCGGAGTACTGCCACCCGAGAGCGCCATGGAGAAGCGCCCACGCATCTGGATGGCCCGATTGGCCGAATCCACCACCCGTCCCGCCGCCTCGCGGGCAAGATCATCGATGCTCCCCGCGATGAATAATTCGCGATCGGCTTTCATCGGAGCGCCTTGTAGCGGTTGATCAGTCCGTTGGTGGAGCTGTCATGTGAGTGGACGGG
>DIVI01000232.1 GCA_002423305.1 Methylococcus sp. UBA6136 | reverse complement strand
CAGGGACACTGGGTTACTCCCGTATTTCACCCATGCGCCAGCGACGCATGGCCAGGTGACTGAGCAGATTGACCAAGGCAAAAAATATCAGTCCCAGCAGGGAGGCCATCAACACGGCGGCAAAGACCTTGTCGGTTTTTTGCTCCTTGATCGCGATCACCACGGCGGTACCGATGCCACCGCCGTTCTGGTAGGTGTCGGCCACAAACTCGCCGACAATGGCGCCAATCACGGCAAGGCCCGAGGCAATCCGCAGGCCGGTCAGAAAAGCAGGGATGGCGCTGGGAATGCGCAACTTCACCAGTGTTTTCAGTGGGCTCGCCCGATAAAGCCGGAATAGATCGCGCAGGGCCGGATCGGCGGAAAGCAAGCCGCTCAGCGTGTTGGCGATGATGGGGAAGACCGAAACGATGAAGGCAGAGGCAATCACGGCCTTTAGCCCATAGCCGAACCAGATCACCAGCATCGGCGCGATGGCGATGATGGGCACCGTCTGAAAGAACACGGCATAAGGATAAAAAGCACGGCGTATCCACGGATGAATGCACAGCAGGATCGCCATCAGAGCGCCAATCAGAGCACTGGCGAGGAGTCCCGTGCTCGCGGCGAGTGCGGTTTGCAGAGCGGCTTTGGACAGTTCGGTAGCACTATGCAGCAAGGCCAGCATGACGGATGACGGGCGAGGCAGCAGGTATTCCGGGAGATGGGTACTGCGCAGTACCCATTCCAGCAGCGTCGTGATCAGCAACAGACTGAGCAAGGGCGGAAGCCACACGTCGGTTCGGGAGAGTTTCATACCGCTGGCGCCCCGCCATTCAAGGCGTTCGAAAGCCGCTGAATCAGCCCGATAAATTCAGCCGAGGTCCGGCTGCCTTGCGCACGGGGACGGGGCAGGGGGATCGGCTCATCGGCGGCCACCCATCCACCCTTGGGCGACAGCACCACCACGCGATCCGCCAAAAACACGGCCTCGGTAATGGAGTGCGTGACAAAAATCACGGTCATCCGCCGGTCCAGCCAGAGCTGCTGCAGGTGCTCGTCAAGATGTTGTCGGGTGAATTCGTCGAGCGCGGCAAACGGCTCGTCAAGCAACAAGAGGCGGGGGCGGGTGATCAGTGCGCGGGCCAGCGAAACCCGCATTTTCATGCCGCCCGAAAGCTCGTTCGGATAGCGATCGGCGGCATCAGCCAAGCCCACGGTCTCCAGTAACTGCATGGCGGTAACGACAGCGTCTTCGCCCATGCCATCGGTCAGCTCAAGCGGCAGGAGCACGTTCCCCAGCACCGTTCGCCAGGGCATCAGGCTGGCGTCCTGAAATACATAGCTAAGGCGGGACGGATCGCTGTCGACGATGCGCCCGGCATCCGGTTGATCCAGCCCCGCGATCAGTCGCAGCAGCGTGGACTTGCCGCAGCCCGACGGGCCGAGGAGCGCGAGGAATTCGCCGGGACGAATTCGCAGATCCAGACCATCGATGACCGCCTGACCGGAAAATACCCGGCGAATGCCCTGCAAATACAGACCGACTCCTGCCGTGTCCTTGTGTGCAAGGGGCAGAGGCCGGTCACCATCCATCGGGAAGCAGAACGCCGTTACAGGCCAGAGAGCCCCACAATGTTGTAACCGGCATCGACATAGAGGATTTCGCCGGTGATGCCGGAGGCGAGATCGGAACAGAGGAACGCGGCGGCATTGCCGACTTCCTCGATGCTGACATTCTTGCGCAGCGGAGCGGCGGCCTCGCCCTTGGCCAGCATCTCGCGGAAGTTGGCGATGCCGGAAGCCGCCAGGGTACGGATGGCGCCAGCCGAAACCGCATTGACGCGAATACCCTCCGGGCCCAGCGAAGCCGCCAGGTAGCGCACATTGGCCTCGAGGCTGGCCTTGGCGACGCCCATCACGTTGTAGTTGGGCATGGCGCGTTCGGCCCCCAGGTAACTCAAAGTCAGCAAGGCGCCGTTGCGACCCTGCATCAGCTTGCGACCGCCCTTGGCCAGCGCGGCAAAACTGTAGGAGCTGACGTCGTGGGCAACGCGGAAATTCTCTCGGGTTACCGAGTCGAGATAGCTGCCTTCCAGGGCTTCACGGGGCGCAAAGGCCACGGAGTGAACGATGGTATCCAGGCCGTCCCAGTGCTTGCCCAGCTCGATAAACAGGGTCTCGATTTCTTCATCGCTGACCACGTCGCAGGGCAGAACCAGCTTGGCGCCCAACTCGCCAGCCAGTTTCTCGACGCGCTCCTTGAGTTTTTCATTCTGATAGGTGAGGGCGATTTCGGCGCCCTCGCGCGCCATGGCTTCGGCGATGCCGTAGGCAATCGAGCGATTGCTGGCAACCCCGACGATAAGTGCCCGCTTGTTCTGCATGAATCCCATGTTTTTATTCTCCGGAATGGCTGGAAACTGGGGCGAGAGTATCCGCCACGGCCCATGCTGTGTCCAGACATGCCAGGGTCAGCGCCGGCTCGGCTATTAGCCGATGCCGGTCGCCCGGTGTTCTTCGTCGTTACCTCGGCTTTGCTCTGCACAAGTCTCGGAATAGCCCGGGGGGGAATTCGAGCGCAATCAAGCGCCTTGCCATTCGCATGCGCGAGCATCGTAGATACGCTCCGTTAAGCTTTTGTAAGGTTAAGCATTGGGCGGGTGGTAAATTGTGCCCATCAGGCAAACAGGCCCGATATCAACAATGACCTTTCACTGGGAACCTCGAAAAACAGCGCTTCGACTGTTCGACAACCTCACAGCTCAGCGCTAATGGAGGGCTGGGCAACGTGAAAAAGAAGTTAGAACGATAGTGCAACTGGACGCCCTAACGGTTCGGGGTCAGGACATGCATTAACGCTCAGCAGGGCAGTCAAACCTTTCGGGGGAAAATGTTGCCAACCACGACGGACCCGTTTCAGCTTATGTCAGCAAAAGGATTCTGCACGATCAAACGCTGTTCGATGACTTGACCATGCTGCAGGTCTTCCGTGTACAGGCGGTCACAGCCCGCCTGCAAGGCGGATGACATGATCAGCGCATCGTAAAACGAAAACCCGTACCGTTCCGCCAGCGCCAAAGCCGAATCATGAGTTGCCAGACTCAATGGTTCAACCAGGATTATGGCCCGAATGGTCGTCAGAAAATCCCTGATGTCCGGATAAGTCAGCTTCAACTTACGGGAAGCCACCGCAGCGAACTCATTCAATACCTGCACACTAATCGTACCCCCTGGGAGAGGCACTGTTCAGCCCGATTCGCCTTGCTTGCATCGGCTGGCATCAGGTAAAGCAAGACATTGGTGTCGAAGAACGCCCTAGTCCCGTTCATGAGCCGCCAGCCGGTCAAATTTGAAATCAGCCGGAAGACGCCCGCGAAACTGCTTTAATCGGCTCAACAGTTCGGTAGCCCCCGGCTTTTTCGCAATCTCGAAGGTATGCGTTCCGGCTATCTGGATGTCGATATCGTCCCCTTCTTTCAGCTCCAATGCTTCCACCACGGCGGCTGGCAGACGTACAGCCAAACTATTACCCCATTTCGCGACCAGCATGATGCACTCCTTCTTAAGACAGATATACATTTTCAATGATGAATATCACATGTGCTTTCTGCTGTGTGATGCCTTGACATCAGATTACCGGGAACCTCGAAAAACCATCCGTTCATACCCTTCGACTGCGCTCAGGAGNNAGGAGGGCCTTGTCGAAGCGCTGTTTTTCGAGGTTCCCTACCGTCGATCGCGCAGCCCAAAGCCTAAAAGGGCCATGCAACGAAGCCAGAATGACGGCCAGCGAAATCGACCTTATCACCGCTCTTAACCGAGCCCCGCGCGTGGGCGAGTCATAGACCCTGGGCGCGAAGTTCCGCCACCCTGCCTGAGTCGCTTATGCAGTGCAGTTCCATTAAAACTTGATTTTCCATCACAGGGTTCAAACCACCGGCTTCAGCCGGTCAGCTTTAGCTGAGACAATGGAGCTGTGAATGGAGGAGGTGCCATGGAGTACCTGTATGGCAGCCATACGGTTTATCAGATTGAGTATCACTTTGTGTGGGTGACGAAATACCGCTACAAGGTGCTGACGGGTGACGTCGCGGAGCGCGTGCGGGAGTTGGTGAGGCAGACCTGCGCGGCCTTTGAGATACGGATCGTGAAAGGCGTAGTCAGCAAGGATCATGTGCACATTTTGGTCAGTGCACCGCCATCCTTGGCGCCGAGCGAGATCATGAGACGTATCAAGGGGCGGACGGCCAATTATCTGCTTGAAGAGTTTCCGCATTTGAAGAGGCGTTATTGGGGGCAGCATTTTTGGGCGAGAGGCTATTTCTGTGCAACGGTAGGGCAGATGACCGAGGAAATGATCCGTCAGTACTTGGAGCATCATTTTGAACCGAACATCGGTGACAACTTTCAGATGGAACCGGAATAGACGCGTCGTTCAGCCGACGCGTATCCGGACTTTCAGTCCGTTATACGAACCCACCGTCTTCTAGACGGTGGTTGTTTAGTTGATCGACCCAATGGGTCGTTAAGCTTTTGCAAGGTTTGCGCGGGCGTGAGTGCTACATTCACCACCCCGACGCAAACTTGACAGGACACCATGGCAGCCACAGCCCGATCTGCTTTTCCCAATCCATGGCGCTACGCCGGGAGCAGCTATCCCTATTTCCGGGTAATTGTGTTCCTCCTGCTGTCGTTGATCACACAGACCGCCCCCGCCCAGGATCGCATCACCGGACGGGCGCTGTTTGAGGATGCCACCGCCGCGATGGATTTTCAGCAGGTTCAATCCCAGACCTTTATCCCGTTCAGCAATATTCTGAGCGGGGGCTATGGTCGGTCGGTCTTGTGGGTTCGTCTGCACATCGAGCCCGAAACCGGTGATGCCGACGAGCCGCTGATCCTGCGCATCCGGCCCGGCTATCTCGACGAAGTGGGTCTCTACGATCCGCGCTACCAATCGCTGGGCAACCAAGTCACGGGTGACAACCTGCCCGGTTCGGCAGACGCCTATCGCTCGCTCAATAACAATCTCGTGATCCCGCAAGATGACCAGCCCCGGGAGATCTGGCTGCGCGTCGCCTCGACCAGCTCCAGGCTTTTGCAGGTACAAGCCCTGTCCGGGCCAGAGACCCTGCGCCTGGATCGCCAGCAGGAAATGCTCTACAGCCTGTTCCTGGCATTTCTTGCTCTGCTGAGTCTCTGGGGCGCCAGCCACTGGCTGATTCGGCCTGACCGCCTGTTGCTGCTGTTTACGCTGAAACAGACGGTCGGTTTGATCTACATGGTGGGTTATCTCGGTTACGCGCGGGAGTTCTGGCCAGACGGCCTGACCGCCATCACACCCGGTCAATTCACCGATTGGACCTTGCCGCTCTATACGCTCCTCGGTTGTTTGTTCGATTACCATCTGTTGCGATCCTTTCACGCCAACGCCCTGGGTCTAAAACTGTTGCTGGTTCTCGCAGCGGGCTTGGTGTTCGAGTACGCACTGTTGCTGTTCGATCAGTCACAACAGGCCTTCATGCTCAACGGGGGGGTGGTGCTGATCGGGGTTTGTTTGACCCTCTTGCTGGCACTGACGACACCCAACCCGGAAAAGCTCGCGCCCGGAAACCGGCTTCCCTTGTCGCGTCGGGCCATTATCCTGCTGTACAGCGCCATTTTTCTGGGATTCATGACCTCTGTATTGCCGCTTCTGGGGCTGACGCAGGCCAGTTTTCTGGTGTTCGATGGTTTTCTCATCTACAGCCTGGTGTCGGGCCTGGCCATGTTGCTCATGATGATTCGCCGGATGCGCGAGAGCGAACGACAGCTCACCGCGGCCGAAGCCGCGCGGGAATGCGCCGAACGACGGGCGGAAGCCGAACTGGAACAGCGACAGGAGCAGGCCCAATTCCTGACCATGCTCACCCATGAACTGAAGACCCCGCTGGCCGTGGTGCGCATGGTGTTGGGCGCCAAGACGCTCACGGACGATATGAAAGACGAAGCCGAACGCTCCATCCGCGACATGAACCACATCGTTCAACGCTGTATGCAGGTGGAGCGGCTAAACGATCAGGATGTCCCCGGTCAGCGGCTTGCCTGTTGTCTCGCCGAGGAACTGGCCGACATCATCCGGCACACAACCCAGGCTCACCGCGTGGACCTGCTGAGCGAGGCCCCGCCGACCATCCTCGAAACCGACCCGTTGCTGCTGCGTCTGATCGTCGCCAATCTCATCGACAACGCCTGCAAATACAGCCCGACCGACAGCACGATCACTGTCCGTCTTGGCGCCCCGGTTGGCCTGGACCCCAACAGATTTTCGATCCGCGTCGCCAATCTACCCGGCAAGGCCGGCTGGCCTGACCCAGACCAGGTCTTCCAGAAGTACTACCGCCATCCGCGTGCTCATGAGTACACCGGCAGCGGCCTCGGATTGTTCCTCTCCGCCCGGCTGGCCAAGCAGCTCGGCGGTGAATTACGCTATTGCCCCACCGCCCAGGAAGTCGTTTTCGAGCTATGTTTCCGCAGTGAACAGGGTTGAGGATGCCGCTATTCATGCGGAGATTGCACCCGACAATCTCCGCATGAATAGCGGGGATTACAAATACCTCTGGCAAGCCAGCGACTGGCCAAACTGGCGCTTCGATCTAGCCGCATTGGCTGGGCCGATGGTCGAGGTCAGTCATGCTCAAGGGCTTCTTCTAGGTCGCCTGGCGGATGTGGGTATGGCGCTGCGCGATGAGGCCAGTCTGGCCGTGCTGACGGAGGAGGTGGTCAAGACCAGCGAAATCGAGGGCGATCCGCTCAATGTCGAATCTGTGCGCTCATCCATCGCCCGCAGGCTGGGCGTGGATATCGGTGCCCTGGCCCCGGTGGATAGGCACGTCGAAGGTGTCGTCGAGATGGTGCTCAATGCTACCACCACCTGTCATGCACCGATGTCTCGGGAGCGTCTGTTCGGCTGGCACGCCGCGCTGTTTCCTACGGGCTACTCCGGCTTTTCCAGGATCAATGTTGGCGGCTGGCGTGACGATGCCAGTGGCCCGATGCAGGTGGTGTCTGGCCCCATCGGCCGCCAGAAAGTGCATTTCGAGGCGCCGCCGGCAGAAAGTCTAGAGGCCGAAATCAGCCGGTTTCTGGACTGGATCAAAGGAGTATCGAACGAACCACCCCTGCTAAAGGCCGGACTTGGCCATCTTTGGTTCGTCACCTTGCACCCGTTCGACGACGGCAACGGTCGTATCGCCCGGGCCATCGGCGACCTGCTGCTGGCCCGCGCCGACGGCAGCCCACAACGCTTCTACAGCCTTTCGGCGCAGATCCAGCGGGAGCGCAAGGCCTACTACGACATCCTGGAGCGGACGCAGAAGCGGTCGATGGATGTAACCGAATGGCTTGCATGGTTTCTCGATACCCTCCATCGCGCCGTCGATCAGGCGCAGCACACACTCGACGCCCTATTGATCAAGGCGCGCTTCTGGCAACGCTGGGCAACCACGCCATTGAATGAACGGCAAGTGAAACTGCTCTCAATCGCTTGCTTGACGGCTTCGATGGCAAGCTCACCAGCAGCCAGTGGGCGGCCATTGCCAAGTGTTCGCCGGACACGGCCTTGCGCGACATCTCCGACCTGCTTGCGCGGGGTGTACTGCAGAAATCAGAAGCAGGCGGGCGCAGCACCAGTTACGTCTTGAACGAGACCCCCCTGGTAGAACGCGCACAACCGTGAGGCTCTCTGTTGACCTGACAGGTTACAGAAACCTGTCAGGTCTCCCACTATGGGCGAAGTCCGCTCACCCGCCTGCGCAAGAAATTAATCGAAGCTGGCGCCCTGGCCACGTGCCCCAAGGCTATGCGCAATGAGGGCTACAAACGCTACAACTTGCTTCAGAACCGTTGACGCCAGCTCCCGCGTCGGGTTGGGGGTAACCCTTGGGCGTATCAACCATGGAATAGGGTCTCTGGATCATGCTACATTCATTCCTATCTAATATTCCCACGGGAGATAGGTATGGAAGCGGTTAACGTGAGTGGTCTAAAAAACAATCCAAGCGAAGCCTTGCGACTGGCGCACCGGGACGTCGTGGTCGTGATGAATCGAGATAAGCCGGATGCCTTGATGGTGGGCATCGAAGCCACAGGTGTTTTGGGAGAAAAAGGGGTGAGGCCCGCCCTGGCCACCGCGTTGTTTCGTGATGGACACTTGTCGCTGGTGCGAGCTTCTCGGCTTGCCGAGATGAGCGTATCCCAGTTCGTCTCGCATATTTCGCGATTGGGTATTCCCGTCGTGAAGCTTGACCGTGTCGAGGCCAGCCAGGACATGGACACGCTCGATCAATGGCTGGCATCGTTCTAACCGATGCCAGCCCTCTGATCGGGTTGGCTCGCGTGGATGGACTTGGCTGGTTGAGGACTTTATTTGAAAACGTCTGGATGCCTGTTGAAGTGCGGAGAGAGGTATTAGCGGGCACCGGACCCGATGTGAAAGCCATAGAGGTGGCTGAAATCGCCGGGATCCTGCGCGTTTGGCCGGCATCTTCGCCTGATTATCCGGAATTGCCGGATCTGGACGAGGGTGAATCGGCCTGTATCAGGATTGGATTGGCTTATGAGGGTAACGCCCTCCTGCTGATGGATGAGCGAGCGGGACGTGCGCTGGCTCACGAGTCTGGCCTGCGCATAGCCGGGACTGCCGCAGTGATTGGCATGGCCAAGTCGAAGGGACTGATTCCCTCGGCCAGAGAGGTATTTACCCGCCTGCATGCTTCCGACTTTCGGATTTCGGCATCAGTGATTGACACGATTCTCCATCGTGTGGGCGAAGGGTAACCGGTCGCCACGCAATGATGTTGAAACCACGACCTTTCTTCTTCTCTCTCTGCGGTTTACAAATAATCAAGGAAGCGGATCACTTTCATGAGGTATCCCCTTGTAACCGGGCGGCACCAAGTCAGACCTGACAAATATCAAAATTTGGCTCTCTCCGAATACGCACCCTGGGCGGAGCCTAATGGAGCGAAATCCCTGAGCCCCCACCGAACTGGCTGTTCTTCGCTGCTCACACAAAAGCCCGTTACCTGATCACTCGATGAAGAGCCTTCGGGGTGTTAAGGTTAAAGCCCTGCCGAACTGAAGTCCTATTCGAGTCATGGATACCCACCTGAACATCATCCTGGTCGAGGACCACCGTGCGCTGCGCAAGGTGACGGCGGGTGTTTTACGTGAGGAAGGGCATCAAGTCATTGCGCTGACCTGTGCCGAAGACCTGGAAGATCTCGCCGGCGCGCAGGCCGCTGATCTGTTCATCATCGACCTCAACCTGCCGGGGGAAGATGGCCTTAGCCTCGCACAGCGGCTTCGGGCCGTCCATCCGCAAGTCGGGATCATGATGCTGACCGGCCGCGACCAGCCGCAGGACATGGTGGCGGGATACCGCAATGGCGCCGACCTCTATCTGATCAAGCCGGTGGACCCGAACGCGTTGTTGGCAGCGATCGAGTCCTTGGTGCGACGCCTCAAACCCGGCGTCAGTCCGTCGTTGGCTCCACAGGACGCAATAATGTCGCTGGATTCCTTGGAATTGCGACTGTGTGGACCCAAGGGTGAAGTTCGCCTCTCCTCCATCGAAGTCAGGCTGATCACCGGCCTGGCCCGGGCCCCCGGTCAGCGATTGGCCCTGTTCCAGGTCGCCGAACTTATGGGCCAGGATGAGGATGAGTATAAAAAGGGTAGCGTGGAAGTGCGCATGGCCCGCCTTCGCAAAAAACTGTTTGACGTGGGTGCGCCCGCAGAATGCCTCAAGGCGCTGAGAAACGAGGGCTATCAGCTGTGTATGCCGATTCACATTTGTTAGGTTATAGAGGCATGCCACACCCTCTGCTTTGGCTGAGAGTCCGGTGGGCCGTTAAGCTTTTCCTGAATCCGTGTACGGCCTTTCATGGCCCTCGGGTATGCGCTCATCAACAGTCCAAGTCGTTGCCCAGTGCAAACTTGGGCCACCTCCTTATGAGGGCTTGACGCTTGATCTTGATAAGGAATAAAGGCCACCGATGGGCATCGGATATTGCTGAATCACCCCGAAAAATCCCCCGGCTCGCTCGTTTAGTCCTTCTTGCCTGGCTGCTGGGCTTGACCGCTTGCACGCTGATCCAGCGAGTAGTCGAAATGCCAGCCCATGCCGCTCGTTCCTTGTTCTCTACTGAGGACCCGCGCAAGCCGGTCGATCCCGTGGCATTGCAGAATGACTTGCTGCAGTTTGCCGACACCTTTCTCTCCTCAACCTCGCTGGCGATAGAACACTTGCGGACGCCGAACGGGACCAGCATTAGCCGGTTTGAGCAGGTCGGGTTGAAGAGCCGGTTGACCACGGACATGCTGGCCTTGGTGTCGGGCTCGAATCAGGTCGGTAACCTGGTCGAAACCCTGGTGTATATCGAATCAGTCCGCATGAGCATTGAAGACTATTGGCTGCCCAGCGCTAATGGCATCGAGGAGCTCCCGCTCCTTTCGGTCATAAAACAGCGTGAAGAAAACCTGAAGGACATTGCACGGAACGTCTTGACGCCGGAGCAGCAAGCTCAGCTCCAACTGGCCATCGATGACTGGCGAAAAGGCCGCAAACCGACCGAATTTGATTTGGGCACCTTCGCCAGTTTTTCCCTGGTCAATGAGGTGATTGCACATACGGAATCCAAAACCACTCAATTCTCCAGCAACATCTTTGCATTGCTTGACCTCGATCCTCTGGCCGGTCTTGATCCCGCCACCCGTGAGCTCACCGAGACGCGCCTGTTTGGCGAACGCGCGCTGTTTCTTGGCAAGCGCATGCCGCAACTCATGGAATATCAGATGGAATTGCTCACGCTGCGCACCTCGGAAACCCCGGAGGTCAAGCAAATGGTCTCCACGACAGCGCAGATTGCCTCCTCTGCCGACCGGCTGAGTCAGACGTTTGCCTCTATCCCAGGGTTGATGCAATCGGAACGAGCGCAGTGGATCGGTAGTTTCCGATCCGAGCGTCAAGGGCTGCTGGAACTTTCAACCAAGGCGGAAAAGGTCATGAGCGACTCTGCACGCACCGCAGAGTCGGCGGAGCGGGCCATCAGACAGTTCAAACTGGCGCTGGATGAATTCAAGCAGAAGCCCAAAGACCCTGCGTCCCGACCCTTCGATATCCGGGAGTACACGCAAGCCGCCGAGAAGATGGAATCCATGTCCGAACGCCTCGTCACTCTGCTGCATCAGCTGAAAGGGGATGTCGACGGACTGGATGCGAAAAAAATCGCCCACCTGACGGATACCATCACGGCACAGACCCAGCAGCGCAGCGAAGCCGTCATCGATTACGCCTATGACAAGGGTCTCCGGTTTGTAGCGGTGTCCTTGCTGATGGTTTCACTGTCTCTGTTACTGACCGGCCTGCTTTACCGTTACCTGACACGCAAAGCCAGAGGCCAGTAGCCCGAATCACATAAATTCGACAACACGTGCGCGGCCAGCAGAAGCCACAAAGCAATCAGGCTTTTCGTGCAAAAAAAGTTTTTCATCATAAGAAACAGACGCCTATGTCTTTTTTGGGGGTCTTCGGTAGCGCTATGCAAGCTTTTGTAAGGTTTCTCGACTAAGCCGTGGTAAAAGGTTGCCAACTCTTGGGGGCGGCTCGGCTTGTGAGAGGTCACGGTGAGAGCCTCGAAAATCCAATATTGGAGGGCCGATGGTAGGAGGCATATTTAGGGGTCAACAGCTTCCGGTGTTTCTCAACGGCCGATAGACCAATCAATGCTCATGAATCGATTATGTTGAATAAAATGAATGGACTACAGGCAACGAAAAAAACAGAAGTATGCAGAAGGGGCTTGTAAATGCCATTTTGAACTTGGTTATTTTCAAATTTTGGGGGAGGGATCAAGTTGCGATTACTGATAGATTGCTTCCATGCTCTGGCTCCTTGGGGCTTCTAGCCGACATGCTAGCCGAGGTGTGACGATTACAGGTACCCGTTCTAGCATCCGAAATACAGAGAAACAAATAAACCGTGAGGATTACATGCACCATCTATACCGTTTTGGATTGATCCTAATGGCTTTCCAGAAGGTAGGCTCTGCGATTTGTTTGAGAACCGACCTCGCGAACAGAGGGCGGATTCAAATCTGAAGT
>DIVI01000229.1 GCA_002423305.1 Methylococcus sp. UBA6136 | reverse complement strand
CAGGGTGGACATACAGCCGTGCAAACCGTGAACATTCAGAATGGCCAAGTCTGGATCACCCACGCCGGTGGCGACAGCAAAACGGATCTGCTGTTTGATCGCGCGACGGATCAATGGGTGTTGATCAATCATCGAAACCAAAGTTACACCCCGGTGAATGAGGAGACGGTGCGCAAGCTCAGCGCTCAAATTGAAGACATGTTGCCACTGGTCCAGGGGCTGGGTGATCAGATTCGACGGTTGAATCCTCAACAGCGAACCAAATGGGAGAAGATGCTCAACGGATTTCCGCTGGATGCATTCGAGCAGGCACAACAAGAAATCAAGGCCTCGCACCTGAAGCCCAAGGGAAAAGCCCAGACCATCGCCGGTGTCCGTTGCGAAACGATGCAGTGGAGGGCGGGCCATGCCGGCGATCTGGAGTTTTGCCTGGCAAAACCTGAGGTGTTGGGTCTGACGGCGGAGGATGCCGAGACGCTTCAAGCCTTAACCGGCTTTACCCAACGCCTGGCGCAGAAAGCTCATGGACTTGCCTCACGTTTCGGGCTGGCCACCGCCCAAAGCGATCTGAACAAACTGGCCGGAATTCCCATCATGCTTCGGGAGACCAAAGGTCAACACACGCTTTCCATGACCCTGGATCATGCCGAAAAGATCACAACGCCCCTCAAACCGCTGCAGATCCCTGAAAATTATCGGCCACAGAAACTCAGGCTTTGGTAATTGGAGAACGCGGACGCGGCCTTGCTTTTCCCGCCTCCAGAGGAACCTTGGAGTGATGTGACCGTTTTTTGGACTGCGAATATCTCAAGCCGGATCGCTGCGACCATAGCGAAGCCGACACCAACACGATCATCACCCCCAGACTTATTTCCAGGCTCACAAACATGGCGATCTTGAAGTAGGCAAACCCGGGGTGGGCGAATCGAACCAGCCAGCCAGCGACTTCATCCCCTATTGCGGAAAAATAGACCAGCCCACTCAGCACAATCTTGAGCATCACCGGCAAATTGGCGAACAAGAGCAGGTGGGTCAGCGTGACGGCCAGCATACCCATGGAAAACATATGGGCGTGGGAGACTTCCAGCAAACTCTGGTAGCTGCGGGGCTCCGTAAAGCGGGTTTCGGAGCCGAGGTAATACTCCACTACCGATGCCGCACTCAGATCCATCTTGTGAAAATACATCAGGCCAATGCTGATCCATAGCACCAGCATGTAGACCAGAAACAACAGAACGATGGTATTCAGCAGCAACTGACGGTTCTGCTCCCCCGTAACAAAATAGCGCATTAGCGGCCCTCGGGCGCCACTGCAACCTGATGGACCGCTATGGCCTTGCGGATCCCCTCAAGGGACGCTCTCACACTCAGGGTCGCACCGGAAATACCATCGACACCCTGATCGAGCTTGAGTTGACTCACGGGTTTGTGAAGCAAGGTGGCAAACCAGGCACTGGAGGGTTTGTATTCCGGCGGCTCATGGAATGCCAGTATTTCCGTTTTAACCAGTTCGCCCTTGGGTGAAAGCACGATCAACAGGGTTTCCGGCTGGGTACGCACGGTTTTCGACTCAATGGCCGCATAGCCAAGCAACTGACCGTTCTTGTTGTGTCCTTCATAGAAAGTGAACAGTTGTCCGCCCAATTTTGCATGGGCCATTTTCTCAACCTCTGCGGTCTGTTCGTCCGTCAGGAAGACAGGCAGGTTCTCAATCTGCGCATCCTTGCCAAACGCCAGCTCAAAGGCCTCCTCCTTGCTGTAAAACACCTCGCCGACACTCATCATGGATGTTCCAAAGAGCAACGACAAAAGGGCAAGAGTGAGGACGCGGTGGGGTAACAATGTCCGTGACATGCCAGTCCTTTTCAAATATGAATATGATGCCGCACTGTAAATGACAATAACTCCCATTTCAATGCAGTGAGTCTTGATAACGCGCACCCGAGCCTGCAATGCCCCCCCACGCAAACATCCGGCTCGGTTGTGTCCACTCGCTCGCGCGGCGACAATGCAGGCTTGGTTTATCCCCCGATCAGGAGTCATCGTGCCCCAGCCTTCAACACATGCCCGTCCGGAACTTTCGCGCGCCTTGGGCCCGATCACTGCGGGTGCGATCCTGGCAGGCTCGGTCATCGGCACAGGTATTTTTCTGGTACCCGCTACGATGGCGAGAGAGGCCGGTTCGATTGAAGGGGTTTTCGCTGTCTGGATTTTTGGGGCACTACTTACCCTCTGCGGCGCCTTCACCTACGCAGAGCTGGGTTCAAGTCTGCCCGAAGCCGGCGGAGAATACGCCTTCCTGCGTCGGGCCTACGGCCCGGTCTGGGGGTTTCTGTTCGGCTGGCAACAGATCGTCATCGGCAAGACCGGATCAATTGCCACCATCGGGATAGCGGCGAGCATCTTTATTGGCTATTTCGTCCCCGGACTGGATACCGATATCATCCACCTCGGCCCCCTGAAAGTATCGGGACTGCAACTGCTCGCCATCATCTGCATTGCCCTGCTGACTGGCGTGAATCTTTTGGGCGTTGCAAGGGGCGGGGCTGTGCAAAGCGTGTTGACCACACTCAAGATTGGCGCCATTCTGGCACTGGTCGTCGTAGCCCTGACCAGCGGAAAGGGGTCCTGGACGCATTTCACCGTGGCGGCATCCTCGCAGCCACGAACCTTTTCCGCGACCTTGCTCGGTTACACCGCCGCGTTATCCGCAGCCCTGTGGGCTTATGACGGATGGAACAATCTGACGATGGTGAGCGGGGAAATCCGCAACCCTCACCGAACCATCCCCCAGGTC
>DIVI01000190.1:1449-6526 GCA_002423305.1 Methylococcus sp. UBA6136 | reverse complement strand
TTCATCAATGGCTATGGCTATCTGCTGATGGTCAAGCAGGATGACGATGAAAAGCTGTTACAGGCAATGGGGGAGCTTTCTCTGGCCGAGGCCGAGCAACGCCAATTGCTGTCACTGGCTTCGCACGAGTTCAGGACTCCAGCAGCCATAATACGGACCACGTTGGATTCGCTTGCCTATCTTGCGCCCGAAATCAGCCCGGCAGTGGCGGCGCGCCACGCCAATATTGGTCATGCCTGCCAACGACTGATTCATCTGGCCAACAGCCTGATCACTCAGGACCGACTGCGCGACCTTCGTTTTGAACTGGTGCTGGAGGAGGTCAATTTAGTCTCGGTTGTGGACGATGTCGTGCAACGCTACGCCGAGCCTCTGGTCTGGGCACCGCCTTCGGCAATTTTCCCAGTCAGACTGGATCCGGGACTGATCATCATTGCGCTGCATAACCTGATCGATAATGCTCTGCGCCACTCCAGCCCGGAGCAGCCGCCCGGAGTGCTTCTGACCCGCACTGGGCTCGGGTATGAATTGGGTGTATTTGATCACGGCGTCGGGGTTGCCGATGCCGACAAGGAGAAGGTTTTCGAGCGGTTTTACCGCAAGGATGCTGGGCCGGGCAGCGGGCTGGGGCTGTCGATCGTGCGGCAGATTGCCCGATTGCATGGCGGCGATGCGGTCATCCGGGATCAGGCGCCGCAGGGGGCCTGCTTTGTCATCTTGCTGCCTGAGGGAAAGGAGACGGCGACTTGGGCGGCTACCGAGCTAAAGTAATGCCATTACGCTCCCATTGGTCGTGAATAGCTCGGAACTATTGGCCTCGACAACACGGCGCATGGGGCAGCGCTTTGGAGGTCCACTGGCGCTTCAGATTCTTCCGCTGAACGCCCCCGGCGCCGGAGGGGAAGCCGCCTTGAAAACCTGTGTTCATACTTCGACAAGGCTATCCTGGCAGCAGCCATACGGCCGTTTTAGCCGGGCGTGTTTTTTCCGAGGGAGATCGGGCGTATTGAATAGCGAGCCAGGCCTTGGTGAGAGCGGCAACCCGGTGAGAAAATACCGGGGCCGGACGGGCCCATTACGAATGGCAGATACCAAAAAGGCAGTGTGGACCACACTGCCTTTTGCGGGGAAATAGCGCGCTGGCGCGCTAGATCAATCCTTTACGCTGGCCTTGATGGCGTCAAGCGCAGTAACCACTTCGGTCAGAGTGGCTGCAGCCTTGGTGGTGTCGCCCTTTTCACATTCTTCCTGACCGACCTTCAGAACCTTGATAGCATCCTGCAGGCCCTTGCTGGCGGCATTGCCGGTGATTTCCTTGTAATGTTGCTTGGCGGCCTTGATGGCTACCAGACACTCATCCTTCTTACCGGCGGCAGCCGCAGCCTGAGCTTCCTTGGTCTTTTCCTGGGTCAGAGCGAAATGCTCCTTGACGCCTTCTGCATTTTCAGCAGAAAAAACATTGCCAGAAACAGCCAGGGCCAGCAGTGCGCTGCTCATTACGGTAGAAATCTTGCTCATTTTCATTTGTTTTGTGTCTCCTCTGGCAACCCTTTCAGGCAACCAATCAGTTGTCGAATAAACCTGTTGTAGACCTGACCGCCTTGGTCAAGCCCGCAACCGCGTCAAATGGTAAAAGACTTCTCCAAGCTTGTCATGCTTTATATGTAAAGTTGCGCCAGCCGCCCACCGAAGTGGATTGAGTCATGGACACATCCATCGCTGGTTGCCTCAACCACTCATCCTGGCCGGCAGCCTCGCTTCATAATGGTTTGGAAACCAGATGGGCCAACCACATTCCCGAGAGTTTCTCCTGAACCGAATTCTGCCGTAGCCTCGCCTGCAGGTTGGGGAAGTCCACCCGGTCCAGATCCTGATCCTGGTTGTAGCAGGAGTAAACAAAGTACTCCTTCCCTGTGTCCGGCTCGACGTGCTTGCAAAGGCACTGCGCGCAGACGCCTTTCATCATGCACTGCATGGGCGAATTGATTGATCCTATCGCATGGTGGTGGGGCTTCAGGTACGGTTTCAATTCATTGAAACGAGCGGCCTTGACAGCGGCCATCATGCGGTCGGAACCGATGACCACCAGATGGTCTGCATCGTCGAGATGGATGGGCGTCTCACCAAGGTCGCCCTTCGCATAAGCCACCATGGCCTGGACGATATTGCCAACGAAGGTCTTGTCTTGCGGGCGCAGGATGGGCACGGCTTCCGCACCCGGTCTCGGGTCAACCGCCCAGACGACAACGTCGGAAGCCGCTTCGATGTCCTCCACCTTGAATACGTCCTCGCGATTGCGATACCCGGCGAAATAAATCACCCGGCTTCCGGCCGCGCGCATGGCTTTGCCGATGGAGAACAACACCGCGTTGCCCAGCCCGCCACCGATCAGGGCCACGGTCTGACCCGCCGGAATTTCGGTGGGGGCCCCGGTGACGCCCATGACCACGACGGGATCGCCCGGCTTCCACAGCGACAGCAGTCGTGATGAAGACCCCATTTCCAGGGCGATCAGGGAGATCAACCCCTGATCCTTGTCGACCCAGGCACCGGTCAGGGCCAGCCCTTCCGCCACCAGGACGGTGTTATCGATCACTGGGGCGAGTGCCTCAAAGTTCTGAACCCGATAGAACTGACCGGGGCAGAAATATTTGGCCGCCAATGGCGCACGCACGATGACCTCGATGATGGTCGGGGTAATGCGGTTGATCTCGACAATCTGCGCCAGCAACTGATCATCGAGCCGCTGCTGGAACTGCTTGAGTGCGGCATCCCGTGCGGGCTGCTGTGCCGGCGCCAGCGCACTCAGTTCCCTCTCATAGAGCTTGGTGATGTAGGGATATCCGTCCTTGGCACTGGCCATGGCCTTGACGACATTGCCCGCGTACACCGGATGGTTATCACCGTAGAAGGTGATGAATTTACCGTTGCGGCGGTAAGAGGTAAACGGGGCTGGCTTGCCGATCTTGGCCACCGCCTCGTCCTGAACCAGTTCCAGCTCCGGCATATCACCGATCCATTTCGGCTCGTGGCGCTGATAGAACTTCTTGTCCATCTCGAAGCTGTCCGGGTGCTCGGATTCGTAGATGGTATTGGGCGACGTACCGGCTGCCACAAACAGGCTCCGCAGCGAAACATTTATTTCAGCGGACTTCCGCCATTTGCCGTCCTCCAGTTCGAGCTTTTCGAATTTGACACCACGGAGGTGGCCATACTCGTCCTCGAGTGCTTCCAGCGGATTCATGCCGGGGGCGAGACGAATCCCCTCGTCCAGTGCTTCGGTAATTTCCTCGGCGTTCTGACGGTACGCTGGTGAATCCTCGATACCCTTGCGGTAGAACAGGGTCACGCCGCCCCAGCTTTCCAGCAAGGGCAGGAAGTTGGGAACTTCCCCGGCGGCCGCGGCCTTCTGCCGCTCGGCTTGGATAGCACGGCCATGGGCAAGGAACTCATCGAGTATGACGCGCTCCTCGGCGTCGTACATTTTCAGCACCGCTTCCTCGCCATGGATGGCGCAGAGGTTTTCGTAACGGTGCAGCACCTTTTCAACCTGGACCGGGTAATAGGCCAGGGCCTCGGTGCAGGTATCAATGGCGGTCAGTCCCCCGCCAATCACGCCGGCTGGCAATCTCACCTGCATGTTGGCGAGTGAGGATTCCTTGGCCGCGCCGGTCAGCTGCAAGCCCATCAGGAAATCGGACGCCTTGCGAATGCCCCGTATCAGGTTGTTCTTGAGGTCAATCAGCGTGGGCTTTCCGGCGCCGGAGGCAATGGCAATGTGGTCGAACCCGAGGTCCCAGGCTTCATTGATGGTTAGCGTTCCACCGAAGCGCACACCGCCATAGATGCGGAAATTCTGTCTCCGCAGCAGATTGAGGTAGATGACCTTGAGGAAGTTCTTGTCCCAGCGGACGGTGATGCCATATTCGGCCACCCCACCGAAACCCAGCATGATGCGCTGGTCGAGCGCTTCATAAAGATCGCGAAAATCACGAACCGGCTGTGGAGGATTTTCGGCGTCACCGGTCAGGTGCCCGGGCAGTGGCTCTATCTTGAGACCATCGATGCCGACCACGCCGAACCCTTCGTTCAGTAGGTAATGGGACAGGGTATAACCCGCCGGCCCCATTCCGGCCACCAGCACATTGCGGCCGTTGTAAGGCAGTGCGGCAGGCCGTTTGATATTGAGCGGATTCCAGCGCGTGAGCAGGCTGTAAATCTCGAAACCCCAGGGCATGAACAGCACGTCGGTGAGTACGTTGGTTTCGATCTGTGGGATGTTGACCGGCTCGGTCTTCTGATAGATGCATCCCTTCATGCAGTCGTTGCAGATGCGGTGACCGGTGCCCGGGCAAAGCGGGTTGTCGATGGTAATCAACGCTAGCGCGCCCAGATTGTCACCCTGCCGTTTGACAAAGTGCATCTCGGAGATCTTTTCCTCCAGCGGGCAGCCGGTGATGGTGACACCGAGAGGATTGACCTTGTAGGTGCCATCCTTTTTGTTGCGCATGCCCTTGGAGCAGGAGTCGGTATCGCGATCATGGCAGTAGATGCAGTGATCCACCTCATACAGTACGCGCCGTTCGGGGAAGCGCGGATCGGTGAGACCAAACCCGTCCCGGCGGCGATGGTGACCCTCGGCCACGGTCCACACGCCAATGCCGTCAAACGTCTTTTTGTCGTGATGAACGAGTGACGCAAAGTCCGTCTTGGCCGGTGTCTTGAAACTGACCCAACCCGCGACGGCGGATTTGAGCGATTCGTCACGCGTCGAGGCAAATACCCAGCGACCCACCAGATCATTCAGTACCCCAGCCAGGGCCGCATCGTCGCCGGCCAGGGCCTCGGCGAAATCAAGGGAGGCTTTCTCATCCGACATCAACCGACCCCGGATCGGGCCGATTGAAGCAAAGCTTTCACCGTCCATCGCCCGCTTCAGCGCAATGGCAAACCCGGCAATGGACGCTTCACGGTCGGCGCGAAGACGCTCCTCGTCGATCACGGCCTCGACCAGAAGGTTGAAGCGATGAGACAGCTCGGTCAGATCCCAGGTGGCGGGATCTTCGCCCTTGAACCG
>DIVI01000190.1:0-1366 GCA_002423305.1 Methylococcus sp. UBA6136 | reverse complement strand
CTGGCGATCGAAACACCGGGACAGATCCTGGAGTCGCGCAGGATCGTACAAATCGGCATAGGAAAACCCGGGTATACCCAGAGTCAGCGGGGTGACATCAGTCATGGATTTCGTCATGTGCAGAATGAAACAGGATGAATCTTTCAAGTCAGGCGAGCGCCTGCCCAGCAGTCAAGCGCTGGAAAAATGGGTGGATTTTAGGCCATTCAGCCGTTCAAGTCGATTACACAGACCCTTCACCATCCCCGAACAAAAGGATCAGTTCCTTTGGTATTCTTGGTTCATCCGGGCCGGCCATTGGCCGTTTCCAACGCACTCATCCTTCCGAACTTACCCACGCCGATCACCATGCGCGATGCCACCCCAAAAACCATTTATCTCAAGGACTATGCCCCCCCTGAATTCCTGGTGGAGCAGGTTGATCTGTACATTGACCTGGCGGAGGAAGATACCTGCGTCACGGCCACACTCAGCGTGCGGCGCAACCCGGCATCGGCAGGACGCGAGGCCAGTTTTTCCCTGGATGGAGAACAACTGACCCTCAGCTCCTTGAAAATAAACGGGCTACCGCTGAGCCCTGCCAGTTACAGCGTCACGCCGGAAAATCTGTCGATCCACGCCTTGCCGGATCAGCCATTCGATCTTGAAATCGTCACCCGAATCAACCCCAAGGCCAATACAGCACTGGAGGGTCTGTACCTTTCCGGCGGCATGTTCTGCACCCAGTGCGAAGCCCAGGGTTTTCGCAGAATCACTTATTTCCCGGACCGTCCCGACGTGATGGCTCGGTACACCACGACGCTGGTCGCGGACAAGGCGACTTATCCGGTGCTGCTGTCCAACGGCAACCTGGAGGGTAGCGGCGATCTGCTGAACGGGCGCCATTGGGCCAAGTGGGTCGATCCTTACAGAAAGCCTTGCTATCTGTTTGCGCTGGTAGCAGGACAACTGGACTGCCTGGAAGATCACTATGTCACGGCATCGGGTCGATATGTGACCCTCCGGATTTTTGCCGAACCCCTGGACATCGACAAATGTGGTCACGCCATGGTGTCGCTGAAGAATGCCATGCGCTGGGATGAGGAAAATTATGGGCGGGAATACGATCTGGATTTGTACATGATCGTCGCTGTGAGCCATTTCAACATGGGCGCCATGGAGAACAAGGGGCTCAACATCTTCAACACAAAATACGTCCTTGCCCGCCCCGACACGGCGACCGACTCCGACTATGAACATATCGAGGGCGTCATCGGACATGAGTATTTCCATAACTGGACCGGCAACCGCATCACCTGTGGCGACTGGTTCCAGCTCAGCCTGAAGGAAGGCCTGACGGTGTTCCGCGACCAGGACTTCAGCATGG
>DIVI01000121.1:24541-25254 GCA_002423305.1 Methylococcus sp. UBA6136 | reverse complement strand
GCCATGTTGTTCCTGAACGCGACCCATCCGAATACGATCAAGGGGCTGCGCACCGCCATGATCGATCTGGGTTACAAGGGACAGCGCCTAGGCAACCGGTTGCTGTCTCCTCTCGGACGGGCACAAACGGCAAAACCACCCGCCTCACTTGGCAAGCCGCCGGTGCGCGAACAGGTGATTCACTTCATCAACAAGAAGATGCCGGGCAATCTACCCAACAAGACGGCGCGGGCGCTGCTGGATATCGAAGACAACCAAGTCATTCCCATCATTCGCGACCCCGATAAAACTCGCGCCGACTCGGAAGCCGTGTTCTATTTTCCTGGATGCGGTTCTGAACGACTGTTTTCACAGGTCGGATTGGCCACGCAAGCCATGCTTCATGAGGTCGGGGTGCAGACCGTATTGCCGCCGGGCTACCTTTGCTGCGGCTATCCCCAGCGAGCTGCCGGGCAATTCGACAAGGCGGACAAGATCACGACGGACAACCGGGTTTTGTTTCATCGAATCGCGAATACCCTGAATTATCTGGACATCAAGACGGTGATCGTTAGTTGTGGCACCTGTCTGGATCAACTCGCCGACTATGAGTTTGACAAGATCTTTCCGGGCTGCCGGCTGATTGACATTCACGAATATCTGCTGGAAAAAAAGGTGACACTGGAGGGGGTGACCGGCACCCGCTATCTCTATCACGATCCCTGCCACAGCCC
>DIVI01000121.1:9335-24483 GCA_002423305.1 Methylococcus sp. UBA6136 | reverse complement strand
TTCCGCAAGGAAGAGGAATTGCAGGGCAATGCCACCGTTTTACGTAGCGATGGATTTGATGGACCAGTGAAGGTGCTGACCTCCTGCCCTTCCTGCCTGCAAGGCTTACAACGATACAAGGACGACGTGGACCAACTCGATGCGGACTACATCGTGGTCGAGATTGCAAAACACGTCTTGGGCGAGAACTGGCTGCCGGATTATGTCAAGCGCGTTCGGGATGGGGGCATCGAGCGGGTACTGGTCTGATTGTGGTGACTAAACTCGGGGGACCCGGGGACCCGAGTTTCAGCCGTCAAATGGCAGGCATGTGCTCCCGACAGATTTTGCTGGCATCCGATTCCGTCAGGATTTCGCGGGTCAAGCCGCAACGACGCTGAGCGTCATCGGTTTGCTGATGATGAATGCAGGTCCTGCAGGCTCCAAATGTTTTAAGTCCATTGGCGCGCTGCAAACAGAGCAGAAGATGCTCGATCGACTGCGCCATCTGCCTCTGCTCCCGCTCCGGCAGTTCATTGATGGCAGATTTCAGGACATCCGGAGGGATAGACTGACCCAGCACCTCGCTTCCTGCCGGCGTCAAATGGAGATGAACCACTCGACGATCACGAGCGTCGGTTGTTTTTTCCACGAACCCGTTGTCTTCGAGCACGCCGAGCGTCTGCGAGACCGTCCCCTTGGTTAGCCCAAGGAACTCGGCCACGGCAACCGGCGTGTTGCTATAGCGATTGCAGCGACTCAGGTAGTGGAGCGCCTCCATCTGGACCGGCTGCACTCCGCACGCAAGGCCGGTCTTGCGAACGCGAGTGCGGATCAGATTGGCGATCCGCTCCACATATTCGTACATCTCATTCGGATTCATGGGCTCACCGCATCCATTGACTACTCCCCGGCATCAGGCCAAGCATTTGAGGATTGACTGGCACTGCGAAGATCATATCTAACAGCACCAAGCAGCTAATAGCATCCTCAAGCAAAATCCACGCCTGCAATCAGAGTCCGGGACTTCAACCAAAAGCGCGGCTACACCGGAAAAATAAGCACCATATTTGTGCGTTATTGTCAGATTGCACAAGAACTGGGCGATTCATCCCGTTTTGACTGCGTCTACACCCTGTCGCAAACACACCCCAAGAGACTCGCTTACTTGACGCGATGCCCATCGCTTTCGGCATTCTCGATGGCCTTACCCATACAGGTCATTTCGTGATCAGGCAGACTGGCAGCGGCCTCGCGTGCCTTTTGTTTGGAGCCAAATAATTTCTCGAATTCGGCAATGGCTTTTTCCCCATCAGCCATCGACTTCACGCTCAGGAAGTGCGCATAAGCCTCGAAAAACTGACCGCGGCGCGGATCACCGGCAAATCCGGGCAAACTGGCACCAATTTCGTCCACCATGCAATCGGCGACCTTGGCCGGATCCAGATTGTAGTCCTTGAGGTCAGGATCCTCCTTGAAGCGCTCGATCAGCACCTCGCGGAGTCCCGTCTTTTCTTTCTTGGCACAACCGAATACGGAGAGGGAGGCCAGCATCACAATCATCAGTTTTTTCATGGAAAACCCGGGTTGTAGAGTAAGTTAAGTCAAATGGCCGGACATTATCGACCGACACCAGACATCTGGCTAGACGAGTCTAGGCAAGAGCGCCATTCGGCGTAGACCTTCCAAGCCGATTTGATGTCCTCTGGAGCAATTGCAGCACATCTTCGGATTGAGGGAGATCGGCCCCCAGACTGATGATGAAGGACGAGACTTCTTCTATGCTCAATTGGGTCTGGATGACCTTGGATTCATCCACCATGATTGTGAAACCAGAGGTGGGATTGGGTGAGGTCGGTACATAAACCACCAGCATGCTATCCATCCGGTTAGTGACATAGGCCGGCACCCACAGGTCTGGTTTTGGATATTCAATGAAAACCACATCCGTGATCTTGTTGTCGTTATCGTCATGAAACAACTTCAGTAACTTCTGGGATACACGGTAGACGGTACCCAGTAAGGGTATCCGATGGATGATCTTCTCCAGAAAATAGAGCACATGCGCCTTGTCCTGCTTGAGCAAATAGCCGATGTAGATCACTACGCCGACGGCACCGCCAAAGAGCAGCACAGGAATCAGGATGCTTTCGTAACGACCATAAATGCCGAGGACCGTATCCCGCAGAAAGCCCTCAATATAGAGAACGATCTGAACGATGATCACGATGGGAAGTAGCCCCAGCACACCGATCAGGAAATATTCAAAGAGTCTTTGCAGTTTGGTTTTCATCACTCAGGCACCCAAGGATAGAATTACAGCTGAACCGTCTGGTGTGGGGCATTCTACGTCTGCGCCCAGGTTTCTCAACCCGAATGCGTCAAAGCCGGAAAGGCACGTAACCTCATGAACAAAGTACGAATGTACAGCACGGCCATCTGTCCCTACTGTGTGATGGCAGAACGCCTATTGCTAGGCAAAGGCGTCAGCCAAATAGAAAAACTGAGAGTAGACCTGGACCCCGCGCTCCGGGCCGAAATGATGGAAAAAACCCGCCGCAGAACCGTACCCCAGATTTACATTGGCGAAACGCACGTCGGCGGGTTTGATGACCTCGCCCGCCTGGACCGGTCTGGACAACTGAATAAGCTACTTAACTCCGGAGATGACGAGACAAGCTGAGGTTGAACATGACGCCTCTGAACTCAGTCACGAATATCGATCACGTCGCCATCCTTATTCATGACAAACACCTTGCTTTGCGTCGCGTAATTACCGAGAACATTCTTCGAACGGAACGTGCACCGCACCTGATACCCGCCCCGATCGGTGAGGCTCACCTTGCCCCATTCCAGAATTTCCATGGAACTGGCATCGTGCATGCGGCGTTTCAGATAACGTTCCACCTGGGCCACCGATTGATCCCAGGGACTATTGAAGACCACGGATTTACCGGGAAGCGGCGAGGGTGCCCCGGCCTTCGGGGAAGGCCCTGCCGGGGTTTCCTCGCGCCCCGCCCCACCCGGCTCTAACTGTGGCTGCGGGGGATGAATCCGGAAAGGCGAACGCGGCTCAGCGCTTGAAGTCGTCGCATCGGTCAACACTGGCTTTTTCGATACGTTCGCAGAGTCCGGCGGAGCTGATTCCTGCGACAAGGAAGGCTTCTTCACCACGGGCGGTTTGGATGGCGGTGAGTTCCTGACTTTTTTCTCTTCCGGCCCAACAAGATCCTGCAGTGAGGAAACCAGCCCGGCGAGAACCTCACCAGCCCGATCACTGATCGGCTTTTTGGTTGAAGTACCAGATTTTTGAGTCGATTCTGCCGACTCGGATGAAACCGCCTTTTTACCTCCCGAAGGAAGCCCCGGCTTCGGTCGGCTGGTAACGGACTGGGATTTCTGGTTCGTTTGAGGCGCTGCGGAGGATTTATCCCGGTAGGGCAGGAACTTGCCTGCCGTCGCCACCAGCAGAAAAAGCACGATCAAGGTGCCACAACCGAGGTTAAGCCGCTTGGGTTCGACCTCTTCCGAAAACGCGGCGTCCCGACTTCGCCCTTTGGACTCAATGGATTTTTCCGGAGGATTCCTGGGGCTCATTGCACCTTGATGGCTTCAAATGCCGCACCCAGCGCTGCACGGTCCAGATGATCCTTATCGACCTTCAGATAAGCCACGCCCTCCTCAGCCACCACCACGGCTTCGGCAATGCCTGAAATCGTCAGCAACCGTTGGCCGAGCAGGCTGGCCTGCCCATCATCGATACCTTCCACATTGACGAGCAGACTGCTCACATGACGGGGTGGTTTCATGAAAGCAGCCACCACCAGCCAGGAGAGCGCGACCATTCCGCAGAAAACAAAAACCGGCGCGATACCGTGGTGACCATAAATCCAGCCGGCACCCACGCCACCCACGAAGGCTCCGAGAAATTGGGCCGTCGAATAAACCCCCATGGCGGTTCCCTTGAGATCGGGCGGGGCGATTTTGGAAACCATCGAGGGAAGCGTGGCTTCCAACAGATTGAAGCCGGTAAAAAACAGATAAAGCAGGGCGAAGACGCCCCAGAAGTGGTCTCCCAGCAGGACAAATCCGAGATCTGCCATAGCCACCAAGCCAATGAAGGCAAGGAAAACCGATTTCATCTTGCGTTTTTTTTCCGCGAGGATGACAAACGGTACCATGCTGATAATGGCCAGGACGAACACCGGCAGGTAGATGTGCCAATGATCTCGGGTCGCGAGTTGCAGTCGGTCCTTGAGGATGAGCGGCACCACCACGAACGACGCCGTCAGAATCAGATGCAGGCAGAAAATGCCGAAATCCAGCCGTAATAGCTCAGGATTGCTGAACACCCTGGCAAAAGATCCGGCCCTCACTTGAGCATCACGATGAAAACGTGTGACTGTCGGATTAGGGACCACCGTATGCAAAACCACGATACTCAGGCAGGCAAGTCCCGTAATCAGCCAGAAAAGACCCTTCAATCCCATCCAGTTTGACAATACCGGCCCTGCCACCATGGAGATGGCGAAGGAAATACCGATGCTGATGCCTATGAGGGCCATGGCTTTGGTCCGGTGTTCCTCGCGGGTCAGATCGGCGGCCAGGGCCATGACCACGGCAGCTACGGCACCCGCACCCTGCAATGATCGTCCGGCAATGATCCCGTAGATGGAATCCGACAGCGCCGCTACCGCGCTACCAATTACAAACAGTAGCAAGCCCACGGTGATGACCGGCTTGCGTCCATAGCGATCGGACCAGAGACCAAAAGGAATCTGAAAGATGGCCTGAGTCAGGCCATAGGCACTGAGGGCAAACCCCACCATGACCGGCGTGGCGCCGGGCATATCGCGGGCCAGCACGGCAAACACAGGCAAGATCAGAAACATGCCGAACATCCGCAACATGTAGATCGCCGCGAGCGACAGACTCGCACGGAGTTCCTGTCGGGTCATCGGGGTATCGATTTCAAACGCCGGACTCAATGGAATCACTCCTGATTGTTATCGTTATTTGCGCAATGACGTTGAAAAACAGCGGCATCAGGGCTCGATCAGAACCCGCATACCCACCGCCACTCGGTCGAAAAGATCGATCATGTCCGGGCTTTTCATGCGGATGCAACCGTGCGAAGCCGGTGTACCCGTCACGCCCTGATCCGGACTACCATGGATGTAAACATACCGCCAAGTCGTGTCCACGTCACCGTAACGATTGAAGCCGGACTCAAGCCCACCGAGCCACAGGATTCGCGTCAGAATCCAATCCCTGCCGGGATGACGGGCTTCCAGCTCATCGCCGTAAATCTCGCCGGTGGGACGACGTCCACGAAACACCGTATTGAGTGGCGTGCCATCGCCGATCCTGGCGCGAATACGGTGCCAGCCGCGCGGCGTGCACTCGCTGCCGCGTTGTTCGCCCGGGCCATTTGTGGCCGTGGATACTAGCCAGGCCCGAACAACCTCGCCCTCTTCGACCCATTCCAATAATTGGCGCGGAATACTGACACGGAGGTAAGACCCTGGTTCTGATCGATCCACGCTGCTGTTCACTTCTCGAACAATGCAATGGATTCGACATGGGCAGTCTGGGGAAACATGTCCATGACACCGGCCTTGACCAGGCGGTAACCATACTCGTGCACCAGAATGCCGGCATCACGGGCAAGCGTGGCGGGGTTGCAGGACACATAAACGATACGTGAAGCACCCCAGCGGGGAATACCGGCCAGCACTTCCTCAGCACCCACCCGGGAAGGGTCGAGCAAAACCTTGTCATAGTGGCCTTCGGCCCAGGCACGACCATCCAGTGACTGAGTAAGGTCTGCGACATGGAATTCAACATTATTCAGTCCGGCACTGGCGGCATTTTCGTTAGCTCGTTCCACTGCCTCACGCCCACCCTCCACCCCGACAACATGACCGGCACGCGTCGCCAGTGGCAACGTGAAATTGCCGATCCCGCAGAACAAATCCAGGATGCGTTCTCCGGGCTGCGGGTTCAGGAGTTCCATCACCCGGCTGACCATCTTGCGGTTGATCTCGATATTGACTTGGGTAAAGTCAGTCGGCTTGAACCGGAACTCGACGCCCTCTGCTGGCAAGGCGTAAGCGAGGAGCTCGGGCTGGTCGGGATAAACCGGGGTGACAGAATCCGGGCCATGTCGCTGAACGTAGATATCGAAATCGAAACCCTGACCGAAGTCGGTCAGTCGCTGCCTGTCCTCCTCCGTCATATCCTCCAGAATCCGGAACACCAGCGCGACACGGTCGTCCCCGACAGCGACCTCGATCTGCGGCAAGCGGTCGCGAATACTCAGACCACCGATCAAGTCCGACAGCTCGTGAAGACGCCCTCCCACCTTGGGATGCAATACGGGACAGAACTCCAGATCCGCCACGAAGGGACTGGAGCGCTCGCGGAATCCCACCAGCACACGCCCCTTCTTCGCGACATGCTTGACGCCCAGCCGCGCCTTATGTCGGTATCCCCAGCTGGGGCCGGTCAGCGGCGGAATCAGCGGCACTTCTTCGATCTTGGCAATGCGCCTGAATTGCTCGACCAGCAACGCCTGTTTAAACTCGATCTGGGCCTCATCGGCGACATGCTGGAAACTGCACCCCCCACAAACCCCATAGCTGGGACAGCGCGGCTCTACCCGCCCGGACGCCGTTGAATGCAGTGTCTCAACCTTCCCCTCGGCATAATCACGTCGAATATCGGTGTAGAGAAAGCTGACGTCCTCTCCCGGCAAGGTCCCATGCATGAAAACCGGCTTGCCATCCACGCGGGCAATACCTCGCCCGTCATGAGTCAACGATTCAATGGAGGCACGTACTGTCGCGCTGGGAAGTACTCGTCTTTTTCTTTTGAAGCTCATGACTGGAGGTCACTCATCCGGAAAGACCCCGGTCGAAAGGTACCGATCACCGCGATCGCAGATGATCACGACAATCACCGCCTGCTCGACTTCGCTGGACAAGCGCAGGGCCGCTGCCACAGCGCCTCCGGACGAAATGCCGGCAAAGATACCTTCGCTCGTTGCCAGTTGCCGGGTCATCGCTTCGGCCTCGTTCTGTTCGACATCCATGATGCGATCGATACGACTGAAATCACAGATTTTCGGGAGGTACTCACGGGGCCAGCGACGTATACCTGGAATCCTGGAATCCCCGGCAGGCTGTACACCAATGATTTGTATCGCCGGAGTTTGCTCACGCAGGTATGTCGATGTCCCCATGATGGTGCCTGTCGTCCCCATGGAACTGACAAAATGCGTCACCTGCCCCCCGGTATCGCGCCAGATTTCAGGGCCGGTCCCTTCGTAATGGGCACGAGGATTGTCAGGATTCGCGAACTGGTCAAGGATGCGCCCTTCACCACGAGCCTCCATGCTGCGGGCGAGGTCAATCGCCGCCTCCATGCTGCCAGCTGCCGGAGTCAGGATGATCTCGGCACCAAAAGCCTTCATGGAGGCCCGGCGCTCAGCGCTCATGTTTTCCGGCATGACCAGCGTCATGCGGTAACCCATCATGGCCGCCGCCATGGCAAGGGCAATCCCGGTATTGCCGCTGGTCGCCTCGATCAACCGGTCACCCGGCTTGATCTCGCCGCGCCGCTGCGCGTGTTCGATCATGCTCAAGGCGGGCCTGTCTTTCACTGAACCGGCCGGATTATTACCCTCAAGCTTCGCCAGAATCGTGTTGCTGGTATTGCCCGGGAGACGCTGCAACCTGACCAATGGCGTATTGCCGACACAATCCTTGAGGGTTCCAACGGCCGTGGGGGTCATCATGCGCGAGGGTGATTCCTGAGCGTAATAGTCAACTTAAGGTAAAATCCGGCGAATTCTAACATCACACCCCTTTGCCATGAATACACCGGAACTGCTCTCCCCTGCCGGCACGCTCAAGAACATGCGCTATGCCTTTGCCTATGGTGCGGATGCGGTGTATGCCGGGCTACCGCGATACAGCCTTCGGGTTCGGAACAACGATTTCCTGGAACAGAATCTGGGGCTGGGCATCGCCGAGGCGCATCGATTGGGCAAGTCGTTTTTTCTGGCCACCAATGTCCTGCCGCATAACCGGAAGATCAAAACCTTCATTCGCGACCTGGCACCCATCGTGGCCATGCAGCCAGATGCCTTGATCATGGCGGATCCCGGCCTCATCCTGCTGGCGCGGGAAGCCTGGCCCGAGATGCCCATCCATTTGTCGGTTCAGGCGAATACCGTCAATTATGCTGCCGTGCGCTTTTGGCAGAGCATCGGCATCCGCCGCATCATCCTTTCACGCGAGCTCTCGCTGGATGAAATCGCGGAAATCCGTCAGGAGTGCCCGGATATGGAACTGGAGGTGTTTGTTCATGGCGCGCTCTGCATCGCCTACTCGGGCCGCTGCTTGCTGTCCGGGTACTTCAATCACCGCGATCCAAATCAAGGCACCTGCACCAATGCCTGCCGCTGGAAGTACGACGTTCAGCCAGCCCAGGAGAATGCCGAGGGCGATTTTGTGCCTGGCCAGCTGAAGCTCTCGCTCGACGACCTGAACAGCAGCCTGACAGACTGCGGTGATCAGGTCCGGCATCCCATGGCTGACGAGGTGTATTTCCTCGAAGAAGAAAACCGGCCGGGTGAACTGATGCCGGTCATGGAGGACGAGCACGGCACCTACATCATGAACTCCAAGGACCTGCGGGCGATCGAGCATGTGCAGCGACTGGTGGAGATCGGCGTCGATAGCCTGAAAATAGAGGGTCGCACCAAATCTTTCTACTACGTGGCCCGCACCGCGCAGATCTACCGACAGGCCATCGAGGACGCCGTGGCGGGACGTTCCTTCGATCCTCGACTGCTGGGCAAGCTCGAAAACCTGGCGCAACGGGGTTATACCGATGGCTTCTATCAGCGCCACCACACCGAGGATTATCAGAACTATCTCCAGGGGCATTCGACCAGCCAGCAACAGCAATTCGTCGGCGAGATCACCGAATTCAACCATGAAACCGGCGAAGCCGATATCGTGGTCAAGAACAAATTCAAGGTAGGTGACCGTCTTGAACTGATCCTGCCGGAAGGCAATCGGGACATCGTGCTGGAGCGGATGTCAGACAAACAGGGACATGAACTGACAGAAGCCCCGGGCAGCGGCTGGGAAGTCCGGATTCCGCTGCCCGTGAGCCAGGCCGAGCGCGGACTGATTGCCCGATACCTGTGAACCCGTGACAGGGTGGCCGGTCTACCGCAGCAGTTCAACATAGACACACCCCCACACCGAGGTACTCATCATGACCTTCACGACTCCCAATCTTTGCGATCAGTTCGGCGACACCCACCATCTGCAGATCGGGGAACCCATCTTTCTCCGCTTTGGTGGCCGCAGCGCCTTCAGTGGTCAGGTGACCACCCTGAAAGTCTTCGAGGACAATGTGCTGATTCGTAAGGTGCTGGAGGAGACCGTCACGGATGGCGTACTGGTCATTGACGGGGGCGGTTCACATCGGTGTGCGCTGCTCGGCGGAAATCTCTCGCGGCTGGCCTGTGAAAACGGCTGGGCCGGCATCATCGTCTATGGCTGCATCCGCGATTCCGTCGAAATCAACGAATTGCCGATTGGTCTGCGCGCCCTGCATACCCACCCCCTGAAAAGCCACAAACGCGGCACGGGCGACCGTGACAAGCTGATCAGCTTCGCCGGAATCAATTTCCGCACCGGCAATTACGTGTATGTTGATGAGGATGGCATCGTGGTTGCTGACGAAAAACTGATCTGAGCCGTAACAATGGGCCATCGACTCACCCGCATTTATACCCGCACTGGCGACGAGGGAACCACCGGACTCGCGGATGGCTCACGGTTACGCAAGGATGCCGTCAGAATCGAGCTGCTGGGCGATCTGGATGAACTCAACAGTCACCTTGGCATGCTGTTGACCTATGCATTACCTGCTGAGCTTGGCAACTGTTTCACTGAGCTACAGCAACTGCTGTTCGATTTGGGAGGCGACCTGAGTATTCCCGGCCGAACCAGCATCTCCGCCAGCCATGTGGACTGGCTGGAAAAGTGGCTGGATCACTACAACGATGCCCTGCCCCCCCTGAAGGAGTTCATTCTGCCGGGAGGCAATGCGGCAGCGGCACAGGGCCACCTGGCCCGCAGCATCTGCCGCCGTGCCGAGCGCAGAGCAGTAGCGTTGAGCCAGTCGGAAGACCCCGGACTCAACACCCTCGCCTTCCTTAACCGGCTATCGGACTTTCTGTTTGTTGTATGCCGCGTCTTGGCTCGAATGAATGGCAAGGATGAAGTTTTCTGGCAAGTGAGCCGTACCCCACCCCTTGTGCCCCCTCATTGATTCCCGGCACGTCACGTGCCAGAATTCCCCAGCGTTTTACTCAGAGAAAGACCTCCCCCCTATGGATATCCTGCTTTCCAACCCCCGTGGTTTCTGTGCCGGCGTCGATCGTGCGATCGAAATCGTCGAGCGCGCCATCGAAGTATTCGGCGCACCCATCTACGTCCGCCACGAAGTGGTTCATAACCGCTATGTGGTTGATGGCTTGCGTGAACGCGGCGCAGTGTTCGTCGAAGAACTCTCGGAAGTGCCTGAAAATTCCACTGTGATTTTCAGCGCTCATGGGGTTTCCAAAGTGATCCAGGAGGAAGCCAAACGGCGAGGACTTCAGGTCTTCGATGCCACCTGTCCGCTTGTCACCAAGGTGCATATAGAGGTTCACCATCATGCCAGTCAAGGACGGGAAATTGCCTTCATCGGTCACTCAGGTCACCCGGAGGTCGAAGGCACCATGGGCCAATACGACAATCCCGCTGGCGGTATTTATCTGGTGGAGTCACCTGAAGATGTCCAAACACTCGTGGTCAAAGACCCCGACAATCTCGCCTGGGTAACACAGACCACTCTGTCGATCGACGACACTCAGGCTGTGGTCGATGCCCTCAGGGCAAAATTTCCAAAGATTTGTGGTCCAAAAAAGGATGACATCTGCTACGCAACACAAAACCGTCAGGATGCTGTCAAGAAACTGGCGGATCAATGTGATGTCATCCTGGTGGTCGGCTCCCCCAATAGCTCCAATTCCAACCGCCTCCGGGAAATCGCTGAGAAGCTCGGTTGCAGTGCCTACCTGATCGACGACGCGAAACACGTGCAAAAGGAATGGATCGACAATGCCCGATGCGTCGGCGTCACGGCCGGCGCCTCCGCACCTGAAATCCTCGTTTCCGGAGTGATCAACAAACTGAAGGAATGGGGCGCCAAAACGGCCGTTGAATACAAGGGTATTGAAGAGAAGGTGGTTTTTTCGCTTCCGAAAGAACTCAAGAAGTCAGTCTGATACTTAGAACCAACAATAAACTGAGCTGTAACAACCCAAAGGCGTCAATATCGTATCAGTGACTGATCCGATATTGACGCCTTGACCACCCTTCAAGCATCGAGATCGGCCAGAAATCGTCTGGGGATGAAATCAAGATCTTTGGCGGCTTCGTGCTTATCGAAACACATATCCCGGCTGATTCTCGTAGCCATTTCAGTATTGAGATGCCGAAAACGGGGGATTAGCGACACCCCCTGGATGATGGCCTTGAGAGCCGGAAGGGGAATGTCGATCATGGCAGCCTTGACGCCGACAGCCTGCGCAATTCGTCTTACCATTGCCTGATAGGTCAAGGTCTCTCCACCACACAGGTTGTAAGCCTTTTCAAAACTATGGGGGTTATCTATGGCTCCAAGGCTGGCCTTGGCGAGATCCTCCGCATGCACCGGCTGCCGAAGCCCCTTTGAGCCATTAATCAGAGGAAAAAATCCGAATTTCTTGAGGAAATCGGCAATGGTGGTCACATTCTTGTCGCGACCCAAGTGATAAACCAAGGTAGGACGAAAAACGGTCCAATGAATCCCTTGATGTAAACCCACTTCCGCGATTCGTCTTTCCGAATCCATTAGCCCCTTGGCCAGTTCTCGTTCCTTTTCGAGCGCGGATTCTGCTTTGGTAAACACACTCGTTGAACCAAAACCGATCACTCGTCGCGGGCATTCCTCCGCGAGTGCCTCCATGACGGGTGGTAGCGTAGCCAGCGGGGCAAGATGGATCAACACATCCGCCCCGCGGAGAATTTCTGGAATCTCCCGGGTAATATCGGCCTCATGCCAGTGCAATCCGGAATTTTTCCCATAGTCAAGGGGCTTTCGGCTTATGGCATGGACTTCATAACCGGCATTAAAAAGAGCCGGGACGAGATAGTCACCAATCAGACTGGTAGCCCCTGTCACCACTGCGCGCTGCGCGGCATTTTGACCGGGCTTCAAGAACTTTTCCGATAGCTGGCTCGCCAGGCCATCTGCTTCCAAACGGGACTCCCTTCCCGGATACAAACCCAGTTTTGTTAACGCGTGGAAACCCACACGTACGATGAATCGCGCAAGGATTGCAGGGAACAAAACCAAGTAAAGCAAGAACGGGTACTGGTCGCGAAAAAACTTGCGATAAAACCGGATCATCCCCATGTGTTTGTGATAATCCACCGCCATGGGCCTCACGGCGGTGCATACCCCCCCCACATGCAGGATCTCGACGAGTGGCTCGAACATCACCTTCCAATCTTTGAGCCGAAACCGCAAGCACCAATCCAGATCTTCGAAATGCATGAAGAAGCCCGCATCCATGGGGCCAACTTCATCCAGCGCTGCCCGTTTAACCAGCATGAACGCCCCCGAAATCGCTTCAATTTCCTCAGACTGGGTCGGCATGGGCAAACCCGTGTGCAAATAGCTCCGAAAACGTGGATCGGTGGAACCAAGGCGACGATCCAGTCCCGTCAGATGAACAAAGGTTCTCCACGGTGTGGGGATGCTTCGACGGCAACCGGGTTGTTCACTGCCATCTGGATTGCGGATCAGGCAACCCGCCATGCCGACCTTGGGGTCAGTCTCAAAGATGGCCAGCATTCGCTCCAGCGTATCGGGCTGGACGATACAGTCCGGATTCAGAAATAACAGAAAAGGGTTTTTGGACTGATCCAGAGCCAGGTTATTAGCCCTGGCGAATCCCAGATTGGTCGGACTCTCGATGATGCGCAAGCGATCATCCGCACCACAGATCAGACGGAGATCGATGAGACTGGTATCGGTCGATGCATTGTCAGCGACGAGCACTTCCACGGGGACAGTCGAAGCCAGCACCGAGCGAACGCATTCAGCCAGCAACGGCCCGCCGTTGTAATTGACGATGATGACGGATACCGCTCTCTTCATTTCATCTCCCCCTGACTGAACCCATCAACCCGCATTCCGCTGCCGCAACATCTCTTCCGCCTTCAGATGAATACCCCCAAAACTGCCATTGCTCATGAAAAGAATATGGTCACCTGGCGCGGCTTCAACCTCCAGCCATTTGATGATCGAATCGACCGAATCATGAACCTGGACATTGCCCGCGCTCGCCGTTGCCTCGGCCGCATTCCAGCCCAGATCGGGCGTCTGACAGATCACGGCGATATCGGCACACCGCAAGGACTCGCCCAACAGGCCCGCGTGCACCCCCATTCGCATGGTGTTGGAGCGTGGTTCAAGAATAGCGATGATACGTGCGTCGCCCACCCGCGCCCGCAATCCTTCCAGCGTCGTCGCAATGGCCGTCGGATGATGGGCAAAATCATCGTAAATCACCATATCACCGAGGGTGGCCTTGATTTCCATGCGCCGCTTGACGCTACGAAACTTTCTTAACGCCTCTGCTCCCCGCTCGGGGAAGATGCCGGCGTGATGTGCAGCAGCGATGGCTGCCAAGCCATTGTGCACGTTATGGAGGCCGGTCAGGTCCCACTCCACGATACCCGCAGGTTGGCCATCATGAATAATCTCAAAGCGGCTGCCATCCGGTGACAACAAGTGATAGGACCAGGTTGCCGACAGTCCGGAATTTTCCTGTGCCATGTGTTCTACCGGCGTCCAGCATCCCATCTGCAACACCTCATCCAATGCCGGCTCCCAACTGGGCGCTATGATCATCCCCTTGCCGGGGATGCTGCGCACCAGATGGTGAAATTGCCGCTGAATGGCGGCGAGGTCGCCAAAGATATCGGCGTGATCAAATTCAAGATTGTTCAGGATGGCCGTTCGCGGACGGTAATGGACAAACTTGGAGCGCTTGTCAAAGAAGGCCGTGTCGTATTCATCCGCCTCCACGACAAAAAACTGACCGCCACCTATCCGGGCAGACACACCAAAATTCATCGGCACGCCACCTATCAGGAAACCGGGATTCAATCCGGCGCTTTCCAGAATCCACGCCAGCATACTTGTAGTTGTCGTCTTGCCGTGGGTCCCGGCAACGCCTAGAACCCAAGCAGGCTGCAACACATGATCATGCAACCACTCGGGGCCGGAAATATAGGGAAGGCCAAGGTTCAACACTGCTTCCATTTCCGGATTGCCGCGGGAAATGGCGTTTCCTACCACTACGAGATCAGGCTTTGGGTCGAGGTTTTCCGGAAGATAACCAGACTTCAGGGCAATCCCATGTTCTTCGAGCTGGGTGCTCATGGGCGGGTAGACATTCTGGTCCGAACCCGTCACCTCATGCCCCAATTGCCTTGCAAGAATCGCCAGCCCGCCCATGAACGTCCCACAGATTCCCATGATATGAATGCGCATTGATTTCCCCTGTGATTAATTAAATGGGTGGCGATGCTGTCGCATCGGACTGGCGGGTCGTCATTCCTGGTCAGAAACGCCCGGCATCCCCGTTAACGGGTGCTTCTGGTTAAACTATCCCGTTAGATTCCAGCGCAAGACGGTTCAATTTCGTGATGAAAAACAAACATTCGATCAAGATCGACACCCATATTGACTACTTGGAGGCCGACTCGCAGCCAGCCGCGAGTCGCTACGTATTCGCCTACACCATCACCATCCTGAATCAGAGCGAGGAACCGGCGCGCCTGCTTGCACGGCACTGGGTCATTACCGATGCGCATGGCAAGGTTCAGGAAGTCCATGGCGAAGGGGTGGTGGGTGAAACCCCGCATCTGTCCCCAGGCCAAGCCTTTCGCTACACCAGCGCGGCCATGATCGAAACCCCTGTGGGCACGATGCATGGGGAATACCAGATGCGCACGGATTCAGGCGAGCTGTTTGAAGCAGAAAT
>DIVI01000121.1:0-9329 GCA_002423305.1 Methylococcus sp. UBA6136 | reverse complement strand
GTCAACCGCGGCCCCCGATCTCTCGAGACCCTCCGCACTATCCGAAATCTTGGGACGTCTGCCGTCAGCGTGCTGGGAAATCATGATATGCATTTGCTTGCCGTGGCCGAGGGCATTTCACGCACCAAACACCGCGATACTTTCGGCGATATTCTGGTAGCGCCGGATCGGGATGAACTGTTGCACTGGTTGCGCCATCGACCCCTGCTCCACCATGGCGGGGAATTTTACCTGATTCATGCCGGACTGCCTCCCCAGTGGAACATGGAGCAAGCCACCGGACTGGCCCAGGAGGCAGAAACCGCGCTTCGTAGCCCTGACTACCGAGAAATGCTCTGGCACATGTACGGGAACGAACCGACCCACTGGGACGACCACCTCGGCGATTGGGATCGTTTACGCTTCATCACCAACAGTTTTACCCGGCTTCGTTATTGCACGGCCGATGGGCAGTTGGAATTCCAGCAAAAAGGCCAGCCTGGCAACCAACCCGCCGGCCTATTGCCCTGGTTCGAGGTACCCGGCAGGCGCAGTGCCGGCGCCAGAATCCTGTTCGGACACTGGTCAACCTTGGGGTTTCATATAAGCCAGGGCACCTATTGCCTTGATACCGGTTGCCTGTGGGGCGGCGAGCTGACCGCCTTGCGCATCGACGGTGATCTCGAACGCACGTCGGTAGCCAATCTGCAAGGTCACTACCAGCGTCCTTCAGCCCCATGAATCCATCTCATCGGCAACTGCCACTGCTCTTGTTTCTGGCCGGGCTGGCCCTACTCGCTTACCGTATCCTGGGACATCTGCTCGAGCCGATTCTGTGGGCCATCATTCTGGCCTATGCCAGTTGGCCGCTGTATCGCCGAACAAAATTCGCGTTGAACGGGCGCAGCGGGCTCGCGGCCAGCCTGATGATTGGGCTGCTGAGCATTGCGATCATCGTTCCCTTTATCGGGCTAAGCACTGTACTGCAACGCGAATTCAGCAATTTCATCCAGCACCTGCCGGGCTGGCTGGAACAACGCTCGGCTCTGCAAGATCGGCTCAATCGCATCCCCGTCATCGGCGATGAACTCAGCCACTGGATTACCCAATGGGACGATCTGAACAACCTGGCAAAACAGCAACTGATTCCGCGACTCAGGGGATGGTCTCGGCGCCTGCTGGTGGTCGCGGGCGATGTCGGCCTGATCGCCGGACAATGGGTGCTGACACTGTTTCTGATGTTTTTTCTCTATCGTGATGGCGAAACGCTCACCGCAGAGGTACGGCATGGTTTCAAACGAGCCATCGGTGAAAGGGCCGACAATTACCTCGATATCGCTGTCAACACTTCCAGGGCCGTGCTTTACGGCATCGTCCTGACCGCAATTGCCCAGGGTGGTGTAGCCGGCATCGGCTATTGGGGCGTCGACATGCCGGGCCCCGCGTTGCTGACCCTCACCACGATCGTCATGGCGCTCATTCCATTCGGTGCCGTCACCGTCTGGGTACTCTGTTGCCTCTGGTTGTTTGCCCAGGGAGAAACCTGGCGAGCCATGGCGCTCTTGCTTTGGGGCTCGCTGGTCGTCAGCTGGGTAGACAACCTCGTGCGCCCGCTCGTGATCAGTCAGGCCACCCGCATTCCGTTCGCTTTGGTTCTGCTAGGCATTATTGGCGGTCTGATCAGTTTCGGATTTCTTGGCCTGTTCGTTGGCCCGGTGGTCCTCGCCATCGGTCATTCGGCCTGGCGGGAGTGGCTGAAGGGTTGAACTCTTACAAACACGACAACCATCCGGATACAGGCAATCCTGGCTACGACTATGGATGGCCGTTCTCCTGACTGGATCAAGTGAACTACCCCCCACCGCAAAACCCAGCACCTCCATCTGCTTCACCACAAGCCACTGATCCATGAGCGCCTCCTACCAACATCTTGAACTCCTGGCACCAGCCAAAACCGCCCATATCGGTATCGCCGCCATCAATCATGGCGCCGATGCCATCTATATCGGCGGACCCGGTTTTGGCGCCCGGCACAACGCCATCAACGAGCTGACCGATATCGAACGCCTGGTCAGGCACGCGCACTCTTACAACGCCCGCGTGTTTGTCACGCTCAACACCATTCTTCGCGATGACGAACTGGAGCAGGCGCGGCAACTGGCCTGGCAGGTCTACGAGGCTGGTGCCGACGCGCTGATCATTCAGGACATGGGATTGCTGATGCTGGACCTGCCGCCCATCCAACTCCATGCCAGCACCCAATGCGACATCCGCACGCCGGAGAAGGCACGCTTTCTTCAGGATGTGGGTTTTTCGCAGATCGTGGTCGCCCGTGAGTTGACGCTGCAGCAGATCCAGTCCGTGGCCGGGCAATTGGATCGTGCTGTACTGGAATACTTCATTCATGGCGCGCTATGCGTGGCCTATAGCGGCCAGTGCTACATCAGTCATGCGCAAACCGGACGCAGTGCCAATCGAGGCGATTGCTCGCAAGCCTGCCGCCTGCCTTACGAGGTATTGGACGGTCATGGCCACGTGGTCGCTCACCAAAAACATGTCCTGTCGATCAAGGACAACGACCAGAGCGCCAATCTTCGTGCACTGGTCGACGCCGGTGTGCGCAGTTTCAAGATCGAGGGACGATACAAGGACCTCGCCTATGTGAAGAACATCACCAGCCATTACCGTCGCTTGCTGGATCAATTATTGGAAGATCGGAGCGATCTGAGCCGGAGCTCCAGCGGCTCCACACAGCTTTTCTTCGAACCGAATCCGGAGCGGAGCTACAACCGGGGCAGCACCGATTATTTCGTTCATGGTCGTCAGGAGGATATCGGCGCCTTCGACACGCCGCAGCATGCCGGACTGCCGCTGGGCCATGTGACCAAAACCGCCGCCGATCATTTCGATCTGGAGCTGCACGATGGGGTCACCGCGCTCAACAACGGGGACACCGTCACCTACTTCGACTTGCAAAAGACCTTGCAGGGTTTTCGCGTCAATGTGGCCGAATCGCTGGGAGGATCACGCTGGCGGGCCTTTCCCAATGCGCCCATGATCACGTTCAAGGATCTGCGCAAGGGGGTCGAACTGACCCGAAGCCGGGACATGGCCTGGGAGCGGTTGATGGAAAGCGACCGAACCGCCGAGCGCCGGATCGCGGTGGACCTCACACTGATTGAAGCGCCGATCGGGCTGGCCTTGCAACTTCAAGATGAGGACGGTCATACAGCCTATGTCGAGCATACTCAAGAACACCAGGCTGCTCGCGACCCGGTTCGGGCCGATTCCGCGATCAGGGAGGCCCTGAGCAAACTGGGCAATACCTTGTATGAGGCCAGGACGATCACGGTGCAATCTCTGGAGCAGAATCGTCCGGGTTTCTGGCCCGCATCGATGCTGAAGGCCCTGCGCCGGGACGGTATCGTCGCCCTAGAGCAAACCCGCGTCGAAGCGTTCCCGCGCCTGCCTCGCGCCATACCATTGGCACCTCCGGCCATCTACCCGGAGGACAGCCTGAGCTATCTCGCCAACGTCTACAACGACGAGGCCCAGCGCTTCTATCTGGAACACGGCGTCAAGGTAGTCGAGGCCGCTTACGAAAGCCACGAGTCGCTGGGTGAAGTCAGCCTGATGATCACCAAGCACTGCGTGCGCTACTCGTTGTCGCTCTGCCCCAAGCAAACCAGGGGCGTGACGGGCGTGCAGGGCACGGTCAAGGCCGAGCCGCTGCAGCTGATCAATGGCAAAGAGAAACTGACCCTGCTATTCGACTGTAAGCCCTGTGAGATGCATGTGATGGGCAAGATCAAACGGCACATCCTGAACGACGTCGCAGAGCAGCCGCTGCGGTTTTTCAGAACTCGGCCACGTTGAACAACGGTTTGGATGGACTGGGGCGTGTTAATCCCGACAGCTTTTCAGGCAAAGAATCAGGCTTGGCCTGTTCTGAGCGACTCGCGATTTAGTGCCAACCATTGCAGGGCTAACGCGGGAATCGCCGAATCGATGATGCCACGATCCAGCCAGGCCAAGGCCTCATCAAGGCTTATCACAAGAACACGAATATCCTCGTCTTCTTCGACCAATCCATAGACACCATCCTTGACGTCACCCTCGACCAAGCCACAAAACACGCTGACTTTTTCGGAGCAGCCGCCCGGAGTGGTGTAGAACTCGCCGATCTGGATCAGCTCCCCCAACAGGCAGCCCGCCTCTTCCATCGATTCCCGCCGCGCCACGGCCTCGGGGCTTTCGCCCGGCTCGATGGCGCCGGCCACAATCTCCACCAACCAGGGCACTGCCTTGTCACTCAAGGCGCCGATACGGAACTGTTCGATCAAGACCACGCGATCCGTTGCAGGGTCATAGGGAATCACCGCCACACATCGACCTCGATGAAAAAGCTCACGGACCAGTGGCTTGCTCCACCCTCCCCCATACAGGGTATGTCGAAGGCGAAATTGGCTCAGATTGAAGAATCCCTGGAAAATAGGAGATTCATCAATCACTTCAAAATCCTTGCTCATGGCCGCGTCGACCTAAACCTTAACGGGAGATATCAGACAGTCCGTTGGCGGATTCCAGCAGGACATAACCCACCGAGGCTCCGAATCGACGGGACACCCGGTCCAGGAAGTTTTCTTCGGGATTGAAATCAACCAGCTTCTTGGCGCCGATGACATCTTCGGCTACATGACGGACGTCACCCAGCTCATCGGCCAAGCCAAGCTTGATCCCCTCGGCGCCAGTCCAGATGAGGCCGGAGAACATATCTGGAGTTTCCTTGAGGCGGGCTCCCCTGCCCTGCTTGACCGCATCGATGAACTGCTGGTGAACCTGGCCCAGCACGCCCTGCATGTGCTGCTTCGCCACCGGATCAACGGGGGCGAATGGATCCATCAGCGCCTTGTGTTCGCCAGCTGTCATGATGCGGCGCTCGACACCGAATTTCTTCATGGTATCGACAAAGCCAAAGCTGCCCATAATGACGCCAATGGAACCGACCACACTGGCACTATTGACATAAATCTTGTCGGCGGCCGAGGCGATGTAATACCCGCCAGAAGCGCACATATCCGCCACCACCGCATGTATCGGCAATTCGGGCTTTAGTTTTTTCAGTCGCCGAATCTCGTCATAGACATAGGCGGACTGCACGGGACTCCCTCCCGGGCTGTTCACCCGCAGGATAATGCCCTTGGTGTGCTTGTCTTCCACCGCATCGCGCAAACCTTCGATGATATTGTCAGCACTGGCGGGCTGTCCGGGCGCTATCACGCCCGCCACGTCGATGACGGCGGTATGACCGTCCCCTTCCTTGCCGGAAGTTGATCCGCTCCATGGCTTGTAGGCCATCCACAGGGCACCCCCGAGGTACAGAGCCAGCAACGATTTGAAGAAGATGCCCCAACGCCGGCTGCGGCGTTGCTCCTCGATAGAGGCTAGCAGGACTTTTTCCAGGGCCTCACGCTCCCAATGAATGTCCGGTTTAGCTTGAGTTGACTCTGTTGATTCTTCGCTCATGGGTGTTCCACGTTTAGAGATGGTTGAGAAGTTCAGGGGTGGTTTCGAGGCACAGCAAGGGATTCAGCGCCATCAGTTCAGCCCTGGAATTGGCTCCGCAAGCGACCGCCACGACATCAATGCCGGCGTTGTCCGCCATCCGCAGATCATGCAGGGAATCCCCGACCAGCAGGGTGCGTTCATGGGGGACCCGCAACTCATCGAGCAGTTCATGAATCATGAGGGGATGCGGTTTGGAAGCGGTTTCATCGGCACAGCGGGTCGCATCAAAGAACTCGGTCAGACCTGTTGCATTCAGGGCATGATCCAGACCCGAACGCGCCTTGCCAGTCGCCACGGCCAGTTTGTACCCTCGATCGCGCAGTTGATGGAGAACAGGCTCGACTCCCTCGAACAGGCCCAGTCGATGGCCTGTATCCTTGTGGTAATGCTCGCGGTAGTGCTTGACCAATTGCTGAGCCCTGATCTCCGTGGCACCTGGGTAGAGCGCATCCATCGCCTGTTGCAGACTGAGCCCGATGACGGATCGCGCCTGAGACTCGGTCGGCACTTCTAGGTCACTCTCTGCCGCAGCCATTTGCAGGCAACGAACAATCCAGCCAATGGAATCAAACAGGGTGCCATCCCAATCGAAAACAACCAATTCGTAGCGATCCTTCACTTCGGCAAATTCTTGAGAAAATCGGCCAGTTCCGAGTCGAGCGGCGCCTCGACCTTCACCGCATCCCCCGTGCGAGGGTGGCGAAAAGTAGTATGGGCGGCGTGCAGGAACAGGCGTTTGAGCCCAGACTGTCTAAACCGGCGATTGGTCGCTTCGTCACCGTAACGTTCATCACCGGCGAGCGCATGGCCCATGTGTAAGGCATGAACACGTATTTGGTGGGTGCGCCCGGTAATGGGTCTGGCTTCGACCAGCGTCGCCTCGGCATAACGAGCGAGCCGCTTGAATTCGGTCATGGCCGACTTGCCATCCCGGGCCACTCGCACCATGCGCTCACCGCTCTGCAACACATTCTTCTTGAGTGGCGCATCGACCATCAGCCGTGTTTTGGCCCACTGCCCCGCCAAAAGCGCCACATAAACTTTGTTGACATCATCATCCCGGAATTGCTCATGCAACGACTTGAGGGCACTGCGTTTCTTGGCAATCAGAAGACAGCCGGAGGTTTCCCGATCCAGCCGGTGCACCAGCTCGAGCGAACGGGCCTGAGGGCGCAACTCACGCAGCGCTTCGATAACGCCATAACTGAGGCCACTGCCGCCGTGCACCGCCATGCCTGAGGGTTTGTTGAGCACGAGAAGATCATCATCCTCGAAGAGAATCCGGGGTTCAATCCGGCCACGTATGAGATTGAGGGGGAGTTCGACATGCTCACGCTCGGCGACCCGAATGGGAGGAAGGCGCACCACATCCCCCGAATCAAGACGATCCTGAGCCTTGACCCGACCACCATTGCGACGCACCTCCCCGGTACGCAATATGCGGTAAACGTGACTTTTGGGAACACCCTTGAGTCGAGTAAAAAGGAAGTTATCAATACGCTGGCCGGCGTGGTCCGCATCCACCTCTATCCACTGGACGGATGCGCTGATCGGGCTGGAATTCATGGCGTCATCATAGCAGTTTCACCGATTAAATTGATGATTTCACTGAGCGTTGTTATAGTTGCGCGCGGTGGGTTATGACGTCGCTGTATTAGACGAAAGGACACCGGCCAGGCAAAAAGAGACAAAACCAAAGCGGAAGCTCACTCTAGCGGGATGGAGCCGGAAGCTGCCAGGTCTGGATAACCCGCACCCACGAATTCCAATATGTGCCGCCTGGAGCGGACCCCAGGGAAAGCCCACGGTCCCGCTTCTGTGTACTTGTTTGAATCCCGCTCCGCTCGCGCCCCATGTTTCATATCGACGAGGAAGCCCCGTCAGGAAACGCGTGAGCGAATCGTAAAAACTAAAGGGTTTTGTACGCTCGACCCATGACGAGCGACGCACACGCGACCCGAATGGTGACTCGTGTATCCACCCATCAGACCGGATGGGTGACGCTACCCGGATTTTGGAGACTAAGCGCGACCGCCGGATCGGTTGCCTCGGGACGCTAAAGGATTAGTGAATGAAAAGAATGTTAATCAATGCCACGCAACCGGAGGAACTCCGCGTTGCGTTGGTTGATGGCCAAAAACTTTACGACTTTGATATCGAGGTTCCTTCCCGGGAACAGAAAAAAGCCAATATTTATAAAGGCGTGATCAGCCGGGTTGAACCCAGCCTTGAAGCGGCCTTTGTGAACTTTGGCTCAGACCGGCACGGTTTCCTGCCATTTAAGGAAATCGTGCCGGCCTACCTCGGCCTGCCGCCCGATCAGGAGGTCAGCCGCCGTGACATCAAGGATTACCTCAAGGAGGGTCAGGAGCTTCTGATCCAGGTCGAAAAGGAGGAACGTGGCACCAAGGGGGCCGCGCTCACCACCTATATAAGCCTGGCTGGCAGCTATCTGGTACTGATGCCAAACAACCCTCGTGCTGGCGGCATTTCCCGCCGCATCGAGGGCGATACCCGCACCGATATGCGCGAGGTGATGGCGGCACTGCAAGTCCCCGAGGGCATGGGCCTGATCATCCGCACGGCAGGTGGCGGAAAATCGGTTGAGGAACTGCAGTGGGACATGAACTACCTCCTGCAACTCTGGGACGCCATTGAGCGTTCTGCTCAGGAAAAAGCTGCCCCGTTGCTGGTCTTTCAAGAAAGCAACGTCATTATTCGTGCGCTGCGCGACCACCTGCGCAGCGACATCGACGAAATCCTCATCGATCACCCGGGCACATTCAAACTGGTCAAGAGCTTCCTGCAGCAGGTCATGCCGCAGTTCATCCAAAAGGCTCGTCAGTATCAGGACAACGTCCCGCTATTCAATCGCTATCAGATCGAAAGCCAGATTGAACTGGCCTATTGCCGCGAGGTGCCACTGCCTTCAGGTGGCGCCATTGTCATCGATCATTCGGAAGCCCTGACGGCGATCGATATCAACTCGGCGCGCGCCACCAAGGGCGGCGACATCGAGGAAACCGCACTCAATACCAATCTTGAGGCGGCTGACGAAATCGCTCGCCAACTTCGCCTACGTGACTTGGGCGGTCTGTTCGTTATCGACTTTATCGACATGATGGCCTCCCGGAACCAGAGGGCTGTCGAAAATCGGCTGCGTGACGCGGTTCGCATGGATCGCGCCCGTATACAACTGGGTCGCATCTCGCGTTTCGGTCTACTGGAAATGTCGCGCCAACGCCTGCGGCCATCACTCGGCGAATCCAGCCTGCTCACCTGCCCCCGCTGCAGCGGTCAGGGCAGCATACGTAGCGTGGAGTCCCTGGCGCTGTCGGTACTTCGCATCATCGAAGAGGAGTGCATCAAGAAAAACACCGGCAAGGTCATCGCTTATCTACCGGTGGATTCCGCTACTTACCTGCTCAACGAAAAACGTCCAACGGTTAACGATATCGAGAAGCGCCACAATGTCGCGGTCCTGATCATCCCCAGCAAACATCTGGAAACACCCTTTTACGAAATCCAGCGGGTCCGTGCAGCGGAATCCGGAGATGAGGATGAGAAGACGACGCCAAGCTATCAGATTGTTCAGCCAGAACAGGCGATCAATGATCGTTACTCCCGTGAGTCGAATAATGGACAGGTTGAGCCGGCCGTTAAGGAGTTCATGCCAGATCAAATGGCACCCCCCCGCGGCCTGAGTAGGCCGTTGACACCGGCTCCGGCAGGCAAGAAGGGAGGGCTCATCAAGCGCTTCCTGACCCTACTGACCGGGAGCA
>DIVI01000130.1:3028-7020 GCA_002423305.1 Methylococcus sp. UBA6136 | reverse complement strand
CTCGGCAATCCAGTGTTGTCAACTGGCGCATGAATCGCAATCATCTGACTCCGGCCTATACGACACGGTGGGACCAACTGCCCATTGCGCGGGCGATATGATGAGCCTGCATCGGCCTGTTTCTCACCCCTGAGCTGACCCCAGAGAACATGTCGGCAGTCCAGCCTTCATCCAGCGTGCCGGATAGCTTGATGCCTCAATTTGCGCTGGGGTTGACACTGGGCATGCTGTTGATCCAGCAACTTCCGGCGATGCCTCCACCATGGGCAAGCCTGCCGTTGGTGATTGCCGCGTTCTTGCTACTACGCCTGCGACGGATATTTCTGCTTGCCATGGCTATTGGACTCGGCTGGGCTTGGGCCTATGGCGCACTTCGTTTGGCAGATGCCTTGCCGGAAAGCAAAGGTCGGCAGGAAGCGTTGGTGGAAGGGTGGGTCAAGGGCATTCCCAGCCCAATGGATCGTGGACTGCGCTTCGACTTCAATGTGACGCGCGTCGTCGAGCCGGCGGGGATCTCGATACCCCGCACGGTCCGCATCAGCTGGTATGACGGGATGCAGCCGCTGAAGGCCGGCGAATCCTGGCAGTTAAGACTCAGCCTTCGACCGCCTCGCGGCATGATGAACCCGGGAGGATTTGACTATGAGCAATGGCTGTTTGCCCAGGGAATTCGTGCGGTCGGTTATGTCCGCGACACATCGGAAAACCGACCGGTCCAGCCATCACCAAATCTGACGGCGTTGCTGCAGTCCGGGCGGCAGCGTATCTATGACCGGCTCGGCACGACTTTGGGTAAAAGTCCCGTCGCCGGCCTGCTCAAGGCACTGACGATGGGAGAACAGGATGACATCACGCGCCGGCAGTGGGAGGTTCTGCGCAGGACGGGTACCGCTCACCTGATTGCTATATCCGGGTCACATATTGGTTTAATCGCCGGTTTCATCTTTGTGGTGACACTGAAGGCGACGGCACGCCTCGGCATCATGTGCTGGGCACCCCCGGCTATAGCGGCCTGGGCTGGATTATTGGCCGCGTTCTTGTATTCGGCACTGGCGGACTTTGCCATTCCGACCCAGCGGTCCATGATCATGATCGCGGTGGCTATGGGCGGCATAGTCTGTCAACGACATCTCCGTGCATCGCACGTGCTCGCATTAGCCTTGGTCGCGGTCTTGCTGTGGGATCCCCTAGCGGTTGTGGCGCCGGGATTCTGGCTATCCTTCGGTGCAGTAGCCATGATTGGCTATACGGTGGCTGGGCGCGTTGGAAACCTGGGCGCCGGTCGCCTGTTATGGCGCATCAACTGGATCACCGCGATCGGTCTGGCACCCTTGCTGCTGCTGTTCTTTGGGCAGGTTTCCCTGATATCGCCGTTAGCAAATCTGTTGGCTGTACCGATTCTGGGGACGGTACTGATCCCGCTATGCCTGACGGGGACCTTGCTTCTGATGGTCATTCCGACCTTGGGTCAGGATTTGTTGATGCTGGCGGAATTCATCATGCAAGCCGTATGGCGGGCTCTGGAAGCGCTGTCGGCACTGCCCTACGCCCAATGGACTCATGCCGAACCACCGGTCTGGTGCATCCTGCTTGCGCTGTTGGGCGTGATCTGGTTTCTGGCGCCCAGAGGCATACCGGGGCGCTGGCTAGGCTTGGTGATGTGGCTGCCGGCAGCCTTCTACGAGCCCGATCGGCCGGGACCGGGAGGGTACCGGTTGACCCTGCTTGATGTGGGGCAGGGGCTGGCCGCCGTCATCGAAACGCGGCACAAAACGCTGGTTTATGACACCGGGGCTCGCCTCAGCGCGAGTTTTGATATGGGTAGTGCGGTCATTGAACCTTACCTTCATGCCCGGGGAGTCCATCAACTCGATGCGCTGATTGTCAGCCATGGTGACAACGACCATATCGGTGGCGCCCGCTCATTGCTCGACACGTTTACCGTGAATACGCTTTACACCAGCGTGGTATCGCGTTTCAGAGATATCCCGGCCGTGAACTGCATGGCTGGACAGCAATGGGAGTGGGATGGGGTTGTGTTTGAAATGTTGGCGCCCGTGGTGCCCGGGGCAAAGGAAAATGACAATTCATGCGTGCTGCGAGTGAGCGCTCAAGGGGGCAGGGTACTACTGACCGGCGACATCGAGGCGGAAGGAGAGCGGCAATTACTGCAGCGGGACGCTGCGAGTATCCGGAGCGAAGTCCTGATCGTGCCTCATCACGGCAGCAAGACTTCATCGACCGAGGCGTTCGTCGAAGCTGTGAACCCGCGCTGGGCCTTGATTCCCGCCGGTTATTTGAATCGTTTCGGATTTCCCCATCCCACGATCATGGCCCGTTACCAGGCGCATGACTCAACCATAATGAACAGCGGCGAGGACGGTGCCATCACCGTTCAGGTAGATGCCAACGCCGGGATATCAATGCCCACAGGCTGGCGTCGCCAGCATCGGCACTACTGGACATTACCCTGACCCGAGATCCTTCGGTCGCTGACACCATTCACGATACCCGATAGTAGGAGCGTCCCCCTCGGCGCGAGCGGGGCTTAACGGCAGCACCTACCGCGTATCGGCCCGAGGGCGTGCCTCCTACGCAAAAGCCGAGCGGCTTCAGGTCAGCAGGATCCCCTCATGACTCAACCAGTCGAACAGAACGTCTGCCGATTTTAGTTCTGGGGGAGCCTGGATGGCGTTAGTGTCTTGAGGTGCATCCTCACCGTCCATTGCACGGAAACATATCAGGCCGGCGCGATTGATCTGCAGGGCAATGGCATTGGCTTGAGAGATCACGCCAGCATCATCCAATACCGTGGCGGCATGACCGAGATTGAACAATCGCCGCTCCAGTTCGTAAGCCAGTTCCCGCCGCGATGCACCTAATTCGATCGTCACGGCCTTCTGACCAAAGCGGCTCTCGCGTTCCTGCAGGGTGACGCGGCCTTTGGATTCCTCCTGATCGGGTAAACCAGCAATCATCCCCGCCCCGACGGTGACATTGGTCAACCGGTCGATGACGATGAAGGAGCCGGTTCCCTTGCAGACGGTGTAGGGATCAAAGGCGATGGGCGCGCTGAGTGCCACCTCGCACAACCCGATTTCGTTCAGGTGCAGTTGCGTCGCCGGATGATGCGCCTGCGTATTGACGTCGATGCGGTAGCGGATATGCGGCACTGAACCCGTGACCGCACGGGTGTTCTGCTTGATTAGATACTGCCGACCCGGAACCAGCGCCGCCTCGGTCATCCAGACGATGTGCGCCAGAAATCGGGATTCCAGTAGCGGCAGATCGTCCGGCCGCACCAGCATGTCGCCCCGGCTGACATCGATCTCGTCTTCCAGGGTGATTGTGACAGCCTGCGGCGGAAAGGCTTCTTCCCGTTCGCCGTCATAGGTGACGATGGATGCAATCCGGCTGGTCTTGCGCGACGGCAGCGCCATGATCGGATCGCCCTTGCGGAAGATGCCGGCGGCGACGGTACCGCTGTAGCCGCGGAAATCCAGATTCGGCCGGTTGACGTACTGCACCGGAAAGCGCGGATTGACGAAATTCTGATCGTCGGCAATCTCGATACTGTCCAGCAAGGCCATCAGTGGTTGCCCGCTGAACCAGGGCATGCTCGGGCTGGGATTGACCACGTTGTCGCCCTTGAGCGCCGACAGCGGCAGGAAACGAATGTCCTTGATGGCCAGCTTCTCGGCAAAGGCCAGATAATCGGCCCGAATGCCGTTGAACACGTCCTCGCTGAAGTCGACCAGATCCATCTTGTTGATGGCCACGATCACATGGCGGATGCCCAGCAGCGACACGATATAACTGTGCCGGCGGGTCTGCGTCTGCACACCATGGCGGGCATCGATGAGGATGATGGCCAGATCGCAGGTCGAAGCGCCCGTCGCCATGTTGCGGGTGTACTGCTCATGGCCCGGGGTATCGGCAATAATGAACTTGCGCCGGGTGGTCGAGAAATAGCGATAGGCGACATCGATGGT
>DIVI01000130.1:2605-2919 GCA_002423305.1 Methylococcus sp. UBA6136 | reverse complement strand
GCATGAATGTCGCTGGCGATGAGGTCGGATTGGTGCGACATCAGAAATACCCCTCTTTTTTCTTCTTTTCCATCGAGCCGGCCTGATCATGATCGATCAATCGACCCTGGCGCTCGGACGTCGTCGTCAGCAGCATTTCCTGGATGATGTCGGGCAGGGTGGTCGCCGTCGATTCCACCGCGCCGGTCAGTGGATAACAGCCCAGAGTGCGGAAGCGCACCTGCTTCATCTCCGGTACTTCGCCCGGCGCCAGCGGCATGCGGTCGTCATCGACCATGATCAGGATTCCATCACGCTGCACCACCGGCCGCTCG
>DIVI01000130.1:1666-2542 GCA_002423305.1 Methylococcus sp. UBA6136 | reverse complement strand
TCGCGGAAGGAGTACACCCGTTCCTTGGCCCGAGACTTTTCCTCATCCCGCCGCGCTCCGCCGAAAGCCGCATCGAACTGATACTGGTTGAGCGCCTGCTTCAGTGCCTCGGTCTTCATGATGTCCGTGTGCTTTTCGCTGCCATGCGTGAACGGCCCGATGCCCTGCGCCACCCCCTCCTGGTTGATATGAACGATCAGGTCAAAGCCCAAGTCATGCGCCAGACGATCACGAAACTGGATCATCTCCCGGAACTTCCAGGTGGTATCCACATGAAGCAAGGGGAAGGGCGGCTTGCCCGGATAAAAAGCCTTCATCGCCAGGTGGAGCATCACCGCCGAATCTTTGCCGATCGAATAGAGCATGACCGGCCGATCGAACTCCGCGGCCACTTCCCGAATGATGTGGATGCTCTCGGCTTCCAGCTGCTTGAGATGGGTGAGTTTGTGTTCTTGCATTGGTAGGACGGTTGGATGACGGGTATGAGATCACCCGCCAGCTAAGGGCCAAAAGTTCGCAATACTATCACAGGGATTCAGCGTGAAAGGCGCGCCAACCGATGGTTTCACCCGCCATGAAGGGGATCAACACATCACCGCCCAGGCTGAGTTGTTCAGGCAGTGTCCAGGTCGATTTCTCCAACCTGATCTGGAGGGCGTTGCGCGGCAGTCGGTAAAAATCGGCGCCGTGAAAACTGGCGAAGGCCTCAAGCTTGTCGAGGGCATTCACTGACTCAAAGGCCATGGCATAAAGCTCCAGAGCGGCATGTGCGGTATAGCAACCGGCACAGCCACAGGCCGATTCCTTCGCCTGACGCGCATGAGGCGCACTGTCGGTACCCAGAAAGAATTTTGAATTTCCGCTGGTGGCCGCTTC
>DIVI01000130.1:0-1549 GCA_002423305.1 Methylococcus sp. UBA6136 | reverse complement strand
GAGTGGAGCCAAGTAGCGATCGATGAAAACCTTCTCCCGATCAAAAATGTCGATGTCGGCATCCGTCACCTCACCGTGAACCAACAGCGGCACGTCGTGCCTTTCCATGGTCTCGAACAGCGGATAGAGGGCTTCCAGTTGGTTGACGCCCTCATCGGAATTGGTCGTTGCACCGGCCGGATAGAGCTTGAAGCCATGGACGACGGTTGATTCCGCAACCCGCCGGACTTCGTCGACTGAAGTGGTATCGGTCAGGTAAAGCGTCATCAGCGGCTCAAAGACGCTGCCCTCGGGCAGCGCGGCGAGGATGCGCTGGCGATAGGCCAGGGCATGGTCAACAGTCGTCACGGGTGGCCTGAGATTGGGCATGACGATGGCCCGGGCGAACTGGCGGGCGCTAGCCTCGACGACATCGCGCAGGGCATCTCCATCGCGCAAATGGAGATGCCAGTCGTCCGGTTGAGTCAGGTTGATGGTTTGCATGGGGAGATTCGTGTCAGTCGACGCGGGCCTTGAGAAAATCGGCAACAAGCCGGGCAGTTCGATTGAAGGTGGAGACCACGTCGGCTTCACCCGTCTGGCCTGCGGGGATGCCGCAGACACTGCCCGCGCATTGGTGAACGGCAGGATTGGCGAACAGCCCGACTTCAGGATCCATATAGCTCATGATGTCCCCGAATTGGCCCTTGACCCCATAGCCAAAGGAGTAGGGAAAGTGTCCGGCGACGCTGGCATGCTGTCGGTCATGTGAGGCGCCCAGCAAATGACCGATCTCATGCGCGAGCGTGTAATTGGAGCAATAGTAACCGTTGGCGCGACCATCATTAACCACGCCGTAAGCTAGAGCAGAGGACAATGGCGACCCTTGGCTGCCATTGACCCAGGCTTCGCCGCAGGAGCGCCCCTGCGATTTTGGTTTGAAGGCACGCATCAACATCACCAGGTCGGCGTGGTGTTTTTTTCTGAGTCGCTCGACATCAGCCAGTGCGCCCTTATGTTGAGTCAGCTGATCCAGAGCCGACCGATTGTCTCCTGCATCCGGGTATGAGGTCGATTCGGTGGCCACCAGATTGAGACGGACCAGCGCACGACTGTCGCTCAGTGCCTGATTCGCCATGGCGACCAGACTATTCAGCCGGGTTTTGATGCCGTCGGCTTCCAGCCCGTCGGTATAAAGCAGCAAAACATCCACCTCGGAAGGTTTGCCATGCCCCGACGCGGGGGCGGCAAACCCGGCATTATCGGTGCCGTCGGACACGGAGCCATGACCGCTCGTACTGGCCCCGCTGATCGAGGCAAGAAACTGCGGTGGCGGAAGCGACTGACCGTTTTCGAATGCCCCACGCACAAACCCGGTGGCAGCCACATCGATAAGCCATTGCCCGCTGTCATCAGACTCCAGGAAATACAGCCCCTGGGGTGTCCTTATCTGACCATCAACAGCATTCCCGTCACCTAGTGTGATCTGGGTCCGGTACAACGATTGAGCCACATTATCGGTGCGACCCACCCAGGTTTTGTCACCATTCTTGTGGTTCCAGGCGGTATC
>DIVI01000022.1 GCA_002423305.1 Methylococcus sp. UBA6136 | reverse complement strand
GCCACGGCCACCTTGGCGGTGTATGTCACAGTTGAAAATCTGGTCATGCTCCCTCTGGTGATGGTGATTGCAGAACTGGGCAGGAAAAAAGGAAGTCATTGGGCGCGGGTGATTGGGGGTATCTGTATGCGGCTGATGAAGAACCCATTGATTCTCTCGATGCTTTTGGTCGTTGCCTTTTCCAGGTTTGATCTGCGACTCCCTTCGCTTGCTGCTCGTGCCATTGACATGCTTGCCGGCGCCTCTGCGCCAGTTGCCCTTTTTTATATCGGGTGTACCCTCGCGGGTCTCAGCTGGAAATGGATGGTGGGTGATATTCTCGGCGTCGCCCTCGGTAAGCTGATACTTCACCCACTGTCCGTATTCGCGATATTCTTGTTTCTTCCGGTTGCAGACCCCGCTCTGCGGCAGGCGGCGGTTATCAATGCCAGCATGCCCATGGCCACGATCTATGCGCTGTTGGGCCAGAAATATGGTCAGGAAGGTTTCTGCTCGGCAGCACTGGTGGTGACGACCGTCGCCTCGTTTTTTACTATTACAGGCTTGCTTTGGCTGATTGAATCGGGATGCTGCTAGCGGTTTTTGACACAGCCCGAAGCAGGTTGCTGAAAGCGCTGCTCAGCGCCGGGCTCCTGACCGGCACCCTGGCTGTCGAGGCCGAATGGCAACCCTACGGTTCCACCGTAGTCGGGGGTGAGCACTATTACCTTGATCCCTCCACAATCCAACCATCCTTGGTCGGGTTTGCCGCGGTCGTACTGAGCAATTATCCCGTGTCGATCAAGGAGTCTTTTGGTACCTTCCAATCGGTCAGGTCGGAAGTCGAGATGGATTGTAAAAACCACCAGCTGCGAGATATCGGCATTCAGTTTTACCGGCAACCCATGGGTAAAGGAAGACTGATATTTCAGGCGATGGGAACCGGCGGATTCCAATCCTGGCCGACCGGCAGTCCGAATGAAATCCTGCACGAACTGATCTGCAAATAGCGGAACGACAGGCATGGCGCTACCCAAGCCTTGTTCTCCATTTTAATGAACAACCCCAAAATCCGACGACTTTCCCAGAGTTCTCACAAAAATGACCGAATACCTCGATATCTTGCTACCCGCATTGGCCGTCACTGCTTTCGTGGGGAATGCCATCCATGTCATGTACTTCATGGACCACAACCCGGAGGTTTCCAAAAGGACCATCGAGGACAGCGAAGGGGGCACCATCGAAACCCAGCCCGATGGGCCATTGGGAGCCTCTGCGGCGATTAAACCGCTGACTGAAGTTACGCCGGTACCGGGAACTCATGTTCCCCGGGATTCCGTTCTGCGTCGTCACTATCCCACCCATCTTTGCAGTCAGCTCAACGAACTCTATCCGCGACCAGGCGAAAGCGTTCTGCGTCGCCATCATGGGCAACTCATTGCCAGCCAGCTTGAGGCGTGTCTGTTGGAACAGGCAGCTGCAGAGAAACTGCAGGCAGCTCATGAAATCCTCAAAAAGCAGGTCTCGGAAGAGGTTTCAAAACCCTTGGGTACGGGCATTGCGCCGTCTACAGCTCCTGACGTTCTTGATGGCGAGCCCCCAGCTGTCGAACCAGAGACGGTCGCTCAGGCTGCTTCAGTCTCAAGCTTGAAAGTCCGGGCGGCTGAGCCAGAATCCGAAATCCCTCCGATGGGGATCCATGTTCCCGAAGATCACGTGCTGCGTCGGCATTACCTGACCCATATCCTCGGGATGCTCCAAGAGCTTAACCCCGCACCCGCGGATAGCGTGCTCCGCCGCCATCATCAGCAACATTTCAAAAACCTCTTCGCCCGCTACCTTGAGGATGGGGCTGCGGCGGAACAGCTGAAGCTTGAATGGGTGGCTACGAGAAAAGGCCCGGCAGAGATGCCAATTCGACTCGAATCGGCAAGGGTCCAGCCGATTGATGGGATTCAGGAAAAGGCTGAGTTACGTGCGGCTGCCGACGACACTCTCGTCTTCGGGCCTCATGTTCCGCAGGACCATGTGCTGCGCCGACATTACCTGGCCCTGCTTGAGAGCAGGCTCAATGAAATCACACCATCCCCAACGGATAGCGTTCTGCGTCGCCACCATCAGCAATGGCTCAAGGCCCGGTTGTCTCGGTGCATCGAGGACGCTTCAAGCGCCGCAGCGTTTCAGGCCGACTACGAGCAGTGGGTGCGTGAGCTTGGAAAAACCGCATGCAAAAGCAACCTGCTGGCTGAAGAGGGAAATTCCATCACGCTTGCTACCAGACCCCTGACGCGAGAACCGTTGAGCGCCAGGAAAGCGTTCAAATTGCCTGAGGATTCGGTGCTAAAGCGGCATTGCATGCAATATTTGACCGCTGAAATTGAGAAGTTCATGCCGCGTCCAAGGGATAGTGTTTTGTCTCGCCACTATGATCAGTGGTTGGCTTCACAGATCGAAGTGCTTCTGTAATCGATATCAGGATGGCGCGGGGGCTCACCATGGCTCCGATGAGGCTTTGGGCTCCTGCGAGAGCACGGTGATGTTCGCGCGTGTTCAATCCAGCCAACCGGATCCTTTCAGTCTGAGATAAAGCTCCCGGCAGGCGAAGGCGGTCAGCAGCAACGTGGCTGGGTAACCGAATGTCCAGTCGTACTCGGGCATATGCTTGAAGTTCATGCCGTACATGCTGAATACCATGGTGGGAATGCCGAGGATCGCTCCCCATCCGGCCAGCCGTTTGACCACTTCATTCTGACGGACAGTCACAAGCGCCAGGTTGACTTGCATGGCATCGGAAAGCGCTTCGCGCAGCATGAGGGTACTGCGGCCAATCCTTTCCACATGATCCTCGACATCGCGAAAATAGGGGTGGAGCTCGGGTGTAGCGATATCTGGATGCAGACGGAACAGCTCGGCGCAAATGCCGGCAATGGGCGAGGCGGCGTTGTGGAGTCGTGAAACCTCACGTTTCAGCTCATACAAGCTCTCAATGGAAATCGCATCCATCTGGCTTTGAAAGATCACGGTTTCCAGCTCATCGAGTTTTTTCTGCAAATGCGCGGCAATGACGATGAATTGATCGACGAGATGGTCCAGCACGGCGTATAGCGCGAAGCCCGGACCGTTCATGAACAGGTCGGGTGCATGTTCGCAACGTGCCTGGACCCGATCATAGCGAAGGGTACCGCCGTGCTGGATCAGGATGACAAACTGCCGGCCGATAAAGGCGTGCAGCTCCCCGTGGGTGGTTTCCTCTCCCTTAAGACGTGCGGTGTGAGCGGCAATGAACAGCGTTTCGCCGTAGGCTTCGAGTTTGGGTCGCTGGCGGGCGGAGCTGGCATCTTCAACGGCGAGTTCATGCAGTTGGAACTGTGCCTGGATTCGCTTCAGTTGTGCAGGGGTAGGGTCCTTGATGGTTAACCAGATGAAAGTGTCGGGATTGCCCAGAACTTCATTGATCTCGTTGAAGCTGATTTCGGGTTGGCGTTGGGCTTTCTGGTAAATGGCGAAATTGATGCTCATGGATGTTTTTCTGGGGGATGGCTTGCTTGGATGTACCAGTAATGGCTAGACAGTTGAATGGGCTTGATTCAGGCTTCAACGAACTGGGCGGCCTCGCCCAGCCAGCGCTGAATGAGGGGTTGCACGTGAGCGGGATGCGTCCGGGTCAATTCGTCAGCCGCTTGATGGACTGATTCCACCAGGGCGGCATCGCGCACCAGGTCCGCGATGCGGAATTGCACCTGACCGGTCTGGCGGGTGCCGAGAAGCTCGCCGGGTCCGCGGATTTCCATGTCCTTCTCAGCGATAACAAAGCCATCGTCACTTTCGCGCAGAATGCCGAGCCGCTCGCGGGCAGTTTCACCCAGTGGAGGCTGATAAAGCAGCACACAATGAGCTTCTCCCGGTCCCCGCCCCACGCGCCCCCGGAGCTGATGGAGCTGGGCCAGCCCGAGCCGTTCGGCATTCTCGATCACCATCAGGCTGGCGTTGGGAACATCGACTCCTACTTCAATGACGGTGGTGGCGACGAGAACGTCGATCGTCGCTGCCTTGAACTGCTGCATGATGGCGTCTTTCTCGGCCGGCTTGAGCCGACCATGAATCAACGCGACCCGCAGGTCGGGCAGGGCGGCAGCGAGTCGCTCGGCGGCCTTTTCGGCGGCTTCGGCCTGTAATAACTCGGACTCCTCAATCAGGGTGCACACCCAATATACCTGCCGGCCGTGAGCGACCCAGTCCTGAATGCGTTCGATGATGTCATCGCGTCGGGTAGTCGGCAGGACGGTTGTCCTCACCGGCGTGCGGCCTGGGGGACGTTCATCGATGATCGAAAGGTCGAGATCGGCATAACCGATCATGGCCAGCGTGCGGGGGATCGGTGTGGCCGTCATGATGAGCTGATGGGGGTAACCGCCCTGGGTACCGCCTTTTTCCCGAAGCGCCAGGCGTTGATGCACGCCAAAACGGTGCTGTTCGTCGATGATGACCAGCCCCAGGTTGAGGAAAACCACCTGCTCCTGAAACAGTGCATGAGTGCCGATGACTACGCCGGCCGTGCCATTGGCGAGGCTTTCCAGTGTTTGCCGTCGCGCCCCACCCTTGGCCTTGCCAGACAGAAACGCGACAGTCACGCCCAGAGGCTCCAGCCACTGTCGAAAGCTGTGGCGGTGTTGCTCGGCGAGCAGTTCCGTCGGTGCCATGATGGCGACCTGGTGTTGCGAGGCCAGGGCCGTCAGGGCAGCAAAGGCCGCAACGACGGTTTTTCCCGAGCCAACGTCGCCCTGCACCAAGCGCATCATGGGATGCGGTCGGCCGAGGTCGGTCGTGATTTCCTGAATAACTCGCCGCTGGGCGCCGGTCAAAGCGAAGGGCAGACTGTCTTGGAACTGGGTGACATTTTTCTGATTGATGTGCAAGACCGGGGCGCGATGGGTCTGCATGCGGGCTCGAAACTGACTGAGGCTGAGATGGTGAGCCAGTAATTCCTCGAAAATCACTCGCTGCCGCGCGGCTTGAATCGATGGAGCCTGTTCGGTAGTCCCGGCCGGGGGGGCATGTAACAGGCGAAGCGCTTCGGCCAACGAGTAATCGCTCTTGGTTGGGGTGATGCCGGGAGGTAGCCAGTCCCTGACCCGGTCGGCCATGACCAGTGCCTGGGCGATCAGTCGCCTGAGTGCTTTCTGATGCAGGCCTTCGGTGAGCGGGTAGACAGGCGTCAGCGTCGATTCGGGCTGTCCGGCTTCGTTGTCCATGATCAGTCGATAGTCGGGATGGTTGATTTCCCGTCCATAGAAGCCATCACGCACCTCACCGTAACAGCGCAGCAGACGTCCTGGCTCGAATTGCCGCCGCTGATCCTGGGTGTAGTGGAAGAAGCGCAAGTGAACATGGCCGGTACCATCAGACAGTCGTATCACCAGTGATCGGCGTCCGGATGGCAGGTTTTCCGCCAGTTCAACTCGACCCTCGATCAAGGCGTGGTCGCCACCGCGGAGTGAGGCTATAGGGAGGATGCGGGTGCGGTCTTCATACCTTCCCGGCAAATGGAATAACAGATCCTGCAGGGTGCGTAGGCCCAGACGCTCCAGCTTCTTGAGAGTTTGCGCCCCAACTCCCTTGAGTGAGGCGATGGACTGGTTTTCGGGTGGATTGGGAGTCGAGGTCAAGCCGGCAACACACTCAATCCTGCAGGATCAGGACGGCATCCATCTCCACATTGGCACCTCGAGGCAGCGCGGCGACGCCAATGGCGGCGCGTGCAGGGTAGGGCTCCGAAAAATATTCGGCCATGATTTCGTTGACGCGGGAAAAATGATCCAGATCGGTCAGGAAAACATTCAGCTTGACGATGTCGCTTAGATTTCCGTTGGCCGCTTCGGCTACGGCTTTGAGGTTCTCGAAGACGCGCCGAATCTGCGGGTCAATCTCGCCATCCACGAGCGTCATGGTGACCGGATCCAGCGGTATCTGTCCCGAAAGGTAGACGGTTTGCCCTGCCCTGACGGCCTGGGAATAGGTCCCAATGGCCCGGGGTGCCTTGTCTGTAGAAATGATCTGTCTAGTCATGCTGCGATTTTTTTCGAAGTTCGGATTTGACGCGGGAAATCTTGAGCACAATGGAGAGCTTCCGTAGTTCCCGCATGACGTTGGCAAGATGGTTGCGGTCACGGACCATGAGCGTGATGTAGTCGACCGAGAGCTGGCTGTCCTGATTCACGATCTGCACATTTTCGATGTTGCCGCCCATCCGCGAGATAGTCGATGCTACCTTGGCCAGAGTTCCGACCTGGTTCATCAGTTCCAGTCTAATCAATGCCGGAAATTCGCCTTTTGCATGCTTGTCCCACTGGACATCGATCCAGTTCACCTGGCGCTTGCGTAATTCCTCGACGTTATTGCATTCCGTCAGATGAATGACGATGCCCTTGCCTGGATTGAAAAAACCAATGATGGGGTCGCCGGGAATAGGACGGCAACACTTGGCCAAGTTAACGACCATGCCCTCGGTGCCTTTAATGATAAGCGGCGCTAGTGTCGGGGCGGGCATCACGGCCGTCTCTGATCCTGCAGCGCTGGAGACATCTACAAGCTGTCGGGCAATCAGCATAGGCAGTCGATTGCCAAAGCCGATGTCCTCCAGCATCGCCTCCCGGGTGGCGATATCCAGCCGCTTCAGCAGGTGATCGAACTGCTGTTCGGGGATGTCTTCGTAACGATGACCGATACTATCCAGTTCCTTTTCCAGAAGGCGCTGACCCAAGGCAATGCCTTCCTGAGTTTTGAAATTACGCAGGTGATTGCGAATCGCTGCGCGTGCCTTGGCCGTGACCACGAAGCTCAGCCACAGCGGGTTGGGCCTTGCCCAGGGTGCCGTGATGATTTCCACTGTCTGGCCGTTCTGCAACACCGTTTGAAGTGGCGCCAGTTGTCGGTCGATGCGGGCTGATACGCAGTTGTTGCCTACCTGAGTGTGGACGGCATAAGCGAAATCCACCACGGTGGCACTGCGCGGGAGTTTGATGATTTGTCCGCGCGGCGTGAAGACATAGACTTCGCGTTGGAAGAGATCGATCTTGAGATTGTCGAGAAACTCCATGGAGTCTCCCGCGCTCTTTTGGATCTCCAACAGGTCTTGCAGCCATTCATGGGCGCGTGCTTGGCTATAGATCGAGTGCTCCTGGTCGGTTTTGTAGAGCCAATGGGCGGCAATACCAGCCTCGGCGAGGTGGTGCATGGCGCGGGTCCGGATCTGGATTTCCAGAGGTTGCCCGTAGGGACCGGCCAGAACCGTATGCAGGGATTGATAGCCGTTCGCCTTTGGAACGGCAATGTAGTCCTTGAACCGGCCCGGAATAGGCTTGTAGAGATTATGGGCGATGCCAAGAGCCCGGTAACAGTCGTCAATGTCTTCTCCAACGATGCGGAAGGCATAGACATCGAAGACTTCGGCAAATGGGCGGCGTTTGCGCAGCATCTTCTGATAGAGGCTGTAAAGGTGCTTCTCTCTGCCGATCACCTCGCAGTGGGCTAGGCCGGAATCCGCCAATCGTTTCTTGATGGTGGTCTCTATGCCGGAAACGATTTCCTTACGGTTGCCGCGGGCCTTGCGCACCGATCTGTCGAGCACGCGCGCCCGCAAGGGGTACATGGCGGAAAAGCCCAGATCCTCAAGTTCCAGACGCAGTTCATGCATGCCCAGTCGGTTGGCGATTGGCGCATAGATGTCGAGGGTTTCGGCGGCAATTCTCCGGCGCTTGTGACTGGCCATGGTGTCCAGCGTCTGCATGTTATGCAGACGATCCGCTAGCTTGACCATGATGACCCGAAGGTCCTTGACCATGGCCAAAAACATCTTGCGAACGTTCTGGGCCTGCGCCTCGGCGCGTGACTTGCTGTCTATCCGGCCGAGTTTGGTAACGCCATCAACCAGTTCGGCCACCTCCTCGCCAAATTTATCCGCGAGTTCCTCCTTGCTGATCAGGGTGTCCTCGATCACGTCATGCATGATCGCGGCCATGATGCCGTGTACATCCATGCGCATGCCCGCCAGGATCAGGGCGACCGAGAGCGGGTGGCAGATGTAAGGCTCGCCCGTCAGTCGAAGTTGACCCTCGTGGGCTGCACTGGCCAGTTCATAGGCGCGGTGAACATCGGCGATCTGGTCCGCATCCAGATAGTCTGACAGCACGGTACTCAGCCGGCGTATCAGCTTTTCTTGTGGAAGTTCGATTTCCTCGCGGACCGCAAGTTGCATGGAGGTTCAGGTTCAGTCGTCGGTGCCTGCCTCTGGGCAAAGATGGCGGGTGAATCGCTTAGTCAAAATCCTCATCGTCCAGATCTGGTCCGGGCGTGGGAAGGGGAGGTCGCGCAAAAGCAAACCGATCCTGTTTGACCGGCACACTCAGGTAGTCGCGGGTGATATCCCCCGCTGCGATTTCACGGAGGGCGACGACAGTGGGCTTGTCATTTTCCCAGGCTACGGTGGCATCGTCGGGGTTGATGGACAGCTGGCGCGCGCGTTTTGCGGCAACCAGAACCAGCTGGAAACGGTTGTCTACGTTATCAAGACAGTCTTCTACGGTGACTCTTGCCATGGATGGTTGGCCTTATTCCTTGTTTACAGTGATGATGAAAGCAGGTGTGCGGTTTTACCTCAATGACTGACTTTTGTATAGACAAAGCCAGTGTCTCGCGGTCTTTTGTCAGGTCGCTTAAAACAAAAATGCCGGGCAGCCCTTGCTGCCCGGCATTGTGGCGATGGGTTACTGGGCTCTCGATTCCAGCATGGCGACCGCAGGCAGCTTCTTGCCCTCGAGGAACTCGAGGAAGGCACCGCCGCCGGTAGAGGTGTAGGAGACCTTCTCTTCGATGCCGTATTTTTCAATGGCGGCCAGGGTGTCGCCGCCGCCAGCGATGGAGAATCCCTGACTTTCGGCAACGGCCTTGGCAACGGTCTGGGTACCATGACTGAACTGTTCGATTTCAAAGACACCAACCGGGCCATTCCAGACGATTGTGCCGGCGGCCTTGATGATCTCTGCATAGCGGGCGGCGGTGTCGGGACCGATATCCAGGATCAGGTCGTCCTCGGCGACTTCGCTGACCGGCTTGATGGTGGCGGTGGCGGATTCCGAGAATTCCTTGGCGGTCACGACATCCGTGGGCACCGGAATTTCCCCGCCCCTGGCTTTGGCCTTCTCCATCAGCCTTTTTGCTTCGGGAATCAGGTCGGCCTCATATAATGATTTGCCGACCGGATATCCGGCCGCTGCAATGAAGGTATTGGCGATTCCGCCACCGACAATCAGCTGATCGCAAAGGTTTGAGAGGGATTCGAGCACTTCAAGTTTGCCGGACACCTTGGATCCGCCAACAATGGCCAGTAGCGGACGCTCAGGGCTTTTCAACGCCTTGCCCAGCGCATCCAGCTCAGCGGCCAGCAACAAGCCCGCGCAGGCCATCGGTGCTTGCTGACCGACGCCATGGGTCGATGCTTCGGCTCGATGCGAGGTGCCGAAGGCATCCATGACATAGATATCGCAGAGGGCGGCCATTTTCTTCGCGAGATCCTCGTTGTCCTTCTTTTCGCCCTTGTTGAAGCGGACGTTTTCACAGAGCACCATTTCACCGGCGGCGGCTTCCACACCGTCCAGCCAGTCCTTGACGAGATTCACCGGGTGCCCCAGCAATTTGCTCAAGCGATCCGCGACCGGCTTCATGGAAAACTCTTCAGCATATTCGCCTTCGGTGGGTCTTCCCAGGTGAGACATGACGATCACCTTGGCACCGGCATCCAGGCAGTGGCGAATGGTGGCCAGACTCGCGCGAATGCGGGTGTCACTGGTGACTTCGCCATTCTTCACCGGGACATTCAGGTCTTCGCGGATCAGGACGCGTTTGCCGGCCAGATCCAGTTCGGTCAGTCTTTTGAAGCTCATAGTTGGGTTCCTGGGTAGGTTGGAGTAATGGGTTTGAAACTCAGGGGGTTTGCCATTTGATCGAGCAGCCCATGCTGGCATGTTGACTGGTCGGGCCCTGGCCGGTCTCGGCGATTTGTTTCATGGCCTCGAACAGATCGCGGTGAGTGCCCTCAGGCGCTGGATTGCGTCCGCTGGCATCCAGCCGACCTCGATATTGCAGTTCCAGTCGACTGTTGTAACCGAAGAAATCAGGGGTGCAGACCGCGCCATAGGCTTTCGCGGTGCCTTGAGATTGGTCAAGGAGATAAGGAAAACTGTAGCCATGGGTCTCGGCAACACGCTTCATGTTTTCGAAGGAGTCTTCCGGGTAATCCCGGGGATCATTGGCCATGATGGCGACGGAGTGAATGCCATGCTGCAGAAGCTCCGCAGTGTCGCGGACCAGTCGCGACTGAATGGCTTTGACATAAGGGCAATGGTTGCAGATGAACATCACCAGCAGGCCGTTCGGTCCATGGCATTGTTCCAGCGTCCAGATGTGGCCATTGGTGCCGGGAAGCGCGAAGTCAATTGCCGGCGCGCCAAAGTTGCAGAGTGGGGTCTCGAGCAGAACCATCGAAGAGAGTAGGCCAGTTCAACAGCGCGAAATGATAACAAAATCGGCTCGAAGCCGCTTGGCTGCATTGGCTCCCCACCTTCGTTTCCTTGCTATGCCTGCTTGAAAAATGTAAGAATCGTGGCCGTTTTATCCTATCCCCACGGCATCAGTGGCGCGTTCTCGCCTGAATGATTGGCTGGGGCATTACAACAACCTCGGCAAGGGGGAGAGCAATGAAGAAATTAACGAGAAATGCGGTATTCGGCGCGCTGTGCGTGGCTGGTTCCATATCCATGGCATGGGCTGAAGTGGCCCTGAAAGACAGGAGCGAAATCACCGGCACATGGAAGCTGGAGTCGGTAGCGGCGGGGTTGGACAAGCCAAAGATCGAGGAAAACCGCATCTGGGAGTTTCGACCCGACGGCGTGATCGTGACCAGCGGTTTCAATCGCCACTTCAAAACCAATGACCGGCATGAGTGGACGTTCAATGTGGTCAACGGCAAGATCGTGGCTGACGATCCCGGTCGGCCAGGCAAGACCATTGATTATGCGGTCTACAAGATGGAAGGGAATGAACTCATCTTGAAGGGCGGACTCGAAGGCTTCTACTTTTTCAAAAAACAATAGGGAGTTAGCTGACCATGATTAAAGATCTGTTCCATTTCGGGAAAGCCGACAAGCTGATGTGGGCTGGCATCGGTATCTTCAGCATCATTCTGATCATTGCCTTCAGCCTCTTTTCCAATGGGGGCGGCTTGGTGGTCAAGGATCTGTTCGGCATGGCCGTCGTGATCATTCTCCCCGGTTATGTGATCGTCAAGCTGTTCATGGATAACGTCGAGATCAGCGAGAACCTGACCAAGAACCCCGATATCAATCGGGCCATCGATCTGCTCATCATGTCGATTGGTATCAGTATCGCGACGATCATTCCCATGAATTTCATCTGGAACTATGTGCTGACCATGGGTTCGGACGGCACGGGCGATGCCGGTGCGGTCAATATCAGGGGTAACGTCGACGAAGAACAAATCTATTCGGGTAGCGCTTCCTGGCGGTCCTTGTTTACCGTCATCGTGGTGATCGGTCTCGCCATCGGTTACAAGATTTTTGAAGCCAAGAGGAAGGCGAAGCAGTAGGCCAACCATGTCAAACAATCCCAAACCATCCTTCTTCCAAGTCATAAGTAGCGTGGTATCGGCTGCGTTTGGGGTGCAGAGCAGCGCCAACCGTGAGCGAGATTTTACGGGCGGTTCAGCCAAGACTTATATCGTGGCAGGAATTGTGTTCACCGTGATATTCATACTGGCCATCGTGGGTGTTGTCCGCTTGGTGCTGGCTTAAATACGGCACAAAAAAGCCCGCAGTGTCGGGCTTTTTTGTGCGTCACTGTTTCCTTTAACCCGGCGCCTCAATCGAACTGGACGCCCAAGGAATGTTGGTCGGACAAATCAACCAGTAAAAGATATCTAACAAATTCTGCAGAAGCCAAAATGAAGAAACACGAACCGATCAGCAAAATTATGTCCGCCAACGTCGCCAGCGTCCAGGTCGGACAACCCCTGAGCGATGTTCGAGATCTGATGCTGAACGCCAACATTCACCACGTCCCCATCATCGATGGAAGCAAGCTCGTTGGCTTGATCAGCTTTACCGATCTGATGAAGATCAACTTTGTCATTAACGGGGTGGATGAACGGTCAATCAATGCAATCATCGACCAGCAGTTTTCCATCCAAGAAATCATGTCCGACAAACTGGTCACCATTAAAAATACGGACACAATACGGGGTGGTTCGGTATTACTGGCCAAGGGTGGCTTCCATTCCTTGCCAGTGATTGATGATGAGGGGGCTCTGGTCGGTATCGTCACCACCACGGACCTCATCCGGTATCTGAACGAGCAGTACTAGTCTCCGCGAACGGCCATGTATCGCTTCTTCGTCCTGATTATCTGCTGGCTGGGCCTGATGTCGGCTTGTTCCCTTAAAGGCGGGAGTTTGACCGAATACCAGGTTCCTCCCGCCGTGCTGTCAGCATTCAGGCTGGAATATCCTGCTGCAACGGATACCGAGTACCGCCAGTTCACGAAGCGTGGCGTCAAGGTTTATGCGGTGGAATTCGACCTTGGCGGTCTTCGTCATGAGGTGAATTACACGCTTCAGGGCGGGGCGGTGAACTTCGAGAAGAAGGAGGAACCCGTCGAGCCGACCGAGACGGCATCCGAGGATTCTTCGGATCCTCCCTCCTTATCAAAAGAGTCCAAATAAGCGTCCCTCGCGGACCCTCCCGGGATCCACAGTTCTCTAACCAGCGATTTGGCCTTATCGCTACTCGGCACCTTCTTGCCGACGCGACGAAGGTGGGGTGCAATCAGGCGGTGACAATCACCCGCACGGCATCGAGCCGCAACCGGGCGGACTGGATGCTCTCGTGCATTTCCAGCGCATTCGCCTTGAGTTGATCCAGCTCCTCCTTGCGGACGTTGGGATTGACCTTGCGAAGGGCAGCCAGACGCTTGAGCTCGAGAGTCATGGCACTCAACATGAGACTGCCACTGTTCTCGATAATGGTTGGCACCTTTGATTTTGCGGCCTTTTCTGACCGTTTGAGTATGGCTTCGATGATCTTTCTTTGTCCGCGCAAGAGTTCCATACCGTGTTCACGATCGAACTGGCGGTGGATCGATTCAAAGCTGTCACAGGGAAGATGGCTGAGGTCGTTGCCTTCGTGATCCATCAGCGAGCGTATCAGGACCGGCGGAAAAAACCGGGCGATGTGCAGATGTTTCGGCGCGGTGCAGTCCACCACGTGAAAGCTTTCGATCAATAGCTGTCCCGGGTCGAGGTCGGGATGCCTGAGGATGCTGAGTCCGGCATTGCCGTGCTCGCTGTTGAGGATGATATCCATGGCGCCGCGAACCATCGGATGTTCCCAGGTCAGGAACAGCATATCCTCGCGGGCCAATCCCGTGGTTCGGTCCAGCGACACGGTGACGCCTTCGTCCGGAATCTCGGGGAACTGCATGCGCATGTGTTCGCCGGGACGCAGGATATGACACAGCTCCGAGTGTTCCTCGATGCTGATGCCGTAGGCGTCGAATACCCGCTCCATGTAAGGCCACAGCGCTTCATCCTCATCCTGCTGGCGGACTTGCTCCACCAGTCGTTGAGCCTCCGCCTCCCGGCAGGAGTTGAGTTCCAGCAGGCGGTCACGGCCCTGGTGCAGAGCCTCCCGGGTGGTGGCCGACAGCTGACTGGCCTCAAGGATCAGGGTCTCTTCGGCATCGACATCCGGCTGAACGATCAGCGACAGCAGACGGTCCTGCAATGCTGCGTGCACCGTCTGGGCGGCCGGATTGAGTTGCTCGAACGCATTCAAACCCTCGTGATACCAGCGGTATAGCGTCCTTTGTGGGCTGTTCTCAAAATAGCCGACATGGATGCGGATCGTATCGGTCTGACCTATCCGGTCGAGACGCCCGATGCGCTGTTCCAGCAGGTCAGGATTCAGCGGGAGATCAAACAGCATCAAATGATGGGCGAACTGAAAGTTACGGCCTTCACTGCCAATTTCCGAACAAACCAGAACCTGAGCGCCATCCTCGTTATCCGCAAACCAGGCGGCTGCCCGGTCACGTGCAATGATGCTGAGTCCCTCATGGAAGACCGCGGCACGAATACCGGCTAGGCGCAGGGCGTCCTCAAGGTCCATCGCCGTCTCGCCCAAGGCGCAGATGACGAGGGCCTTCGCCGGGCGAGCCTCCTTCAATGTCCTGATAAGCCAGTCCACTCGGGGGTCGCTACGCCACCATTCCTTACCGGGGATGTTGGCGGGAGCCGCGAGTATTTCCGGATGCAGACGCTGTTCGAGCGTGAGCTCCGGCTGCTGCAGCTGCGGTGAATAGTGGTCGGGCAAGGGCAGGCCGGTAGCTAGCAACTGGCGACCAGGAAAGCCCTTGATCGTGGCCCGAGTATTGCGGAACAGAATTCGACCCGTGCCATGTCGGTCCAGCAGCAGCTGAACGAGTTCCGCGCGGGCCATCGATTCTGAATCCGGCTGTTCGAGACGTTTGAGAAGATCATCGGCCAAATCCTGGGACAGCAGCGACTTGAGTTGGCCCAGGGTGCCGATATCGAGCTCGGCATCGTCCAGCAGGTGCTGGATCACATTGGCCAACTCGGCATATTCCTGTTCTTCCTTGATGAATTGGTCATAGTCGTGGAACCGGTCCGGATCGAGCAGGCGCAGCCGGGCAAAGTGGCTTTGCTTGCCGAGTTGTTCAGGTGTTGCTGTCAGAAGCAGTAGTCCCGGTACCTTGGCGCTCAGTTGCTCAACGAACGAGTATTCCGGGCTTGCCGCCTCGCAGGACCAGCCGAGGTGGTGCGCCTCATCGATGATGCAAAGATCCCAGTCGGCAGCGATGGCATCCTGCTGGCGTTTGGGGTCGTCCATCAGGAACCCTAGGCTACAGAGAATGAGTTGTTCGCTCAGGAATGGGTTTGGCTCATCGGACTCGATGTATCGCGGCGCATCAAATAGACTGAAGCGCAAGTTGAAACGCCGACGCATTTCGACCAGCCATTGGTGCAGCAAGGGGTCGGGAACCACGATGAGGGCGCGGTCGGCGCGTCCGGTCAGGAGCTGATGATGGAGGATGAGCCCTGCCTCGATGGTCTTGCCCAGTCCTACCTCGTCAGCTAGCAAAACGCGAGGCGATTCACGGCGGGCGACTTCATGGGCAATGAAGAGTTGGTGCGGAATGGGGCTCGTGCGTCCTCCGCAAAGCCCGCGCACTGGGGATTGCTCAAGACGCCCGATCAGGTTGAGCGTTTCATGGCGCAGGTTGAACAACTCGGCGGAATCCAGTTGGCCGGTGAATAGCCGCTCCTGGGGCTTGTTGAATTGCATGAAATGGTTGAGGTCCATTTCGTCAAGGGTGACCGGTTCACCCACCTCATCGGTACCCACGTAGGTCAGCAGCCCCCCCTGTTCCTCGATGGACTCGACCATCATTTTCCAGCCTTCCTGACTTTCGATCTGATCGCCGGAAACGAAGCGAACCCTGGCCAGCGGGGCATTTTGAATAGCGTAAATTCGCCGGTCACTGGCAGCAACAAACAA
>DIVI01000053.1 GCA_002423305.1 Methylococcus sp. UBA6136 | reverse complement strand
AGCCGGTGAATGGACTGGGGCAAAAGGCCAAGATGCGCGCAGACAGGAATATCCTGCATCGCCAGCGCACTCACGATCTCCGCGCGATGCCGTCCTCCCTCCAGCTTGACCATCTGGGCGCCCGCCTCACGCACGAGTCGGGCCGCGCTCTCCTGCGCCTGAGGAATGGACGCGTAAGTCATGAAAGGCAGATCCACCACCAGCAAGGGCGCAGCGGCTCCACGGCGCACGGCGGCCGCATGGTAGATCATCTGCTCCAGCGTGACCGGCAAGGTCGTCTCCTGCCCCTGGACCACCATACCAAGCGAGTCCCCGACCAGTATCATGTCGATTCCCGCTTCCTCCATAACGGCAGCAAACGAAGCGTCGTAGGCTGTCAGTGCGACAATTTTTTCGCCCCGCGACTTCATCTCCTGCAATGCGGGCACCGTGAGAGAAGGCCTGATCTCACTCATCGGCCATCACCCTCAAACCCCGACGGGGGCAGGCGTCAACCAGATTCTTCAGTAAGCCCAAACCTGGCACCGCGAGATCCGGCTCAATCTCCATGAGGGGATACAGCACGAATTCACGCTCAGCCATACCGGGATGAGGAACCTGCAATCGCGTCGTAAGAATTTCCTGATCGCCGAAAGCGAGAATATCCAGATCCAGCGTGCGCGGCCCCCAGCGCTCGCCCAGCCGCACCCGTCCATGTGCCGCTTCAATGGCCTGCAATTGATCCAGCAGTGCCAAAGGTTCCAGGGTCGTGTCCACGGCCATGACGGCGTTGACATAGTCGCCCTGGTCCGCGGGCCCCATGGGGGCGCTGCGGTAAAGACTGGAAAAACCCGCTTCACGGACCTGGGGCAATGCCGCTATCGCGTCACGCGCGGACCTGATGTGATCAACCGGCCGCTCCAGATTCCCCCCCAAACCGATGTAGGCTCTCACCGAAGCATCAGGAGATGGGAGCATGACCCGGTGCTTTCTTGCGTGGACGCCGCTTGCGTGTTCGGGTCCTGGCGGAGGAACGCTGACCGCTGCGAACCATCGATTTCTGCTCGGCTTCATTAGCCGACTGGAATCGCGTCCACCACTCCGCCAGGGCGGGATCGGCCTCGCCGGTTTCGGCACGCAGGACAAGAAAATCGTAAGCCGCACGGAACCTGGGGTGGCCCAGCAAACGGAACGGCCGGCCACCCTGGGTCATTTCAAAGCGCGGCTGCATGGACCAGACTTCTCGAACCGGCAAGCCGATACTTTTTGGCAAAGCAATCAACCGGATCTGATGATTGACGACTTCATTGCCCGCATCCTGATACGCCAGGAGGGCGTTCTGCCCAGCGTCGATCAGCTTCTGGGCGCGGGTACGAACCGGCTCCCACAGTAATGCAGCAAACAGGAAGTAAGGCGCCACCGGCTTGTGTTCAGCGATCCGACTATCCGTTCGCTCCAGTGATTTCGCCAGAAAAGTCAGAGGGAAACCCTCGGGCTCCTGACCCAGACAGCGTTCAGTTTCAGGAAAGAGAGCCGCAAACAGACCGTAATGGCGAAGCTGCTCAAAGGTCTGCACGGCATAACCGGACAGCATCAGCTTCATGACCTCGTCAAACAGCCGCGCCGCCGGTATTTCACGGAGCAATTTAGCCAAGCGAGGAATCGGCTTGGCTGAATCCTCGTGAATGGCAAAACCCAGCTTCACGGCGAAGCGAACGGCCCGCAGCATTCGGACCGGGTCTTCGCGATAACGCTTCTCGGGATCACCGATTAGCCGCATGACGCAAGCGCGGTGATCCTCCATGCCACCGACGAAATCAACGACGGAAAAGTCATTGATATTGTAGTAAAGCGCGTTGACCGAAAAATCGCGCCGAAACGCATCCTCCTCGATCGTACCGTAGACATTGTCACGAAGAATGCGACCATTCTCGAGGACCCGTTCCGTCTGCGCCTCTTCGGTTTGCAGAGCGCGAAAAGTGGCGACCTCGATAATTTCCTGGCCGAAGTGAACATGGGCCAGACGAAAACGCCGACCGATCAAACGACAGTTACGAAATACGGATCGAATCTGTTCGGGATGAGCATCAGTGACGACATCGAAATCCTTCGGCTCACGCCCCAGAAGCAAATCGCGGACACAACCACCGACCAGATAGGCTTCAAAACCTGCCTTTTTCAGCCGATAAAGCACTTTCAACGCATTTTCGCTGACCAGCGATCGCGAAATATTGTGCTCCGAGCGGCTATAGACCCGCGGCAATCCATCACCAGGTAGCGCGGGAGGCGTCTCAACCAGCGGGGAAGGTGCTAAAAGTTTTTTGATGAACGTAAGAATGGACAGGGGATTTCCATCTGCAGGGGTGAATAGACAAACGCCGCGAATATTAACTTACCGGACAAGCGCTGGCAAAAAGTGTCCTTGCCGTGCAAACCCGCTATCATGCCGCCTCAAATTCACGAGTATCGAGACATTCATGCAGATCGCAAACAATAAGGTTGTTTCCATCCACTACAAACTCACCAACGACGACGGCGACATTCTTGACAGTTCCGAAGGTCAGGAACCGTTAGCCTACCTGCACGGACTGGGCAACATTATCCCCGGCTTGGAGAACGCCCTGAGTGGCCGGGCTTTGGGCGATAAATTCAGCGTAACCGTTGCCCCGGCGGATGGTTACGGCGAGCGCGACAATGAAATGGTGCAGTCGGTCCCCAAGAGCGCCTTTCAAGGCGTGGACCAGATTCTTCCCGGTATGCAGTTTCAGGCACAGTCACCGGAGGGCATGCAACTGGTCACCGTCATCGACGTGGATGGCGATGAAGTCATTCTTGACGGAAACCACCCCATGGCCGGCATCACGCTGACCTTCGATGTTGAAGTCACCGAGATCCGGGATGCCACCGCCGAAGAACTGGAACATGGTCATGTTCATGGCCCGGGTGGACATCACCATCACTAACTGAATCCACGAAAGGGACCGGGCAGCGAATGGCTGCTTTTGGTCCCGGCTCAGTCGGCGAGATGAGCCCACATNNGCACCTTCCTCTACGACCTCATCGATCAGCACCTGCTCGCGGCGCCCTACCCGCGACTCCAGTCGATCGGCACTGATCCGCGACTGGAATTCCATGAAACGCGCCAGCCGCTCCTGCTTGACTTCCTCCGGAACCGGATTCGGCAACTCGTTGGCTGCCGCACCCTTAACGGGTGAATAGGCAAAACAGCCCACGCGATCCAGTTGCGCGACATCAAGAAAATCCAGCAACTGCTCGAAATCCTCTTCGGTCTCGCCGGGGAAACCGACAATGAAGGTGCTGCGCAATGTCAGGTCAGGGCAAATCTCCCGCCAGCGCCGAATGCGCTCCAGCACATTTTCCGTCGCCGCCGGGCGTTTCATCAGCTTCAGGATTCGTTCGCTGGCATGCTGAAACGGGATATCGAGATAAGGCAGGATTTTACCTTCGGCCATCAAGGGGATGACTTCATCGACATGCGGATAGGGATAGACGTAATGCATCCTGACCCAGGCACCCAGACTACCCAGCGCCTGCCCCAAATCGAAAAAGCGGGTTTTGATGGGGCGACCCTTCCAGAAATCCAGCTTGTATTTCTGGTCTACCCCGTAAGCGCTGGTGTCCTGTGAAACCACCAACAACTCCTTGACCCCGGCTTCCACCAGCCGCTCAGCTTCGGCCATCACCTCACCCACTGGGCGACTGACGAGATCACCTCGCATCGAAGGAATGATGCAAAAGGTGCAACGGTGATTACAGCCCTCGGAGATCTTCAGGTACGCATAATGACGCGGCGTCAGCTTGATGCCTTCGGGCGGCACCACATCGACAAACGGGTCATGCGAAGGCGGAGCATGCTCATGCACGGCAGCGACCACTTCTTCATAGGCATGGGCTCCGGTGACTTTCAGCACGGCAGGATGACGAGCGCGAATTTCCTCTTCACGCGCCCCAAGACAGCCGGTGACGATCACCTTGCCGTTTTCCTTGAGCGCTTCACCAATCGCGTCCAGCGACTCCTCCACGGCATCATCAATGAATCCGCAGGTATTGACGACCACCAGATCAGAATCCTGGTAGGTCGGCACCAGCTCATAACCCTCCGCCCGCAGCTTGGTCAGGATGCGTTCGCTATCCACCAGCGCCTTGGGGCAGCCGAGACTGATAAAGCCGATACGGGGTGAACTCATGATGGCATGCCTTGAGAAAAATGGTCGGCCATTCTAGCCGAAGCGGGAAAACACGGGCCTATGGACTATCCGCCAGAAAAATAGCGCGGCGTGGTGCCGGCAAACCCTCGACCGT
>DIVI01000087.1 GCA_002423305.1 Methylococcus sp. UBA6136 | reverse complement strand
CTGTATCGACAGGGGCACGAGTATGGTTTCCAGCGGGAGGGGGATACCTGGTCATGGTGGGGGGATGGACACTCCCTCACTGGCTTACCGCTCCCGGCCATTCCGGGCGATCATCAGTTGCTGAATGCCGCTGCCGTGATCCAGTGCCTCCAGCTGGCACGAGATGAAAAACCAGTGACTGACGCCGATGTGGCCAGTGGCCTGACGGCTGTCCGGCTCCCGGGTCGGTTTCAGTTTTTCCCCGGTGACATTCCCGTGCTTCTGGACGTCGCACACAACCCCCAGGCAGTCGCCATTCTGGCGGGTCATCTACGCCAGCGTTTCGCGGGTAGAAAAATCCGCGCCATCTTCTCGGTCATGCGTGACAAAGACATCGCCGGCATGATTCAACTCATCAGTGACGCCGTGGATAGCTGGTATCTCGCACCGTTGCAGATGCCACGCGCGGCGACGCCTGAAGAATTGTCGGAAATCCTCCATAATGCAGGCATTCAGCGGGTAAAGCAGGGTTTTTCGAATGTGGCCGATGCCTGCCGAGCCGCCCGTGACGATGCCGATCCGGACGATCTTCTGCTCGTTTTCGGTTCTTTTTTTCTGGTTTCTGATTACCTGGCGCACGTTGCCTGACAAGGGGGTTTACGCAAATGGATGAACAATTAAAACGTCGCCTGGTAGGCGCGGCCGTGCTCATGTTGCTGGCAGTCATTGTGGTGCCGCTTTTTTTTGAAGACAAACCCCCCAAGGATCCTTCGGCCCTGCCCGAAGCCATGCAGGAGCATCCGCTCGCTCTGCCGCCGGCGGACTCGGCAGGCGCCACGCCGAATGCAGCAGAGCAGTCCATGCCGGCCCCTCCTGTTTCGGCTGCTCGCTCCAAAAATCGTAAATATGAGGTGGTGCCCCTGGATGACACCTCAGCCAAACCGGCACCCTCGGAACCCGCTCCACAAGAACCGGCATCCGCATCAACGACAGCGGCACCGGGAGAATCCGCAGCCTACCTTGAAGAGGATGGGGAGGATACTGCGCCAACCCCGCGAGTGGTCAGTGCACCGGCAGTCCCTTCCAGCAAACTGAAGCCAACAACACAAAAGCCTGCGGCCAAGCTGGCGGAAACTCAACCGGCAAAGCCAAACTCCAGGTCCACTGGGACGGAAACGCGCAGCCGACCGGAAACCGCGCCAGCTGCCACCAGAAAATCCGAGACCAGCCCCGGCACAAAATCGGTCAAGACGACGTCTTCGACGGCCAAAAAACCGGCACCCACCCCCAAGGTCACTGACGCACCCGTCAAAAAGTCACCGACACCTGTCGCAACCAGCCCCGCTTCGCCCACGAAAAAGGCCGCCACATCGCCAGTTACCCAACCCAAACAGGTAACGGAGGGCAAGTCGTGGACCGTTCAGGCCGGTACCTTTGCCGATGAGTCCAATGCGCGCAATCTGGTGGAAAAGCTGAAGAAGCGTAATCTGCCCGCCAAGGTGCATGCTGTGGAAGGGAGTTCAGGCAAAGTCTATCGGGTCACCGTCGGCTCAGGGGTGGAAAGAACTCAGGCCGAAAAAATTCAGAAGGAGCTTTCATCCAAGGATGGCGTCAATGGGGTCATCCTGCAAAACCGATAAATCCACCGCCACATCTCATCCTGCGAATCAATCATTGCTGATGCATCGAAGCGACCCATGATGGCTTTCAACTGGCTCGATCTGTTCATCATCGGGCTCCTCGGGCTCTCTGGCCTGGTCGGCCTGGTGCGAGGGCTGGTACGCGAAGTGCTCTCGCTGGCCTCCTGGGGTCTGGCCATCTGGGTCGGCATCACCTTCAGCGGAACCCTGGAAGGCTATCTGGAAGGTGCGATTCCCTCAGCCACCGCCCGTATCGGGGCGGCTTTTGGCATCCTGTTCATTCTGACCCTGCTGATTACCGGCATGATCGGATTCCTCTTGACGCGAATGCTGGAGAGCACCGGACTGTCCGGAATCGACCGTTTTGCCGGGTTGCTGTTTGGTCTTGCCCGGGGTGTGCTGATCATGGCCGTCCTGGTTTTTCTGGCTCGATCCACGCCCCTGCCAAAGGAAGCCGGGTGGCGTGAGTCGCAATTGATGCCGATGTTCCAGTCCATCGCGCTCTGGCTGGAAAGCCAGCTACCCCCGGGGTTTGTCCCCCGCCTCGACTCAAAATCCGTTTCCCAACGAAGCTAAGAACCCATTATGTGTGGCATTGCCGGTATCGTCTCCAATCAGGAAGTGAATCAGGAGCTTTATGAAGCCCTGACGGTGCTTCAGCACCGTGGTCAGGATGCAGCGGGCATCGTCACCTGCGAGGGGGAGAAGTTTCACCTGCGCAAAGGCAGCGGTCTGGTGCGAGATGTCTTTCATACCCGTCACATGCTCAACCTTCGAGGCACCATGGGCATTGCCCATGTTCGTTATCCGACCGCCGGCTGCACCAGTTCCGCTGAAGCCCAGCCGTTCTATGTCAATTCCCCCTATGGCATTACGCTTGCGCACAACGGTAATCTGACCAATGCCGAAAAGCTCAAGAAGGAACTCTTCGTCCAGGACCAGCGCCACCTGAATACCGATTCCGACTCTGAAGTGCTGCTCAACGTACTCGCTCATGAACTGCAGGAGCTGGGCAAACTGCGAATTACAGCCGACGATGTGTTTCAGGCTGTTTCGGGGGTTCACACCCGCTGTCGAGGAGGGTACGCGGTGGTGGCCATGATCACCGGTTTCGGTGTGCTGGCCTTCCGTGATCCTCACGGCATTCGACCACTGGTCTATGGTGAGCGAACGACCGATCAGGGCACCGACTTTATGTTTGCTTCAGAAAATGTGGCGCTGGATGTGCTCGGATTCACCACCGTGCGCGACCTTGAGCCCGGCGAGGCGATCTTCATCGAGCGGGATGGCACCCTGCATTCCCGGCAATGTGCCCAGGAAACCGCCCTCTCCCCCTGCATTTTCGAATATGTCTACTTTGCGCGGCCGGATTCCATCCTCGACTCCATATCCGTTTACAAGGCCCGGCGGCGAATGGGCGACAAACTGGCCGACAAGATTCTGCGGCTACGTCCCGATCATGACATCGACGTGGTGATCCCCATCCCGGACACCAGCCGCACATCCGCTTTGCAACTGGCCAACAAGCTGGGCATCAAGTACCGCGAAGGCTTCATAAAAAATCGCTACATCGGCCGCACCTTTATCATGCCCGGCCAGCAACTGCGCAAGAAGTCGGTCCGGCAAAAATTAAATGCCATTGGCATGGAATTCAAGGGGCGCAATGTTCTTCTGGTCGATGACTCGATCGTGCGCGGCACCACCTCGGAACAGATTATCCAGATGGCACGCGATGCCGGTGCCAACAAGGTGTATTTTGCCTCGGCGGCCCCACCCGTCCGGTACCCTAACGTCTATGGTATCGATATGCCCGCTGCCGAAGAGCTCATCGCTCATGACCGCACTGAGGAGGAAGTAGAGCGGGCGCTGGGTTGCGACTGGCTCATCTATCAGGATCTGTCAGACCTGATTGAAGCCGTCCAGCGGGGCAATCCAAATATCCGGCAGTTTGATACTTCCTGCTTCAATGGAGAATATGTCACCGGCGATATCGATCAACTCTATCTCGAACAATTGAGCCATCACCGCAATGATGGCGCCAAATCTGTCCGGGAAGGGACCGGATCCACCATCGGTCTACACAACGCAGGTTAGGAGCAGATCTGGCATGGAAGAACTGGATTGGAGCGAGTTTCATCCTGAAACACAGGCTGTACGGGCCGGCCAGCATCGGACACCCGAAGGCGAACACGCCGAACCCATATTCCCGACGTCCAGCTATGTCTTTGGCAGTGCGGCCGAAGCTGCCGCCCGTTTCACCGGCAAGGTGCCCGGAAACATCTATTCCCGCTTCACCAACCCCACCGTTCGAACCTTTGAAGAACGCCTGGCTGCCCTGGAGGGTGGAGAACGCTGCATCGCCGTCGCCTCGGGGATGGCCGCCATCGCCACATTGGCGTTTGGGTTGCTGAAAGCAGGCGATCACGTCGTCTGCTCCAGGAGTGTGTTTGGCAATACCGTCCTGTTATTCCAGAACTTTCTTGGCAAATTCGGCGTCGAGACCACCTTCGTCGACCTGACCCATGAAGACGCCTGGACCAAGGCGATCAGGCCAACGACGCGATTGATGTTCGTCGAGACACCCTCCAACCCGCTGACAGAGATCGCCGACATTCGACAACTTGCGGATTTGGCCCATCAACACGACATTCTTTTGGCCGTGGATAACTGTTTCTGCACCCCGGCATTGCAGAGACCACTGGAGCTGGGGGCAGACCTGATCATCCATTCGGCCACCAAATACCTGGATGGGCAAGGTCGTTGCATCGGTGGTGCCATCGTTGGCCGACACGAATTGCTTGAAAAACAGATTTACCCTTTTCTGCGCACCGGTGGCCCATCCATGAGCCCCTTCAATGCCTGGGTATTCCTGAAAGGACTGGAAACACTGGGCATCCGCATGCGAGCCCACAGTGAAAATGCCCAGGCTCTGGCCGAATGGCTGGAACAACAATCCTGGATCGAGCGCGTCAATTATCCGGGACTCACATCTCATCCCCAGCATGACCTCGCCCGACGCCAGCAGACCTCCGGCGGCGGTATCGTTAGTTTCGAAGTCAAGGGTGGACGCGAAGCGGCATGGAAGCTGATCGACTCCACTCGCCTGCTCTCCATTACCGCTAATCTTGGCGATGTCAAAACCACCATCACCCACCCGGCCACCACCACGCATGGCCGCCTTACCGACGCGGAGCGTGAAGCGGCTGGCATCCGCGAAGGACTCATTCGCATTGCCGTGGGACTGGAACACATCGACGATATCAAAAAGGATCTGTCCGCTCGCTTTGTGTAAACGGCTCCCAACTCAGCAAGTCTTTCATGAACCCGCATAGCCAAACCATCATGGTGCGTGGACACTGGTATTCGGCGTAAAGCAATCACAGGCGAGCCCTGAAGTACTGCAATGGACAGGGTTACCTATCCATGAAGCTTTGACTGATGAGGTTCAAACCATCGTTTTTCATCCAAGGCGGTGCAACCGCTTCAACCCCTCCCCCCGCAACCTTTTACTGCCCGACAGGTCTGAACTGGTCTTCAAGAGTGAATCAATCTGATTGATATCTTGGAGTATTGGGGGCATCCACCCTAGTGGGTGACCGCGACAGTAAAATCAAATGATTGGAGCACACATGAACAAGTCACTTCTTTCACTGCTGGGTGCTGGTCTATTGACCGGCCTGTTGACCACGACGAATGCCCTAGCAGAAGACCATAAAGCAGAAGCCACCAAACATGCCATCGCGGCCGCCGAGAGCGGCAAGAAAGGGGATGCCGCTGCCGTAGGCGAACATGCCGCAGCCGCTAAAACCCATGCCGAAGCGGCTCAGGCAGAAAAAGCCAATCCTCATGTCGAGGCCGGCATCAAAAACCTGAACGAAGCGATCGAGCATGCCAAGATGGGCCATGCCGATGTAGCCGGTGAAGCTGCCGACGCCGCTGCCACTCACTTAAAGGCCGCCGAAAAGTCATTCTGATCGATTCCTGGAATTGACAAATGAACGGCGGTGAGGGACCAAGTTCCTCACCGCCGTTTTTTATGGGCGGATTCAAACCTGAACTGCAAATAACCTTCGGCTTTCAAAGAAATAGGATTGCCGCTGCTTGGGAAAGAGCCTGCGACAAGCAAACCGGGTCACTCTCTGCCACCAAAGCCTTCAATAGTATGCGGGTCAGGAAGTCGGTACT
>DIVI01000072.1 GCA_002423305.1 Methylococcus sp. UBA6136 | reverse complement strand
GGTGCTGCATGAGCAGGAACTTGCCGAGCGGTGGGGATTATCCGTCAAGACCCTGCAGCGCTGGCGCTGCATGGCCCTGGGTCCGCGCTTTATGAAGCTGGGCGCACGGGTTGCCTATCGACTGGAGGACGTTGAGCAATACGAGGAAGACGTCCTTCAGTGTTCCACCCAGGGCACGGCCTATCTGTAACGAGGGAATCATGAACATGAATGGATCCCCCATCGAATCGACCCTGGCCTCACTCAGAAAATCCCAACTGACGCCCTCGCAGCGTCGACTCGTTGAGTTGATGCAGGACATCAATTTCGGACGCATCAGCGACCTACCGATCAAGAACGGCGAACCGATCTTTCTGGCCGAAACGGTCATCGAGCGCGAGATCAAGTTGGGTGGCCAGAACGGCCCCAGGCCTGAGCAGACACAGGATGACTTTGACCTGAAGCAGGAAGTGATCGTCATGCTGGATCACTTTTCCGAGATCGAAAGCGGCTGCATCGCTTGCCTCGAAATCAAGCATGGCCTGCCGTTTCTCATGCGGACTCGTGCCCGACTGAGTAACTGACAGCAAAAAACCCTTTTTGACACTGGACAACATGCCGGCCGCAAAGCGGAGGTCGTTGTGGGTGTCGCCGAGCCAATTGGCTTTTGGCGGCGTACCTGCGACGTCCTCGCGCTTGCGACCTCTGACCCCAGTGATTTGGCCCGTGTCGACACCCCCATGGACCTCCTCCTCGCGCCGAGGAGGATCCCTTGGTTTCACAGAATTCTTATATCGGTTTCGATCGCTATGCCGACCCACTCATTCGCCACAAAGCCCGCCAACTGGTCGGCAAAGAAGGATTCACGGAAGACGATCGGGCTGACCTGGAACAGGAATTGGCCCTTGATCTGCTGCAGCGATTGCCGCGGTTTGATCCCAATAAAGCGAAGGTGACCACCTTCATGACCCGCGTCGTTGAGCACCGCATTTCGACCCTATTGGCCGCCCGTCGTGCTCAATGCCGAGACTGGCGCTTAAACCAGAGGTCTCTGAACGCCCCGGTCGACGACAGTGACACGGCGGCGGAAGACCTGATCAACCGGGTCGCGGATGACTCGGACAGTGTCCGGGCTATGGAGAACCGTCTGGATATGGAACGCTTGTTGGCCAGCTTGCCTGATGAGCACCGCCAACTGTGCGAACAGTTAAAGGAACACACGATGGCCGAATCCGCGCGGATTCTCGGGTTGCCACGCAGCACCCTGTATGGCCGATTGAACTTGATTCGCGAGTGCTTTGCCGGCGGCGGATATGGACGTTAGTTGGCCAAAAAAATCCGCTGTCGTCGCCGACACATTCTGAAGTGCACCGGTAAGTAAGTGATGGGCCAGATGATCTGGCCCTTTTTTACTCACTTAATGGAGTTCATCTTCATGTCAAACCACTCTCATCACTTTCGTTTTGATTCCGCGATACCCCTCGCGGATATCGAGGCACTGATCTACTTGGCCCTGGTCGTGCTGAACAGCCTATATGGGCTGACCCGTGTTCGGCTGGAATGTCACTTCACCTTCGACCGATCACGGCGGGATCTTCTGGTTGAGGGTGACACCCTGCTCGGGCGGCAATTGGCGCAGATTATTACAGGGCTGGGCAGTTACCTTTACAGCGAAGAGGTGCAGGGATGAGCACCCTTTCAATGATGCCGGCCGAGCTCGAGGCGATGGCCATTGCCGAACTGGCTGCTCTTCCTCCTCAGCAATTGCTGCAAATCGAAACCCATCTCGCCGATCTGTCGGCCTGGACCAAAAAGATCCAGTCCCGCCTGCATGCGGCACTGGATCAGCGCTATGGCGAACCGGCCCGGGTAGCCCTGCTCGACTCTGGTCGTGATTTCGGGACCACTCATCTTCAGGATGGCACCCTGCACGTCAAGTTCGAGTTGCCGAAAAAGGTCACCTGGGACCAGAAGCAACTCGCCGCCATCGCACAACGCATCGTGGCCTCCGGCGACCGGCTTGAGGACTACATCGACCTTAAATACACGGTCTCTGAAAGTCGGTTTACGAACTGGCCCGAAGGACTGCGCGAGCAGTTTGCGTCCGCACGGACGGTGGCTGCTGGCAAGCCGACCTTCGCTTTGACTTTGGTTGAAGGGGACGGCGCATGAACCTGCAACTGCCCATCATCAGTGCCGAGCAGCGTCTGGCTGAGAAGCGCGGCGTCAAAGGGGTGTTGGTCGGCAAGGCCGGCATCGGCAAGACCTCGCAACTGTGGACCCTGCCGGAGAAGACTACCCTCTTTTTCGACCTTGAAGCTGGCGATCTCGCTATCGAAGGCTGGTCCGGGGACACGATACGTCCACGTACCTGGCAGGAGTGCCGCGATTTTGCGGTCTTCATCGGCGGCCCCAATCCCGCGCTGCGTCCGGATCAGCCTTACAGTCAGGCGCACTTTGATGCCGTCTGTGCCGAGTTTGGTGATCCTGCCGTGCTGCAACGCTACGAGACGGTCTTCATCGACTCCATCACCGTGGCCGGTCGGCTATGCCTTCAATGGTGCAAGGGTCAGCCACAAGCCTATTCCGAAAAAACCGGTAAGCCCGATAACCGCGGCGCCTATGGGCTACTGGGTCAGGAGCTTATTGGCTGGCTGACGCATCTGCAGCATACCCGGCACAAGAACGTCTGGTTCGTCGGCATTCTCGACGAAAAGCTCGATGACTTTAACCGCAAGGTGTTCTCGCTGCAGATCGATGGCAGCAAGGCCAGCCTGGAACTGCCGGGCATCGTCGACGAGGTCATCACCCTGGCCGAGATCCAGCCGGCGGAGGGTCCGTCCTATCGAGCCTTCATCTGCCACACCCTCAACGACAAGGGCTATCCGGCCAAGGATCGCTCCGGTCGTCTTGATCCCATCGAACCCCCGCATCTCGGTCAGTTGATGGCCAAGATCCAGGGACCCGTTCCCCCCAGCGCCGAGCGCCTGAATTTCACCGGCCTCGCAGCTAACCCTCAATCCCCTTCGGAGAACTGATATGACCGTATGGCAAAACTTTAACGACGCCGATACCCAATCGTCCTATGACCTGATTCCGGGCAAGACCCTCGCCAAGGTGAGGATGACCCTGAAACCTGGCGGTGTCGACAATCCGGCGCTGGGGTGGACCGGGGGCTATGCGACCCGCAATCTGGAAACGGGATCCGCCTACCTCTCGGCTGAGTTTGTGATTCTCGAAGGACCCTTCGCCAAACGCAAGGTGTGGTCCCTGATTGGTCTTCATTCCGAAAAGGGACCCGAGTGGGCCAACATGGGGCGCGCCTTTGTTCGCGCCTTGCTCAACTCGGCCCGCGGTATCTCTCCCCAGGATCAAAGTCCGCAGGCCCAGCAGGCCCGCTGCATTCAGGGCTTTGCCGATCTGGATGGTATCGAGTTCCTGGCACGGATTGATATCGACAAGGATCAGCGAAATGGTGAGGAGCGCAACGTAATCCGGACGGCGATTGAGCCGAACCATAAGGATTATGCGCTGTTGATGGGAACAGGCTTAAAGGCGCCAACCCCCACACAGGGTTTTACGCCACCGGTGATTCCGTCAGTCGACGCGAGTCCGGCCTTGGCTGGCCGCCCGACCTGGGCGCAGTGAGGTCGCCATGATTCTTCGCTCCAGACAGAAGGTTTTTGTCGAGCGTGCCCTTGGGGCGCTCGACATCCATGGCAACACGCTGGGAGTGGCGCCTACCGGTGCGGGAAAGACAGTCTGTCTTTCTGCCGTCACCGGTGCGTTACTCCAAGGGACAGAGGCCAAGGCCTGCATTCTGGCGCATCGCGATGAACTGACTGACCAAAACCGAACCAAGTTTGCCCGGGTCAATCCCGGACTGACCACCTCGGTTGTGAATGCCCGGGAGAAATCCTGGGCCGGTCAGGCGACGTTTGCGATGGTCCAGACGCTAAGCCGAGAGGTCGCGTTACAACAGCTGCCAACCCTGGACTTGCTCGTTATCGACGAAGGGCATCACGCGGCGGCGCCTACCTATCGTCGCATCATTGATGCTGTCCGGGATCGGAATCCCGATGCCCGGATATTCGGGGTCACCGCGACCCCAAATCGGGGCGATGGGGCCGAATTACGACCGGTGTTTTCCAATGTGGCTGATCAGATCACCCTGGGCGAGTTGATCGCCTCGGGGCATCTGGTGCGGCCGCGCACCTTTGTGATCGATCTTGGCAAGCAGCATGAGCTGCAGTCGGTCCGGCAAACGGCGTCCGATTTTGACATGACCGCTGTGGCGGCCATTCTCAACACTGCTCCTATCAACCAGGACGTGGTCCGGCACTGGCGGGACAAGGCCGAGGGTCG
>DIVI01000143.1 GCA_002423305.1 Methylococcus sp. UBA6136 | reverse complement strand
GCTGCGGACGGTTCCCTGCGCGATGGTCTGAGCCTGATGGACCAAGCCATTGTTCACGGCGGCGGCTCGCTGGGTGAGGCCACGGTGGCCGCCATGCTCGGAACCGTAGCAAGGCGTCCGGTGTTCGAGATGCTGGATGCCCTGTTTGAGCAGGATGCAGCCGCGCTGCTGGCGCTGATTGAAGGCATGGACGAGCATGCACCGAATTACGCCGACGTCCTGCAGCAACTGCTGATCATTCTTCATCATGCCGCGCTGGGGCAGTGGGCGCCCGAGGCCATTCGCCGTGACGATGATGCCGACCGGATTCTGGCGATCGCGCAACGTGTCAGTGCCGAGGACTTGCAGCTCTTCTATCAGATTGGCTTGATCGGTCAGCGTGACCTGCCGCTGTCCCCCGATCCTCGAAGCGGGTTTGAAATGGTCATGTTGCGGATGATGGCTTTCCGGCCCGCCGCTGCGGATCAATCACTGGGACCCACTGCAAAACCTGCCCTGTCGTCAGCGGCAAAAATCACCGCCCGGGCGAAAGACGAGGTGTCCGTATCGGTTACCCCCCGTTCGGCAAATCCTCAACCGCATGAGCGGCCAGTCCGTTCCATCGCGGAGCCCGCGGTTGTGGCTTCCCCGCTACCCGAGGTGCCATCAAGCGAGCCTGTCCAGCCACTACCCCTGGCCTCAACAGAGCAGGTCCCGGCGCCCATGCCGCCCGGATCGGTAGATTGGCCGGACTTGATCCGGGCGATGGGACTGGCTGCCATGACGCGGGAATTGGCCAACAATTCCGTGCTGATTTGTCTGGATGATGAGTCCTGCCAGCTCAGTCTGGAACCGCGATTGACGCATCTCAAAAGTCCCCGGGCCGAGGCGGCGCTGGAAAAATCGTTGCAGACGCATTTCAATCGCCCCATAAAGCTGCAGATAAAACTGCAAGCCCCGGAGCAAGAGACGCCCGCGCTGCAGATTCAGCGCGAAAAGGACGAACGCTTGCAAGCGGCCGTCGAAGAGATCGAGCAGGACGAGGGTGTGCTCGCCTTGCAAGCAACCTTCGATGCCCGCATTGTCCCCGGCAGCATAAAACCCCTTTGATTTTATTGATGGTTCAGCCTCAACGGAGAATCCCCTATGAAGAATCCCTTAGCCGGACTGATGCAGCAGGCTCAAAAGATGCAGGAGAACCTCAAGCAGGTTCAGGATGAAATTGCCGAAACTCAGATTCAGGGTGAGTCGGGTGCGGGTCTGGTCAGGATCACCATGAACGGCAAGCGCCAGGTGCAGAAGATCGTCATTGACGACAGCCTCCTGAATGAGGATCGGGACATGTTGGAAGACCTCATCGCGGCCGCCTTCAATGATGCCATCAACAAGGTCAGCGCGCTGAAGCAGGAAAAGATGGCCGGACTGACTGGCGGAATCGATTTGCCTGCGGGATTCAAATTGCCCTTCTGAGCGGACGGACGAGCTTCTCTCATGCTGCAGACCGGTGCCCTGGGCCAGATGATGCGGGCCCTTCGCTGCTTGCCAGGCATCGGTCCCAAATCGGCGCAACGAATGGCCTTTCATTTGTTGCAACGGGATCGCGAAGGCGCCCGGCAATTGGCTTCCGCCTTGCTTTATGCGCTCGAGCACATTGGCCATTGCAACCAATGTCGAACCCTCACCGAAGGCCCGCTCTGTCCGGTTTGCGCCAATCCGCGCCGAGAGCAATCGCTGCTATGCGTGGTAGAGACGCCTGCCGAGGCGCACGCCATCGATCAAGTGACGGGCTTTCAGGGCGTTTTCTTTGTGCTCAACGGCCGGTTGTCTCCGCTGGATGGCATTGGTCCGGCTGAATTGCGGCTGGATCTTCTGAATCAGCGATTGAAGTCTGGTGAGGTGTCGGAGATCATCCTGGCCACCAATACGACCGTGGAGGGCGAGGCCACCGCGCATTACGTCCACGAAATGGCCCGGCAGCACGGTGTCACCACGACACGGTTGGCCTATGGCATGCCCCTCGGTGGCGAGCTCGAATGGGTCGATGGCGCAACACTGTCTCACGCCTTCAATGGTCGCAAGTCCATTTAGCGGTCGCTTCTTCCAACTGAGGTATATGATGACGGACTGTCTTTTCTGCCGGATGGTGGCCGGCGATATCACGCCCGATGTGGTCTACGAAACAGACGACGTGCTGGCCTTCCGGGATATCCGGCCACAGGCCAGGGTGCATGTGCTGGTCATTCCCAAACAGCATATTCCGACGCTTGATGATTTCCCGGCCGATGACTCTGCGCTGGCCGGCAAATTGTTCGTCGCCGTGCAGAAAGTGGCGCGGCGGGAGGGATTGGCGAGCGGCGGTTACCGCACGGTGATCAACTGCCGTGGCGATGGCGGGCAGGAGGTCTATCACTTACACCTTCATGTTCTGGGTGGCAGACAGTTGAACTGGCCTCCGGGGTGAGCGGCGAAGACAAAAAAAGGAAGGACTGAAAACCAGTCCTTCCGCTTTATTGAGCCTTGGCAGAGGGCTTCTGCCAGCTACGGTGAATTTCAGCTAGGGTCTGGATCGAAATCGAGACCGAGAATCTTCCAGCTGTCCGGTTTGGATTGATCTTCACCCACCATTCGAATTGTGCAGGCATAGAGCTTGTTGAACTGCCCCTTATCTTTGTCTGTCATGCGCACACTGGCGCGGATCAAATATTGGCGGTTACCCAGGGCCCAAGCCTCATAATCCTTGTCGATGAATTCCGCATTGTCCGGCAGGTCACCGTCATTCTTGACGGCTTCGCGACAGTTGGCCAGCGCAAAATCGGTGCGCTCGGTCTTGGCATCCAGCTTGCCCAACGGCTCGTTTTCCTCGACCGGTTTCTCAAAAAACAACTCGGACCCCACGACCTGCATGACCAGCGGCATAATGGCCTTTTCCTGAAGCAGGTAGAGTGAGCCGATAAAAAGAATCAGGTAGAGAATGGAGAATTTGCTCCGAACCATTTTGTTGAAGAAGTCTTTCATCGTGTTGCCTTTTACTGTTTGGATTTAGGTATGGTTAGGAGAAACAATGTTTCTCGATGGGCCGTGGGAATTTTCCAATGGGTTGCATGAAAAGTACACCACCCAAATTCCACCGTGCTTCTGACAGGGCTCATCGGCTTTGGTTTCCGCGCCGGAGTGGTTTTGTTCGGTGAGGGCGAGATGACCAGCTATAGTCAGCGAGGAAGTGAGCATCATGACGGATAACAAAAAGCTGGTGGTAGCGATTTCGTCCCGGGCGCTATTTGATCTGGACGAGTCGCACCGGATTTTCGAGGAAAGCGGCAAGGAAGCTTTCTGCAGCTATCAGATGGAGCATGAAGAAGAAATTCTCCAGCCCGGGGTGGCCTACTCGCTGGTCAGCAAGCTGCTGGCCATCAATGAGGTGCTTGGTCAGCCTACGGTCGAGGTGATCTTGCTCTCGCGCAATAGCGCGGATACCGGCCTTCGGGTCTTCAATTCTATCCAGCATCACGGCCTGTCGATTTCTCGAGCGGCCTTCACCAGCGGCCAGTCGCCGTTCAGCTACATCTCTGCTTTCGGTGCCGATCTTTTTCTGTCCTCCAATGCCGAGGATGTCAGAAAAGCGCTATCCGCCGGTCACGCGGCCGCCACCATCCTGGCATCGAGCAAGCCGGCGACGGATTCTGGCCAGTTGCGGATTGCCTTTGATGGCGATGCGGTATTGTTTTCCGATGAATCAGAGCGGATCTACCGCGAGAAAGGGCTGGAGGCCTTTGCCGAATATGAGAAGGTCGAGGCGCGGAATCCGCTTTCCGGCGGGCCATTCAAAGCTTTTCTGGCGACGCTGCATCACATCCAGACCCTGCTGGGCGCCGACGAATCGCCGATTCGTACAGCACTGGTCACCGCCCGCGCCGCGCCCGCGCACGAACGGGTGGTCAGAACCTTGCGCGCCTGGAATATTCGTATCGACGAAGCGCTTTTCTTGGGGGGCAAGGAGAAGGGACCGTTCCTGCATGCCTTTGGTGCGGATATTTTCTTCGACGACCAGCAAGGCCATTGTGACTCCGCCAGCCAACACGTCGCCACAGGCCATGTCCCCCATGGCGTGGCCAATCCCGAAAAAAATTGATTCTGTGTTAATTTCGCCATGTGTTTATTCCACCCCCAGGATTTGTCATGAAAGATCACTAGTGTCCGGTTAATAAAGTGAACAAATCCAATTGCTTAGCCTGCACGGGAGGTTCCTTTTTGTTCTCTGTCACCGCCAAGGCCTGATATAACGGGATTTTCTCGAACAAAGTGACGGAAAGGATCTGTAACAAAGTGTAGAGCGAGGCCTCGAGTTGAAGCTGTTTTTTCACGATCGCGACCAGCACATAAACCGAGACGGCAATCCAGATTTGAGTCTTTACCGCGTTCTCTGAGGTCCCGTAAAACTGTTTGATGCGCAGGTGTTGCTTGATCCATTTGAAAAACAGCTCGACCTGCCACCGGCGCTGATACAGCGAGCAGATTGTCGCTGGATCCAGATCGAACTGATTGCTCAGGAACACCAAGGTTTGGTCGGTTTCTGGATCCCTGAAGCGGATCCTTCTGAGGTGGTCGGGATAGTCTTTGGAGGTGTTGTATCCATCCAGGGCGATGGATTGATCGCAAACGAGACCCGTAGAGCGGTCCACCGGACGAGAGTAAACCCGATGGGCGTCCAGATTCGATTTCGTGCGGATCACGAAGAAACTGCCAGCGCGGTGCAAGGTGTGGAGTCGCGAAAAGTCGACGTAACCACGATCCATGACATAGATGGCCCCGGGCTCTGGAATCAGGAGATCCAAAGCGTGAATGTCGTGGAGCTTGCCGTCCGATATATGAATGAAGCTGGGGATATTCCCCCTGAGATCCAGCAAGGTGTGCATTTTGACGGCTGATTTGGTGGACCGGAAATGTGCCCAAGGGAAGAGCGACATGCACAAATCGATGGTCGTTGAATCCAGCGCGTAGACCGTATTGCTGAGGTCGAGTCCGAGGCTTTCGGTGGAGTAGAGTTTCCGAGCCTGAATGATGAGCCGCTGGGCGAATTCGGCATAGATGCGCCAATCGCGATTCTCGTTGGCATCGGCCAGAGTGGATCGGCGAACGGTTTCGCGGAAGCCCATGTGATAAAGGTTGTGAGACTGGGCCGACAGACTGGCTTCGATGTCCCTGAGGCTCTCCCGGTAAGTCGTCGGCCCTGCAAAATTCAACTACCTGCATACGCTGACCGAAATCCAATCATCGGTCGCCCGCAGGCGTGCCCACCTTCGTTTTTCAACGCCCGCAGCAACTGGCTATGCCCCCACCGAGTCGGAAATAGGCTT
>DIVI01000094.1 GCA_002423305.1 Methylococcus sp. UBA6136 | reverse complement strand
TGCCCGGTCTTGATTTTCAGCTAAGTTGAATTCGGGTTGCCTTTCGCGCCCAAGCCTCGCTGAAAATCGGCACCCTCCATTTCTTGCAGGGTCTGATCCTGTCGCGTCAGCGTCTTCAGGTCTTCGAAACCCACAAGGATAGGAAGCGCGCAACGGATGTTTGCGGCAATACGTCTGTAACTTCACAGCCTAACGGAGGCTCATTATGCAAGTAGCCATAGATCTGCCCAACGACCTTATTACCTTTCAAGGTGCCGCAGACACCCGTCAGGAGCTGCGGATTTCCTACGCGTTGTGGCTCTTCCAACGGGAGCGCGTCACCCTCACAAAGGCCGCAGAGATAGCTGGGGTTTCGCTCTATGAGTTCTTGAACCTATGCAAGAGTAACCAGATTCCGGTGATCGATATGAGCCGTGATGAACTCACCGCAGAGCTGGAAGGGTTCGGCAAAACATGATTCTCATTGCGGACGCATCCGCCCTGATAGCCCTTTCTGCGTGTGACAGCCTTTGGCTGCTGGACGCGATTTTTGGCACGGTGCTGGTGCCGGAGGCTGTTTTCCGCGAAGTGGCTGCCGTGAGTAAACCGCACTCTGAACCCCTTCAGTCCTACTTGCACGGGAAGGTTCGCCAGGTCGACATGCGGCATTTCGTGTTTCTCGACGCCTATGCCGATGCCGGTGAAACCGCTGCCATGCTGCTATACAAGGAACTGGATGCTGACTACCTCTTGATCGACGACAAGCGCGGGCGAAAAGTCGCCGCCATCAACCAGATCAAGACCATTGGTTCAATGGGGGTGCTGCTCCAAGCCAAACGGGCCGGGCTGGTTGCGTCCATCGCACCCTTGATTGCGTCAATTGATGCGAGCCCCGTTTTCATCAGCCGCAGCCTCCTTGAAACCGTCCTTGAATTGGCCGGCGAGTCGGACTCCCTTCGAGACCTGCTCCCATGATTGTGTCTTCCATGCCTCTGGCCGCTGCGCTCGCTGATGGCATGGCTCAGCACAAGACCCGCCCTGAGCGATAGCCGAATGGCGCAGGACGCGACGGGTTGGGGGCGCGTGGGAGGCCCTCCCCCGGGCCGATGCGAAGCGGGTACCGGCATTAGGCTCCGCTCGCGCCGAGGGCGACGCTCCCAGTGCGCTCGTGAAGGCGCACACATAGCACGGTGAAAGTCCGTGTCGGGGCAAGCCATGACCCCGTAGCTGAAGGCAACTGCGTCGCCGCGAGGCGGGGTGGAGAGCAGCTGGAGGCGAACTGGCAGTCCGCAGGATGACGAACTCAATTCGGCGGGGATACGGCGGCGAGCCTGCTGGGAGAGAGGCGAAGCCTGAAACACACCGGACACGTTGGGGTTGGCGATTGGAAACGATGTTCGGGCCGGCCACGTGGTTGGAGGCGGAATGTCAGGACGTGTGTGCGAGATAAGCGAGGAGACCTGGCCGGCGATGCGAAGCGGGTCAGGAGTCAGAGCCCGCATAGTACCGAGGCGACGAGGGTCGTGAGAGGCGCGGAGAGTAAAAACCGTGCCGAGGGAAGGCAGGGCAGGAAAGTGGATACGGAAAGACAGAGGACCGCAATGACCGCATCGACAGTGCCGATAATGGCTAAACAAGAAGCAGAAACCCACGGGATTCCCGGGGTGGAAGCGGCGATCTGGACGGAACGTATGGTTTCGGCGCTGGTGAACGGCGTCGAAGGGGGCAGATGGTACAGTCTGATGGACAAGGTGTGCGCCCCTGCCACGTTACAGCTGGCTTGGCAGAAAGTAAAAGCCAACCGGGGCGCGGCGGGGGTGGATGGGATGAACGTGGGACGGTTTGCCCGACAGGCAGACCGCTACCTTCAGAAGTTGAGGCACGATCTGCGGCAGGGCACCTACCGTCCGGCCGCAATCAAGCGGGTTGAAATCCCCAAAGGCCATGGGCAAACCCGGCCATTGGGGATACCGACGATCAAGGACCGGATTGTCCAGATGGCCGTCAAACTGGTGATTGAACCGATCTTCGACGTGCAATTCCTGGAGAACAGCTATGGCTTTCGACCGGGACGCGGCTGCAAGGATGCCCTGCGCGAAGTGGATCGACTGCTCAAGGCGGGTTACACCCACGTTGTGGATGCCGACCTCAAGAGCTACTTCGACACCATCCCGCATGACCAACTCATGGCACAGATAGGTGAATCGATCAGTGACGGACGGGTACTGGACGTGCTCCGTGGCTGGCTACAGCAGGACATCCTGCACGACAGCCGACGCTGGACGCCGACCGGCGGCACGCCACAAGGCGCTGTCATCAGTCCGTTGCTAGCCAATCTCTACCTGCATCCGCTGGACAGGCACCTGATGGAGCGCGGGTATCGCTCGGTGCGGTATGCCGATGACTTCGTCATCCTGTGCCGTAGCGCGGCGGAAGCCAGAGCAGCCCTGGAGGAGGTGCAATGCTGGATAGAGGCTCATGGCCTTCAGCTTCACCCCGACAAGACCCACCTTGGGGATTGTCGGCAACCTGGCCAAGGGTTTGAGTTTCTCGGCTACCGGTTTGAAGCCGGGAAGCGTTGGGTGCGCGATAAGAGCTTAAAGCGGTTCAAGTCGAACATCCGCGAACGCACGCGCCGTACCAGCGGCAAGAGCCTGGAACGCTTGATAGCGGACCTGAATCCCTTGTTACGGGGCTGGTTCGGCTACTTCAAGCAGGCGCATCCCTTCACCTTTGAGCGGCTGGATCGCTTCATTCGTCGGCGCTTGCGTGCCGTCCTTAGGAAACAATCCAAGCGTCCGGGACACGGACACTGTCGAGCCGACCATCAACGCTGGCCTAATGCCTTCTTCGCTGCTGCCGGGTTGTTCGCACTTTATCCCGCCTGGCAGACGGAGAGAAACTCCCGATGAGGTAACCGCTAACTGGAGAGCCGTGTGCGGGAGAACCGCCCGCACGGTTCGGAGGGAGGGGAGGCCAAAGCCTTCCCTACCCCTATCGGGGGGTTGTGTCATCCTGATCGATCACCGGGAGAGAAGGATCTTGGGCTATGGGCAGGGAGTGGCCCTTTGCTTTGGGGCTGGGTGGTGCTGGTAGCCTGAGGTCCTTCGTTTCACTCAGGACGACACGGATGGGGCGCGTGGGAGGCCCGCCTGATTCGACTCCCCATTCGACTTGAGCCTGTCCTGAGCCGGTCGAAGGGCTCATGGCAGGGCTCATCACAGGCCGGGCGCGAGGCAGGTGCCGGCATTGGGCTCCGCTCGCGCCGAGGGCGACGCTCCCACGGGGGGTTGTGTCATCCTGATCGACCAACGGGAGAGAAGGATCTCAGGCTATGGGCAGAAAGTGGTTTTTTGCTTTGTGGCTGGGTGGTGCAATGGCAACCATCATCTACAGGCTCCGGCCTCTCAGACTCATTTCATATCCGACAGGTCTGGAACGTGTCGTGATATCGTCCGGACGTATACAATGGCGGTATCAACAATCCGGAGAGCGAGTGATGAGCGCTGTCAATCTTTCAAAGACCGAGCGTATTGATGTTCGTGCAAGCACGCAGGTCAAGCAGCTGCTGCAAGAGGCCGCACGTGCCAGCCATAAAAATGTGAGTGAGTTCCTGCTTGATGCGGGGGTGACGGCGGCCGCACAAACACTGGCTGATCGTCGCCAGTTCGTCCTGGACCCTGCGCAGTGGAAAGCGTTTCAGGAAGCGCTGGATCGTCCAGTGCAAGCCAAACCGCGGCTGAAGAAATTGTTACTCGAACCCGGGGTGCTCGGTTGAGCCATGGCTATGCGCCCGTTCGGAAGCTGGTGGCAACGGATCAGACCGATGCCTTCGATTGTGGCCAAGCCGCGCTGAACCAGTTTCTGCAGCGTTACGCTCTCATCAACCAGAAGGCCAGCAGCGCACAGACATACGTTTGCTGCCAAGGTGACAATGTGGTTGGGTTCTACAGCCTCGCTGTTGGCAGCGTCGATCCGGAAACTGCTCCCACCCTAGTGATGAAGGGTCTGGCGCGTCATCCGGTACCGGTGATGATCTTGGCTCGGCTCGCAGTAGACCATGCGCATCAGCGCAAGGGGCTGGGCCAGGCTTTACTGAAGGATGCGTTGTTGCGTACAGCACAAGCCGCCGAGATTGCCGGCATTCGCTGCCTGTTGGTACACGCCAAGGACGATACGGCACGGCTGTGGTATGAATCCTGGGGGTTTGAGCCCAGCCCAACCGATCCATATCATTTGTTCCTAATGCTGAAAGACCTTGAGAGTCTGCTGACCTGATCCAAATCGGCCCCGTTGGTCATTCCACAGCAGCGGCGGGGCGGTAGACTGCGGTAATTCGCGGTGCTTCGGCTCCCCATTCGACTTGAGCCTGTCCTGTGCCGGTCGAAGGGCTCATGGCAGGGCTCAGCACAAGACCTGCCCTGAGCGATAGCCGAAGGGCTCAGGACGACACGGTCATTTTGGGCATCCCTCTTGGTGTCATCCTGATCGACCAGCGGGAGAGAAGGATCTCGTGCTATGGGCAGGGAGTGTGCCTTTGCTGTGGGGCTGGGTGGTGCTGGTAGCCTGAGGTCCTTCGTTTCTGCTTCGACTTCGCTCAGCACAAACTTATGCTCCGTTGAAGATGTTACTCATGTGTCGATTTTGAGATCTCATCAAACCAGGCATTGATCACTTTTTTCGGCAGATATTTAAGGTGCTCTTGTTGTAATTCGTATTGAGGCAGGTAGTTTTTGATCGCTTCAAATAAGATTTCGGCCTGATGAAGATCTCTCTGCTTTTTGAGTGGGTCACGATCTACCTGGTTTGATAGCCATGATTTATGAATCAGGAAGGCTCTGGGGTCCGGTACTTTCATTCTAACGGGTAGGCCGTTGGCGGCAATGGCAACCTCCACAACAGCAGGCGCGTTAGCAAGCCATTGAAGGTTAGGCACTTCAGCGGCTGTCAGGTCGGCCGGTGCGAGGCGGATCGGTTCGTTGCAGTGTATGGCTTGTTGCGGAATGATGAGATCCACCATAAAGCCGTGATCGTTGATGGCCCGATCGCTATTTTCAGTCATGGCTTCAAATGACTTATCGACCCGGCGCAAAAGCCCAAGTAATCCATCACCATCCAGTCGCGACGAAACGACGCGCAGGTTCTTGCGCGGGTCATTCAGTAGGTCGATATCGCCGGAGGCCAGCAGTTCCTGCATGAAATGGACAGCCGCCATCGATTCATAGGCATAGAGCGCATGGGTTCCGACGATTCGAAAATCATCGCGCGCTGCCGACAGGTCGAGCTCTCGAAGGATTTTGGCGGCCATGACAGGGATGCGACCGAGGCGAAGTGCTTTATTGAGTTGGGCCTGGTCAGTCAGTCGGGCTGTTGTCGCCTTGAGCCGAGCTTCGGCCCGGGCCTTGCCGGCAGTGAATTTATCGTATGTTTCTTCCGTTTCCGCTGAGCGTGGTCCCAATGACTTTCCATTGCCCTTGGCATCAGAGAGCCGAACCAGGTACTCACCGTTCCCGCTTTTGAGCCACTTCATGCCATAACGGTGCGATCTCACCTGCAGGGTGGCGCTGTGCCAGGCTTCGTAGAGTTGTATGGTGTCCACCAGAAAAAGGCGCTGCTGGTCAGTAAGCGTCTTCATAAAATTTTCCTGTAAAACTTAATAGCGGTCACATTACAGGAAAACCATCGGGAGAGAAGGATCTTGTGCTATGGGCAGGGAGCGGGTTTTTGCTTTGGGGGCTGGGTTGTGCTGGTAGCCTGAGGTCTTTCGCAGTGCTTCGGCTCCGCTCAGCACAAGGCTCATGACGACACCGGTGGGGACGTGGGGGGAACTGAAGGATGAAAAATGCCTTCGATGTCTGCAAGGTCAGAAAGACCTGACCGCTGGTCAGCGGTCTTTCGCGAGCGTCAACTTGACCCATCTCACAGCGCCATATACATTTGCCATATAACTTTGTGTGGGGAGTCCAGCATGTCTATCGGTACCGTTTTCGTCAACAACCGCACCCAAGCCGTCCGGCTTCCGTTGGACGTCCGCTTGCCCGAGGGTGTCCACAAGGTAGAAATACGTGTCAAAGGTCAAGAGCGCATCATCGCTCCAATCGGTCAAACTTGGGACAGCTTCTTTTTGGGTGGTCCGTATGTGAGTGATGATTTTCTGCCGGAACGTGCCTCCCAGCAGCAAGCGGAGCGGGATTCCCTCTAGATGCTGCGCTACCTGCTGGACACCAACATCGTCATCTACGTGTTGAAGCGCCGCCCGCTCGAGGTGCTTTCCACGTTCAATGCCAATGCAAGTCGAATGGCCATCTCATCAATCACCTTGGCCGAACTGATGCACGGCGCTGAAAAAAGCCAACGCGTGAGTGAGAACCTTTCGGTCATCGAGGACTTTTGTAGCCGGCTGGAAGTACTGCCCTACGGTGCGAAGGCTGCGCAGCATTACGGCGCCATCCGCACTGCGCTTGAAAAGCTCGGCCAACCGATCGGGGTGAATGACCTGCACATTGCAGGGCATGCCCGAAGTGAAGGCTTGGTGCTGGTGACGAACAACGTCTCGGAATTCGCGCGAGTGCCTGCGCTTGAACTGGAGAACTGGGTCGCTGACTGCGACTAGTAGTGCGTTTCAGCAAAAC
>DIVI01000128.1 GCA_002423305.1 Methylococcus sp. UBA6136 | reverse complement strand
GGTCAGCCGGATCGAAGTTGGGATGTTCAAGGAACAAGCCACCCATTTCGGGCGAATAGAAAACTATCCACGCAAAAATGGTGATGAACAGCCCCGCCACATACAGATCCTTGACGGTGTAATAGGGATGGAAGGGAATGCCATCTTTGGGAATACCAACGAGATCCCTGTTCTTTTTGATCTCGATACCATCCGGATTATTGGAGCCCGTGGTCCTCAGCGCTGCGAGATGCAATACAACGAGCCCCAGAATGGCCAGCGGCACGGCAATTACATGCAAGGCAAAGAACCGGTTCAGGGTCGCATCGGCGATGACGTAATCGCCGCGAATCCAGGTCGCAAGGTCTTCACCGATCACCGGTATCGCGCCAAAGAGGGAAATAATGACCTGAGCCCCCCAATAGGACATCTGACCCCATGGCAACAGATAGCCCATGAAAGCCTCCGCCATGAGGAGGACGAAGATGACCATACCGAACAGCCACAGGAGTTCGCGCGGCTTTTTGAATGAACCATAGAAAATGGCCCGGAACATATGCATGTAGATGACCACGAAGAACAACGAGGCACCCGTGGAGTGGAGGTAACGAAGCAGCCACCCCCAATCGACATCCCGCATGATGTATTCGACGGAATCAAAAGCCAGTTCGGCGGCGGGCTTGTAATGCATGGCCAGCACGATGCCGGTCACGATCTGGTTAACCAGCACCAAAAGTGCCAAGGAACCAAAGAAGTAGAGAAAATTGAAGTTTTTGGGTGCGTAGTACTTCAGTAATTGGTCTTCAAAAAACTTGGTGACTGGCAGGCGCTCGTCCAGCCATTCGCGAAAGCTCGTTCCCTTGCTCATTTTTATGCCTTCTCCCCGTCAAGACCAACCACGATGCGTTTATCGCTGACGAAATAATACGGTGGTATTTCCAGATTGACCGGGGCCGGTACGCCCTTGTATACCCGACCGGCCATATCAAACTTTGAACCGTGGCAGGGACAGAAAAACCCGCCCTTCCAGTCCGGACCCAAATCAGCCGGGGCAATATCGGGACGGTACACAGGCGAACACCCGAGGTGAGTGCAAACACCGACGGCAACGAAAATCTCCGGCTTGATTGCTCTGGCTTCGTTCTTGCTGGATGCCGGTTGTTCGGACTGGTCGGACTGTGGATCAAGCAAAACCCCGTCAAGCTCAACCAATCCGGCCAATGTCTCGGGAGTTCTTCTGACCACCCACACGGGCTTGCCTCTCCACAACACGACAACGCGTTGGCCGGGTTCCAGTTTTTCAATATCGACTTCAACAGGGGCACCCATGGCCTCGGCCTTGGCGCTGGGCCGCATCGAAGAGGCAAATGGCACGGCAAGGAATCCCGCCCCCACGGCGCCGACCACAGTGGCCGTCTTCGTCAGAAATCGGCGTTTTTCGTTATCCACGCCATCGATCATGCAAGTACTCCATTGTGGGGATAGGCGAAACGGAAAAGGGACATGAAATGCCACTTTCGCCCCGGATCGACCCAAGTTTGAAACACAGTGTTTCCACGAAATTCATGGAGCTGATTTTGTGGGAGAAAGCCCTTAGGGTCAAGAAAAACCCGTGATCCAAAGGGGAATACGCGCTACGAGCACGCCGGAACCATGACGTTGATTCCGGCTTATCCAACCTCAAGCAGGAGCAGCGAGAGCCTCACGGAAGACTTCGAGAAACCGCTGGTTTTCGTCAGGAGCGCCCACTGTGATCCGCAGACACCGGCTCAGCAGCCCGCCGTTCGGATGCAGATTTTTTACCAGAACACCGGCTTTCTTCAGCGCCAGAAAAACATTGCCCGCATCGTGTTGGAGCAAACGAATCAGGATGAAGTTGGCATGAGTGTCATAGACCTGAATTTCAGGTATCTCATTCAGCGCCGATATGAGCAGGCCTCTCTCATTCAAGATATGACTGACCTGCGCATCAAATACGGCATGCTGCTCTAGGGCAAATTCCGCACTGATCTGCGTCAAAACATTGATGTTGTAAGGCAGCCTGAGTTTATCGAGCTCTTTGATCCACCGCGGATGGCCTGCCAGGAAACCCAGACGCAAACCCGCCAGCCCCAGCTTGGAAAGCGTTCTCATCACCAGCAGATGGTCGTGCCGCTCCAATTCAGGCATGTAGCTGGCATCGGCATAGGGTGCATAGGCCTCATCAACCACGACCAATCCGGGTGCTACGGCGAGAATACGGTCCATGGCATCCTTTTCAAATAGATTGCCGGTGGGATTATTGGGATAGGCCAGAAAAATGATGGCGGGCTGATGGGCCTCTATGGCGGCACAGAAAGCTTGGGTATCGAGCGAAAAATCATTCCCCCGCAAGGGGACTCCGAGAAAGCGCAATCCCAGACTCTGGCTGATCTGCCGGTACATGACGAACGTGGGCTCGGGCGCCATTACCGTGGCGCCCGGATTCAGCGCCATCAGCAAAATCTGGATGACCTCATCCGAGCCGTTACCCAATAACAGCTCCGCCTGCTTCGGAACGCCATTCGCTACCTTCAGCGCAGCTTTCAGGCCAGCACAGGCAGGGTCGGGATATCGGTTGGGTTCAGCAGCCCGCAGTCGATCAAGCCAAAGGTCAACGGTCTCCGGGGGCCATCGATAGGGATTCTCCATGGCATCGAGCTTGATGAATCCTTTGGAATCGGGCACGTGGTAAGCCGACAGTGAGCGAACCTCTGGACGCAGAAGGCGCTCGATGCGGTCCTGCGAATCAATCATTCGATTTCCGCCTGCGATACTCGGCCGATCTCGCATGAGCCGTCAGCCCCTCTCCCCGGGCGAGGACAGAGGCAGTTTTGGCCAGTGAGTCAGAACCCTCCGGCGTGCAGAAGATAAGGCTAGACCGCTTCTGGAAATCGTAAACCCCCAGCGGTGAGGAGAATCGTGCAGTACTAGAAGTCGGCAGCACATGATTAGGGCCGGCGCAGTAATCACCGAGCGCTTCGGCCGTGTGCCGACCCATGAAGATGGCGCCGGCGTTGCGAATCCTGGCCGCAAGACTCTCGGGGTCGGCCACGGAAAGCTCCAGGTGTTCAGGGGCGATATGATTGGCGACCGCGGCGGCGACATCCAGATCCGGCACCGCTATCAGACCACCCCGGCCTATGAGCGATTGATGAATCACATCCGCGCGTTCCATGGTCGGAAGCAGTCGCCGAACACTCGACTCAACCGCGTCCAGAAAATCGGAGCTCGTGGAAATCAGTATCGATTGGGCATCTTCGTCATGCTCTGCCTGCGAGAAAAGGTCCATCGCAATCCAGTCCGGATCGGTTTCACCGTCACAAATGACCAGAATTTCCGAGGGGCCGGCCACCATGTCGATGCCCACTTGGCCGAAAACCAGCTTCTTCGCCGTCGCTACATAGATATTACCCGGACCAACGATCTTATCGACCCGAGGAATGGTCTCGGTGCCATAAGCCAGCGCCGCCACTGCCTGGGCACCACCGATACGAAAAACCCGTGAGACACCAGCCAGATGAGCAGCTGCCAGCACCAGGGGATTCAACTCGCCCGAGGGCGTTGGCGTCACCATGATGATTTCAGGAACCCCTGCCACATGAGCAGGTATCGCGTTCATCAGGACTGAGGAGGGATAGGCCGCCTTTCCGCCAGGCACATAGATACCAACACGATCGAGCGGGGTGACCTGTTGTCCCAGCACCGTGCCATCCGGTTCGGTGTAGCGCCAGGATGGCAGCTTTTGGTGTTCGGCATAGGCACGAATCCGCTGAGCGGCAGTTTCAAGCGCTTGCGCCATATCAGCGGAGAGTCCATTCCAGGCTGCCCGCAGCGTATCGCCGTCAATCTCGAGCTCGGTCATCCGAACCGGCGAAAAGCGGTCAAACTGACGGGTAAAATCAACCACGGCCGCATCACCGCGCCGGCGGACCTCACCCAGTATCTTGTTCACCCGATCATGAATTTCGGCATCGGAGCTCTCATCCCAGGCCAGCAAGGAAGCCATCTGAGCTTCAAAATCCGGGTGCCGGGCATCAAGCCGGCGCATCACCAAGGCCGTCATAACTCGCCCTGACTCAAGGCCGACTTCAGTTCGGTGATAAACCCGGTCACCTCGGCATGCTTCATCTTCATAGCCGCCTTGTTCAGGATCAATCGACTGCTAATTTCCATAATCAGTTGGTGTGGCTCCAGGCCATTGGCCTTGAGGGTTTTTCCGGTATCGACCACATCGACGATGCAATCCGCCAACCCGACCAGGGGAGCCAGTTCCATTGAGCCATAGAGCTTGATGATTTCAGCCTGTATGCCCAGATTGGCGAAATAGCGATGGGCCGTCCTGACATATTTGGTAGCCACTCTTGGCCGACTTCCGGGCATGAAAGACATTCCCGGGCGGCCTGCCGTCATCAGACGGCAACGAGCGATGCCAAGATCAAGCGGCTCATAAAGTCCCGCGGTGTCGTATTCGGCCAAGACATCTTTGCCGGCAATTCCCAGATCGGCGGCTCCGTATTCGACATAGGTCGGGACATCACTGGCGCGGATAATCAAAAACTGCAATCCCTCACGATTAGAGGGAATTATCAATTTACGGCTTTTGTCCGGATCGTCGGTTGGCTCGATGCCAATCCGAGCCAACAGTGCTATCGCCTCGTCATAGATTCGACCCTTGGAGAGCGCCAGTGTGAGCACGTCGGATTCCCTTGTTATTGAGGTATACGTCGGATTTCAGCTCCCAATTGGGAAAGCTTTTCCTCGATACATTCGTAACCACGGTCAATGTGGTAAATGCGGTCGACCACCGTCGAACCCTCAGCCACCAACGCCGCCAGGACCAGGCTGGCAGAGGCTCGAAGATCGGTCGCCATGACCGGCGCACCGTTCAACACAGGCTTGCCGCGAATGATCGCGGTATTCGACTCCACAGTAATATCTGCTCCCATTCGTTGCATTTCCTGAACATGCATGAAGCGGTTCTCGAAAATGGTTTCGGTAATGACGCCCACACCATCAGCAATCGCGTTCAGCGCCATGAACTGTGCCTGCATGTCGGTCGGGAACGCTGGGTAGGGCGCAGTGCGCAGGGACACAGAGTGGGGGCGCGCGCCCTGCATATCGAGCTCGATGGTATCTTCGGTGGTCGTGACTTTGGCGCCGGATTCGCGCAATTTCTGCAATACTGAATCCATGATGTCAGACCGAACATCCTTGAGTTTCACTTTGCCACCAGTCATCGCTGCGGCCACCAAGTAGGTGCCCGCCTCGATGCGGTCAGGCATCACCCGGTAATTGCGGCCCTGAGCGGACAGGGCATCCACGCCCTCGATTTCAAGGATATCGGTACCTGCCCCATGAATCTTGGCACCCATCATGTTGAGGAAATTGGCGAGATCGACTACTTCAGGCTCACGTGCAGCATTTTCAATGACTGTCGTGCCTTCGGCCAAAGCCGCCGCCATCATCAGGTTCTCGGTGCCGGTTACTGTGACCATGTCCAGAACAAGACGGCAGCCCTTGAGCCGCTTGGCGGTGGCATGAATATAGCCATTTTTGACTTCAATGTTGGCACCCATTTGCGCCAATCCTTGCAAGTGGAGATTGACTGGGCGACCGCCGATGGCGCAACCGCCAGGCAAGGACACATCGGCCTGTCCGAAACGAGCAACCAGTGGTCCCAGCACCAGAATCGACGCACGCATGGTTTTCACCAGATCGTAGGGTGCGACATAACTGCTAATGGAACGCGTATCCACCTCGATATTGAGCTTCTCATCCACCGTCAGCCCGATACCCATGCGGCCCAGAAGCTCCATGGTAGTGGTGATGTCGAGCAAATGGGGAACATTCCCAACCGTAACCGGAGTCTCGGATAGTAACGTCGCGGCCAGAATGGGCAATGCCGCATTTTTGGCACCCGAAACGCGGAGCTCGCCGTGGAGAGGCGTCCCACCGGTGATCAAGAGTTTGTCCATCAAATCGTCTCTGTATTGATTGTCTTCACATTTATGGGTTGAGTGGTCCGGCGTCAATGGGCAACATGCTCTCAACACCCCCCACGCGAATCATGGCATCCAGAGAGGACGGAATGTTCGAATAAAACAGCTCACAGCCATATGAGCGCGCCAAGCGGAGCCACTCGATTAGCAAGGCCACCCCCGCGCTATCGGAGCGCGAAACACCCGCCATATCGAACCGGATGGACCGGCAATTTCCTTTGAGTAAAGCAGAAGCTTGCTTAAGCCCTTGAGAAACCGTAGCGAAAGTCATGTCTCCCCGGACCAGGAAATCCCCCTCGCTGGCCTTTGCCGTAATTTCAATGGCTTGGGGGCCCTTGGAACCATTCACGTCCATCAAACGACCGACCTAGTTCAAGCCCGCGCCGGTCACGTTTGGCACCACACTTCCTGACTCCGGCGCCGAAGCAGCCTCCGATTTTTTGTCCTTTCCTTCTTCTGCCTTGTTGAAGAGGAAGCGGCTGATCAACTGCTCCAAGACCATGGCAGACTGGGTCAACTCGATCTCGTCGCCATCTTTGAGATAGTCTTCAGACCCACCCGCAGACAGTCCGACGTACTGTTCACCGAGCAGACCGGCCGTCAGAATGCTGGCGCTGGTATCTTCCGGAAGCTTGCGAAAGGCGGGATCAATCCGCATCTCCACAACCGCCTCATATCGCTGGTCATCGAAGCCGATGCGCTCAACGCGGCCGACGGTCACACCGGCCATGGAAACGGGGGCCCTGACCCGCAAACCGCCGACGTTACCGAAGTGCGCCTTGAGAAGGTAACTGTCCTTGGCGGTACGGAAATCACCCAGATTGCTGACCTGCATGGCCACGAAAAACAATCCAAGCAGACCCAGCGCCACGAAGACACCCACCCAAACTTCCATTGTCCTGGACGCCTGCATCACTCAATCCCCAAACATCAAAGCGGTAAGCAAAAAGTCCGAACCCAGCACGGCAAACGCCGAATACACCACGGAACGGGTGGTCGCCCGGCTGACGCCCTCGGCGGTCGGCAAGGCATCGTACCCTTCAAACACAGCTATCCAGGTCACGATGGCTCCGAATACCAGGCTCTTGATAAATCCATTTACCGTGTCGTCATAAAAATCGATCTTGGCCTGCATTTGCGACCAGAATGGCCCTTGATCCACGCCAAGGAGACCCACGCCGACAAAATATCCACCCATCACCCCCACGGCAGTGAAGAGTCCCGCCAGCAGGGGCATGGACACGACGCCAGCAAAGAAACGCGGGGCAATGATTCGCTTGATCGGATCGACCGCCATCATCTCCATCCCGGATAACTGTTCGGTGGCCTTCATCAATCCGATCTCCGCCGTCAAGGCCGAACCGGCGCGACCAGAAAACAACAGGGCGGTAACCACCGGCCCCAACTCCCTTACCAGGGAAGCCGCGACCATGACACCCAAGGACTCTTCGGCGCCAAAATCAGAAAGAACATTGTAACCCTGCAAGGCCAGGACCATACCGACAAAGAGACCGGAGACAGTGATCAGCAAGATGGACAAAACGCCGACCGAATACAGTTGACCTATGAGCAACTGGGGGCGTCGAACGAGATCACCGAGTCCCGCCAGGATATGCACCATAAAGAAATTCGCCCTTCCCAGCTTGCGCAGGGTTTTGAGCGTGGCATGACCGAGCTTCTGGAAAGTGTCTAACATTCAAACCCAGCCACAAAAGGGGCATCCATCAAGCCGCAATACCCAGCAGGTCGGTGGCGTAATCCTGTGCCGGATAATGGAAGGGCACCGGACCATCCGGGGCACCGTGCATGAACTGCGCGATCCAGGGCGAAGCCGAAGCCTCGATCTCGGCGGGGGTCCCCTGCCCCACCACCTTGCCACCGGAGATCAGATAAATGTAATCGGCGATGGCAGCCGTTTCCTTGACATCATGAGACACCACAATACTGGTAAGCCCGAGTTCCCGATTCAGATCGTGAATCAGCTTGACCAGTACCCCCATGGATATCGGGTCCTGGCCGGTGAAGGGTTCGTCGTACATCAGCATCATCGGATCCAGCGCGATGGCCCGGGCCAAGGCCACTCGACGCGCCATGCCACCGGACAACTGAGTCGGCATCAAATCCCGCGC
>DIVI01000103.1:14360-14745 GCA_002423305.1 Methylococcus sp. UBA6136 | reverse complement strand
GGGTCGCTGCCAAAACAGCTTCCGTGGCGGAGCCACTCATGGCGTTCCAGGGCGGATGCCGTCCCCGGCATGGCCTGATTCAGGCGATCTTTCGTGGCCGGTTGCAGGTTCAGCCGGGGCAACGCGTCCCAGCGTCGCCGCTCGTCGGTGGCGCGATCCTGCGGTGAAACCTGACAGTACTCACGTCCCTGGGGTTGCGGCCAGAGCCCGTGCAGACTGAAGTGGTCGGCATCAAAGCGGGAAACCGTCTGCGACCGACATTCGGGCTTTTCCGGCTTGCTCTCGCAGAAAGCGGGTTGCCAGCTGAGCGAGAGCAGCAGCTTGCCAGCTTTGCGGCCGGCAGAGGATATGGACGACGCGGATGGATTGTCTTGTGCCGGCATCC
>DIVI01000103.1:9309-14164 GCA_002423305.1 Methylococcus sp. UBA6136 | reverse complement strand
GGCCTCTAAAAATTGCACTTCGACAAGCTCAGTGCGAGCGGAGCTTTATATAAAACAAAAAATTATCCGTTCTTGCTGAGCTTGTCGAAGCATGAATGGATAATTTTTAGAGGTTCCCTCATGTCAATCGACCAGCTTGAGGCCGGGTGGCAGCGCCTCCCCAAAAATGCGTTGTTCATCGGCTTCATTGAGCGCCTGATATTCGCCCACCATGGAAGACCAGGATTCCGGGGCCTTGCCGATGCGCAGGGCGTCCATGACCCGCTGACGCAAGGCCGAATCAATGTCCCGCTGCCGATCGCCACTCATGCGCGACAGCAGCGTAGCGGCAAATGCGGCATGGGTGTCCTTGCGAAAGTCGCGCTGAAGAATCCATTCAAGCCAGCGCTCAACATGGCCTTTCGGCACCACCGCATGGGCGCTGCCATACCAGGGAACCCGCCCGCCGACGCGACCCAGCGACCACCAGCTGCCGATCGGTTCACCGGCCTTGTCGAGACGCTGCCGGAGCCAATCCCCCACGGCCACCTTGTTGTCGACGGACAAGCGCTCAAGCACAGCCACCAGCCGCACCATGTCCTCATAACTGCGTTTTTTCGCCAGTGCCGGCAAATTGCCACGGCGGGCGGTTTCGGGATTGATGAAGGGAGTGATCTCCTCGAATACGGCCATCTGCTCGGCCTCACCCAGCCCACCGGCAACCCGGCGCCAAAGCGTCCACCATTCGGACCAGTTGCGGGTTTCGTGAACAAACTGCAACCCTTGAGAATAGATGCCGAACAGCTGCGAAACACGCCAGTCATCCAGCGGATAGCCAAAACCGGGACGCAGACAGTAACCGACCAGACTGAACCAGACCCGTTCGTGATCGGCACTGCGACGGCGGTGCGGCAACCCATCAAGCAAGGCCGCGAAAAGTTCGCGAAGCAACGGCGTCTCCCAATCACTTCGTGGGCCCAGGATTTTTTCCAGATCGTTACGGAGTGACTTGATGGCCTTGGGGTCGCTCGCCTTGGCTTTCTTGCCGAAAACCTGAGTGATCTTTTGCAGTGCCTCTGACAGGCGAGGGTGGCGACTCGGTTCACCCAGGGTCATCGGTTGTGCCCGGCCTCGCAGCTGAAATTCGATATCCCAACGCCGACTGGAATCCTCCACCGCGACGCACTGGAGTTTCAGGGTCCCGATCTCGCTGAGCGATGCCACAACCCGCACGCTCTGTTCGGAATATCCAGGAGCATGGGTAGCATCCAGAACCACCGCCAAAGGCGGCAGAATCTGGAAGCGGTCTTCATCCAGACCGACCAATTCACCCGGCAAGGGACGAAAATCATCGGTCGCGGCGACGAGGGAAAAACGAACGGGTACGCCCAGGGTCAGCAGGAAACTGCGTTCATTCAGAACAATTTCATGGCTCTCCTCGGTCCCCCTCGGCAAAATGCAGATCGCTTTGGGCGAGTCTTCACCGTCCGCATACAGCTGCAGGAAATAACTCCGGGCTGATCCCCCCGCGATGCGCTGGACCGATTGCCCTCGGCGAGCGAGCCCATAGGCCACGGCGCCGTGAGCGACCGCCAGATCGGGTCGGTCATTCTGCAACCATTGAGGGGCTCGTCCACCCCAGTCCGTGATCTGCTCGACCAGACGCTTGACGATCAAGGGGCTTTGGAACACGCCCCCATTCAGCAGCAAGGCATCCGGGATCGGGATATCAACCCCCTCACCCACCGCTTCGCGCGCGGCATGACGATGCTCAGACAAAAAAGCCGCAAGATGGCGGGTGATGGCGGGGTCGGCCACATAAGGCAGACCGAATTCCATTACACCGCTGCGCTTGCGCTCGGGCCGATTGGTGATGTCCACCCGTGGAAAGAAACCATCCAGGACCATGGCCTGCACTTCATCCCGCCGCAGTTCGGCGGTCCTGGCTGCGCCAATCAATCGGCTGCCACTGCCCAATAGCGTCACATTCGCCGTCTCGAGGGCATCGTCGGCGAGGAGGCGCTCCTTGGCGATGCGGCATTGCTCGACCAATTGCGATAATTCGGCAGATGACAGGCGGCGATCTTCGTCGAACAGTCGCTGCTCGGCGAGATGCGCCAGGGCCAGATCGATATTGTCCCCACCCAGCATCAGATGGTTGCCCACGGCGATGCGGGTCAGTTTTGGCTCTGGGACACCCGGCTCAACCTTGATCAGGGTGAGATCCATGGTGCCGCCACCGATATCGACGATCAACAGCAGGCGAGTCGATTCCAGCTGCTTTTGCAGCGCACCCCGATGTTCCCAGAGCCAGTTGTAGCAGACAGCCTGTGGTTCCTCTAGCAGTCGAATTCGGGACAGCCCCGCCAGGCGGGCGGCTTCCACTGTCAGCGCCCGCGCCGCTTCATCGAAGGAGGCCGGGATGGTGACGACGATGTCCTGCTGGTCCAGCGGCGCTTCAGGATGATGGAAATTCCAGGCATCCCGCACGTGGCGCAGATAACTGGCACTGGCTTCCACCGGAGAGATTTTCGGCATGCCGTCCAGCGCACCCCAGGGGAGAATGGGCGCAGTCCGATCCGCCGATGGATGTGACAACCAACTCTTGGCGCTGGCAATCAATCGCCCGGGGGTTTTTGCACCCAGACGCCGGGCCAGCTCACCGACAACCGGCCGATGGTCCGTCGGGACCTCGGCCATGGGCCAGGGCAAGGCCAGGTCGCTGGGAGCCAGCTCGTCCAACGATGCCTGATAACGGACGGAGGGGAGCAAGGCCAATTGAGCGACCTCGCCGGGTTTGATCGACTGATCCAGCTTGACCAGCTGTATGGCCGGATCAGTCCCGAGAGGGCTGGCGGCCACCGCGGTATGGGTGGTACCCAGGTCGATACCGACCAGCCAGACAGCCTCGGCTGAACCAGGCTTGCTCATCGAAGACACCGATCGCGGCAAAGAGAGCGCCTGACCTGCACTCAGGCCGCCGCAACCGCCGTGGCGTTATCGGAGCGGACGTCAAACTCTACTTTCCAGCGCTGTCCGCCTTCTTTCGCCAGGGCTTCCAGCTGCAGGGTACCGACTTCCGTAACGCGAGCCAGCAGATGGACCGGCACGATGTCACCCGGGTGATGATGTTCGGCCGACAACACCACCTCGATTTCGGCCAGTTCCTCCACTTCGTCCTCGGGCCACCAGTCCAATCGCGTTCCCACCAGATCATCCCGACGCACGGTGGAAGCAAAGAAGCGGAAGTGGACGGGCTCCCCGACCACCACGCCAAACTCATACGGCGGCAAGTCGGCCTGGCTACCCTCTTCCATCCCGAATGGCGCAATGCAGAGCGCCTCCAGCGGCGGAGCAACACCCGGCACTGCCGGCATGCTGCTTTCAACGCCCACATAGTAGGCTGCTGCGGTACCGCCCCGAATACGGACTCCCTTACCCTTGCGGACATAGCCGTAATAGGCCGCCCCACGCGATACCGCCAGATCAAGATCAGCCCCTTGCAGCAGTCTAGCCGGCGGGGCCTGATCAGCGGCCAGCCAGAGATTGAGCACATCCAGAAGGCGATTGGCCAACACGCCGGAGTTGAATACTCCGCCATTCAGCAGGACGGCACTGGGGTGAAGAAACCGCTGCCCGCCTGATGGGGAAAATCCGGCCAGATCCCCGGTAGCACCGACCTGGCGCGACAGAAATCCCGCCAGATGAGCGGTGATTCGGGCATCCTGAGCATAAGGCAAACCGAGAGCTGTCAGACCAGTGCGGGCCTGATGAACGGGCCGCTCGGTCAGTTCCACGCGAGGGAAAAAGCCCTCGACCAGAGCCGCATAGACCTCATCCCGAGTCAGGCTGGTCCGCAAGGCGCCGCCGATCAGGGAGGAACCGCGGCTCGGCACCACGATAGGTACTTCCTGCAGGTCACCCTCGGCCAGCAGTGCCTCCTTGGCCTCTCGGCAGGCAGCGGTCAGTGCCTGGATTTGCCATGGCTCAAGGCGCTTTCCCTCCGCTTGCAGCTTGGCGCGCAACCCATAGGCCAGCGCCAGATCCATATTGTCGCCACCGAGCAGAATGTGATCGCCGATGGCCACGCGGTTGAGCGTGAGATTGCCGTCTTCCTCGGTGACGGCAATGAGTGAAAGATCCGTCGTGCCGCCGCCAACGTCGACCACCAGAATCACCTCACCCGGCCTGACCTGATCGCGCCAGCCGCCGGCACTGGACTGAATCCAGCTGTAGAGGGCAGATTGGGGTTCCTCAAGCAATACTGCCTGTCGCAGGCCGATAGCTTGTGCTGCCTCGACGGTCAGTTCGCGTGCCGCCGGATCGAATGAGGCCGGCACGGTGATCACCAGATCCTGTTCCGCCAGCGGCGCTTCGGGAAACTGCTGATTCCAGGCATCCCGCAGATGACGGAGATACGCCGTGGACGCGAAGAGAGGCGACACTCTGGGCACTTCATCCGGGGATTGCACGGGCAACAAGGCGGAGCGTCGATCCACGCCCGCATGGGACAGCCAGCTCTTGGCACTGGCCACCAGTCGAATCGGGGTCTTGCTACCGAGCTGGCGGGCGAGCTCGCCCACGACGGTTTGTGGCTGCCCATCCCATGGCAGCACCCGATCGCCGGAAGCCAGTTCGGCCTCATGAGCCTGATACATGAACGAGGGAAGCTGCTTTTTCTCGCCAATCACCCCCGGCGCGGTGAGTTGTGGAATGTCGAGCACCCGCAAGTGGGTTTGCTCCGCATCCGCCTCATTAAGGGATACATAGGAAACAACGCTGTGTGTCGTCCCCAGATCAATGCCGACAGAAAATTGCGGATCGCTCAAAGTTCGACCTCCGCCGGAGCCAGGATACGGGCATCATGCCCTTCGGC
>DIVI01000103.1:0-9192 GCA_002423305.1 Methylococcus sp. UBA6136 | reverse complement strand
CAAACCGAGTAACTGCAGGGCCGCATCTGGCGTGGCCTCTCTCACCACCACAGGTTTCGGCGGTTCGACGCGGGAAGGGGGCGGTGCCGGAGTGGTCACTGCTGAGGCCGCCACCGCGTTCGATTGAGATCTGGCACGCCGACGCAACGCGGAGACGCTGATCAATGCCAGCACCATCGTGGTGAGAAGCAGAAACAAAGCCAGCGCGGCAAGCCCGACATGGGCCAAATCCAGCGTCGTCGGTATCGCATTCAAATCAATTTGCATTTATCACCTCAGGGGCACCGGCTGCCAAACGGTTCAGCACAGGGGAATTCAACAGAATGTGGCATTCAATGGGGCAAACGATGACCCAGGGTCTTGCCCCCATCAGAGGCCGATCGAATCGGTCAGCACGGCCATCGTCGGGAGTTCGCCGTTATCGAATTCAGTATCCGACAATGCGGCGAATCTTACTCAGGGATGGGTCTCGGAATAACGCGCAGCCTGGGCTCCCATCACCACCTTGACCACCTGCTGCGCGCCGCGCGAGCGCTTGCTTCGGATATAGCGATCGGAAATGGAGCCGGGCACCTTTTCAGCATCAAAAGCTTCCTTGACGGCTGTCAGCGGCTTTTCGCAGTTCCTCAAAATAAGATCGGTGACCTTGCGTGAATCGTCCTTGTCATTCACGTGAGCCAGGGTTTCCGAGTTCAGACATTTTTGATATTCCTCGACGCCGCTATTGACCTTGGCCAGGGTTTGTTCACTGAGGGTACTGGGCTGCCATTCCTGCTTGATTTCTTCCTCGGCGACTACAACGCCCGATGGAACGGCCAGGGCCAGCCCCGAGAAAATAAAAACCAGGGCGGCCGGCAATGGGCTTATTCGAAATGAAGATTTCATGGATTTGCTGGTGCAATGGTGGGTTGTTTTTGTGTCGCGATCTCGAAGATCACCAATTCGGCTTCGCCCTCGCTGACATTCTCGGCCGTCATGACTTCGCCGGTTTCCCAGAAAACCTGGCCTGGGCCATATTCCTGGGTCTTGCCCGCTTCTTCGATCTTGACTCGGCCCTTGACCACATAGCGGGGGCCAGGCCCGTCATGCACATGCTGAGGCGTTCTGAAACCCTTCGGCAAGCTGATTCGGAAGACACGTGCGTCTATCTTGTTGGAACTAAGTTCCAGCGATTTTTCCAGCAAGGTCTGCTTTGGCGGCATCACCACCTCTTCCGCCACCACTGCAAACATGGGTATGGAAAGCAGTACAGCGGGAAAAAAATATCTAGTTGTCAGTGACATATCAAATACCTCTCAGTGAGTTAAGGGAGCGATATTGCACAACAAAAACGAGGGAAACCAACAGTGCAGACTAGNNCTAGCGACAGGGAATCAAACCTCTTCGACTTCGGGCACATGCGCCCGGCGCTGCAACCACATCACGCCCATCAGATCCCAGATACCCACCCAAAGACGATGCCAGGTCCCGTACTTGGATATACCCAGAGTCCTGGGCCGATGATTGACTTCGACCGAGACTACCTTGGCACCCGCGCGCTGAGCGAGCGCCGGCAGAAAGCGGTGCATATGGTCGAAATAAGGTAATTCAAGGAACAGGGATCGATCGAACAGCTTCAGACCACACCCGGTATCGGGAGTTGCATCGCCCAACAGGGCCGCTCGGATGCGATTGGCGAATCGCGAGGAGAATTTTCGCCACCCAGTGTCCTTACGATTGCGTCGATAGCCGGCAATAAGCGCGCCTCTGCCTTGATCTGCTTTCTTCAGTTCACGCCACGCTTCAAGCATGGCCGGGATATTGGCTGGGTCGTTCTGACCATCGCCATCCAGCGTGACGATCACCTCACCGTTCGCGGCCTTGATGCCCGTTCTCAAAGCCGTGCTTTGGCCACAACAGCGGATGTGATACAGGACACGCAAGGCGGGAAAACTTGCCTTCAGCGCTCCGAGTCTGGAGAGCGTGTCATCGCTGCTGCCGTCATCGACATAGACGATCTCATGTTTACCCAAGCCCGCGACTGCAGACTCGATTTCTTCGATGAGTGGGCGAAGGTTTTCGTTCTCGTTATGAACGGGGACGACGATACTTAGTTTCATGGACATCCTTTCCTTTACCATTGGCCAAGATAGGTCACGACCGGATCAGCGTCCCCCGGGACAATTTCTCCGATGGCGTAGGCCTGCTCGCCGGTTGACTTGAGGGCGGCCAGTGCTGTGGCCTCGTCCGCAGGAGCCACACAGACCATCATCCCAATGCCACAATTGAAGGTCTTGAGCATTTCGGCCTGCTCGACTCGCCCCTGATGTTTCAACCAATCGAACACGGGAAGCCGGGGCCAGGCAGCCAGATCGATTCGGGCAGCCATGCCTTTCGGCAACACACGGGGAAGATTCTCGGTAATCCCGCCTCCCGTGATGTGAGCCAGAGCATGCACCGGAATCGTTTCCATCAACTTCAGCAACGATTTGACGTAAATGCGAGTGGGCTCCATCAGTGACTCGATGATCGAACGTTCACCGACGCTCTGATCCGCTGGCTGCCCTGCCCGCTCAAGAATCTTCCGGATCAGGGAATAGCCGTTGGAGTGTGGCCCGGAAGAGGCGATTCCAATCAATCGGTCACCCGCCTGTATCCTAGAACCATCGAGAATCATCGACTTCTCGACGATGCCGACACAGAAACCTGCCAGATCATAATCACCGGCCTGGTACATGCCCGGCATTTCAGCGGTTTCACCGCCCACCAGTGCACAACCCGCGAGTTCACATCCCTTGCCGATACCCTCGATGACCGAGGCAGCGACATTGACGTCCAGATGACCGGTTGCGTAATAGTCGAGAAAGAACAATGGCTCCGCACCCTGCACGATGATGTCGTTGACACACATGGCCACGAGATCGATGCCCACTCCACCATGACGACCGGTCTCGATGGCCAGTTTAAGCTTGGTACCGACGCCATCCGTTCCGGCCACCAGAACCGGTTGCCGATAACGGTCTACCGGCAACTCGAATAGCGAGCCGAAGCCGCCCAAACCAGCCAGCACGCCAGGGATTCGCGTTCTGGCCGCAACGGGCTTGATGCGCTCGACCAGGGCATTACCCGCTTCGATATCGACTCCCGCGCTCCGGTAATCCAGGGGGGCATCCTCGTCGTTGCGACTCAAATCTCTATCTCCTGCTTTGATTGTGACCTGTCCCGATGACTCGGAACAGCGTAGGTTCCAGAAAAAGCGACCCGTCTTAACAACGGGCGGTTTGTGCTATTTTACATGGAGGCTCACCTGTGACACGAAGTACCGACCTGGAATGTTCACCCTCCGCCTCCAACACATTCCCAACCTCATTTCGGTAGCCCGGATTTTTTTGGTCATTCCGGTCATGCAGGCCTTGCTGGCACGTGATTTTTATCAAGCGCTTGTCTGGTTCACCCTGGCTGGCCTATCCGATGGCGTGGACGGGTTTCTGGCACGCACTTTTAGCTGGCAATCGCGGCTGGGCTCGTATCTCGACCCCATTGCCGACAAATTGCTGTTGGTCAGCAGCTATCTTGCCCTTGCCTGGCTTGGGCTGATCCCGGCCTGGCTGGCCTGGCTGGTCCTCGCCCGGGATCTGATGATCTTCCTTGGGGCCACCGCTTATTACTTCCTGATGAAGCCCTTTGACGGACAACCATCACTGATCAGCAAGCTCAATACCTTTTGCCAGTTGTTGTTCGTTGCCCTGATTCTTCTGCACCCTGGCCTCGTGACAATCCCGGAAGTCGTCCTCCAGACGATGTTGTGGACGGTCGCCCTAACCACCGCCGTCAGCGGTTTGCTTTACGTCGGATCATGGGGGCGTCTCTATTACCGGGAACACAAATCCAGGAACTGACTCGAAGCGCAGCCTGAAGATTCACCCCCCAAAACAAGGCGGCGTGGCAATCTATCCTGAACCGCAAAATACTGAACAACACCATGCCTCAACCGACAGACTTGATCCAAAAGTTCTCGCGTATTGGACTGATCACCATCCTCGCGGTGTATCTGCTGATTTTCGTCGGCGGTGTGGTGCGAGCTTCAGGTTCCGGGATGGGTTGCCCGGATTGGCCCACCTGTTTTGGCAAGCTGATACCGCCGACCCAGGAATCCGAATTGCCCGCCGATTACCATCAAAAGTACATCGGGTACGGTGATACGACGTTCAACCCGGTAAAAACCTGGACGGAATATCTCAACCGACTGCTGGGTGTCAGCATAGGCCTTCTGATTCTCACCACCCTGATTCGGGCAATCCCCTTGAGGAAAACCGATCCCGTGGTATTCAATCTTTCACTGGGCGTTTTTCTGCTGGTCGGCTTTCAGGGCTGGCTGGGATCGCGGGTGGTCGCCAGCGAACTCAAACCGGCACTGATTTCAGCCCACATGATCGTTGCCCTCATTATCGTGTCCCTGCTGATCTACACGATCAGCCGATCCCGTCGGGACTGGTTTGCCGCGATGGATATCAGTGAATTACCCCCACGGTGGCGCAAGGTGCTGATACTCGCCATTGGATTCACGCTACTTCAGATCGCCATGGGTACCCAGATAAGGGAGGCGGTGGATGGCATCACCAATGCTCGTGAAATCGCTGAGCGCAACATCTGGCGAGAGCACTTCCCAATCATCTTTTACGTTCACCGCTCGTTTTCATCGATCATCCTCTTCACCAACCTGTGGCTGGTGTGGAAGCTATTAAGAGCAGCGGCACCGGGTCAGCTTCTGCGACGGGTAGGTGTCGGACTCGGGACATTGATCATCATCGCGATCATGTCCGGCGTCACGCTCGACCGACTGGGCTTTCCGGCTTTTGTGCAGCCTTTCCACCTTTTACTGGCTAACCTGATATTTGGTTGCCAACTGTTCCTTTTGATCGGTAGCAGTTACGCACTGCAAGCAGGCATGTCGAAGCAACCAAGTCGCGTTTAGCGGCACACTTCGGGTGGCGGCATTTTGAGGGTAGGATCCTGAGAGTTGAGCAGATGGATGGCGTCATCAAGAATCAAAGGCAGCTTGGTCCAGGGAACTTTCAGCCAGAACACATCCCCGCGAACCAGGCGCGGGACGAGCTTGGCGCTAATCCCTTTTTCCATCAGACTCTGCTGTGACACTTGGGCTTCGGCCTGGGAAGGGTACAACCCCAGTGAAATGGCCCCCTCCAGCGGCCCTTTGTCAAATAGCCACGTTTCATAGATGCCTTTGTTATGGAGCATCTGACGATTTGCAAGCGCGGCTTCGCGAGTGGAGGCCTTCGGGTAGATTACCCACCATCCTTCGGCCACATCCCCGGAGCGGATCACCACAAGGGCATCCGGCGCAGTAGGTGCCAGGAGCGAGAGGTAGTCATCCGCGATCTCGCGGTCCCGGATCGGTCCGATTTCAAAACAACCGCGGTTACTGGCGTATTCAGGCAGTCCCACGGAAGCCTCTGCACTTTCGCTGTTCTCCGCCGGATCAGGCTCGACAGGAAGAAAGTTGGCACTCTTAAAGTTCTCGCTCTCCAAACCAACGGCGGGAGACTCGAGGATCTCGACGTGTTGATCATTAGCCGCTTCAATCAGGGCATCACGTTCCTCCAGCCCGAATTTCCACACCAGAAAGATGAGATTGATCACTACCAAGATGTAAAAGATTTGTTTCACAGTAAAACCGATTGTCTGCTTATTCTTGCACCCAATGACGGACGTCGAGGGGCTTATGTTCGATTTTAATTGATAAACTCACAGCAAGAGGCTTGAAAGGGCGGCGGCTTTATGACAAGGCTCTGGGCCCCCAGGCATCAGGCGTTGCGATGATAGCGCTCGAGAATGGCCGCTTCATCAAGACTTTCATCAAGGTATAGCGAGATATCAAAGCGGTGGAACTGGTTATTTTCCCGTCGCCGCGTGATGCGCTGAAGGTTGATCAGATGACGTGCTGTCACATTGTCGGTGGTGATGTTCTTTCCTCCGGTGCCGCACCCGAGCGTTAACGAGGGATGGATACGGTTGTAAAGGTGACCGACGGCGCCCAGTGCCGATGGCATATTGACCACCACTCTGCCCGCATTCATGAGTACGGAAAATTCACGTACACGCGCCTCATCATTGCAGAACAAACTGACGGTATGACCGATGCCGCCATAGAAGTTGAGATCAATACAGATTTCGACGCCTTCGGCAAAGTTGTCGGCCACATAAAACGCTAGGACGGGCGCGAGAATCTCCCGTGACAAAGGATAGTCGTCGCCCACACCTTCGAGCGTGGCAATCAGCAGTGTTGTCCCCACTGGAACCGGAATACCTGCTTTATCAGCAATTTCCATCGCGGGTCGCCCGACGATCTCACCCGCCATGTGTCCGGATGCATCCAGCACGACGGGTTCCAGTTTTTTTGCCTCTTGTTGGGTAAGAAAATAGGCGCCCTTCTGGCGAAATGCTTCAATGACGGCATCGACAATCCTCCTGTCCACGACAATAGCCTGCTCACTGGCGCAGATCGTGCCGTTGTCGAATAGCTTGGAGGCACAAATCTCATTCACCGCAAATGACACATCGGCGCTGGCATCGATAAAAACCGGGACATTGCCGGGGCCCACGCCCAGTGTAGGCGTGCCAGAGCTATAAGCCGTATGCACAAGGCTGGTGGCCCCGGTGGCCAGGATCATTGCCAATTTGGAATGCACCATGATCGCTTGGGTATTTTCGCGGGAGACCTCCTCCAGCCACTGAATGCAGTCTTCAGGGGCACCCGCCTCCAGAGCCGCCTCATAACAAAGACGTGCAGCCTCTGCAGTGCAGTCTTTCGCTCGTCGAGACGGGCTGACAATCACGGGATTTCGGGTCTTCAGGGCGCTGAGCACCTTGAAGAACACAGTGGAGGTTGGATTGGTGGCCGGTATTACTGCCAGAATAGGACCGACAGGTTGGGCTATCTCGACAATACCCGATTCCTTGTCCTCATTGACTATCCCCACGGATTTGAAATCGCGCAGATCCTCGTAGACGAACTGGGTCGCCACCACGTTCTTGATGACCTTGTCTTCCCATCGCCCGATTCCGGTTTCTTCACACGCTTGCTTGGCCATTCGCACACGTGCATTAAATGCCGCCCGGTAGACCGCTTCCACGATCTGATCGACCTCGGTCTGATAATACTGACTGAAAACAGCGGCGGCGGTGACCGCCCGCTGCATGATCTCTTCGATATCGACCATCGCAATCAATTCTCTAATTTGTTAATGAAAATCGGGCCAACTGGTTAGGCCGAAGAGGGTCGCCTTGGGGCTTAAAATCGAGACAGGTCTCTGGATGCCAGCATCAAGGAAGGGTGCGATGCCTGTTCATGACCCCAGTACGCCTCTGTATCTGGATGATTTACTTGACGACGGTCAAAGTGGGGCGTTTCCTGGGTTCAGGTGCCGGGGTGTCAGGCTCTGGAGGGGGCGAGGCATCGTCACCCACTTCCTCTTCATCAAAAATCATTCCCCGTCCATTTTCCTGGGCATACAAAGCCAACACGGCTCGCAGTGGCACATCCACTTTCATCGGCTTGCCGCCAAAGCGCGCGTTAAAAAGAATGGCATCATTACCCAGCGACAAGCCATTCACGGCCTCAGGACGCAGGTTAAGAACGATCCGTCCATCCTGAACAAAAGCCTGCGGCACAACCGCCCCCTCGACTTCGGCGTTGACCAGAAGATAGGGCGTAAATTGGTTGTCCAGAATCCAGTCGTAAATAGCCCGGATGAGATAGGGTTTGAGAGAACTCATGTTCGATTGAGGGTTCCCGCAGAATGAAAATGTGGTGGTCAGCGGTCTGAAAGTTGGCAGGAGTTGAGCCTCAAAGGCATCAATCGTGACCATGTTTGACGAGGGGGATCCGGCATGCAGCTCTTTGGGCTGTCACGCCGGAGACAGGGGATCAGTCAATATCCTTCCAGTATTCCTTCTTCAGCCGGTAAAACAGGTAAGTCAGGAACAACATGAATGCAATGACATACTTGCCTAGGGGCACCCGTTGCAGTACGGACGGCTCTCCGACGTAGGCCAGGAAATTGACCAGATCGTTGGCCGCGCCATCGAACTCATGGGGCTTCATCTTTCCGTGAGTCGTTAGCTTCAGACCCACGACCCCCTGCTTACCATCCACATTCCCGAACTCGGGCTCCTGCCTGCCTTGTAGTTCCCACAACACATTCGGCATCGCCACATTGGGGGCAACGATATTGTTGACGCCAAAGGGACGCTTTGGGTCGTCATAGAACCCCTTGAGGTAGCTGTAAACCCAATCTGCCCCGCGTGAACGAACCACCAGTGACAAATCGGGCGGAGCCACCCCGAAGGCAGCGATAGCGCTTTCCGGCTTCATGGCTGACTGCACCGACTCATGAATTTTGGCGTCGCCAAACTGGATGAGATCCCGCAGCTGGGTCTCGTTCATTTTGAGGTCCTTGCCGATACGCGAATAACGTATCTGCTTCAGGCCGTGGCATCCCAAACAGTAGTTCGCGAAATAACCAGCACCCCGAATAACAGACAACTCGTCAAATACGTCGACGTCGGCGCGATCCAGTTTGATGCTGGACTCGGCAATAGCTACCACCGAAACGGAGCACAAAAGGAGAAGGGTCAATACCTTTTTCATACGCTTCATAGTCCCGAGTTTTTCCCGAGCAACTTGGACAACGCCTGCTTGATTCCGACCAGGAACGGGGAATGCTCAAGCGCTCGAATGCCATCCTCGATCAATCGCCATTGGAACCCCTCACGCTTGGAAAGGGGAATGACGGGTTCCGTTAACCTCTCCGGGACTGGCTTGGTGATCTCCACCGAGGAGAATATCGGCAACAGCAGGAAAAAGGAGAAATAGATCACAGAGAAGACCCGTGCCATCAATGTGTAGGTTTCCGTAACCGGCTTGGTGCCCAATACACCCAGACCAAGGAAACTGACAACGAAGAAAGTGAGTGCGATCTTGAAGAGCGGGCTACGGTAACGAATTGACTTGACCGGACAACGATCCAGCCATGGCAACAGAAAGAGCACGACAATTGAGGCTCCCATGGCCATGACACCGCCCAGCTTGCTGGGAATAGCCCGCAGAATCGAATAAAAAGGCGTGAAATACCAGACAGGCTGAATATGCTCAGGCGTCTTCATGGGGTCAGCCGGATCGAAGTTGGGATG
>DIVI01000015.1 GCA_002423305.1 Methylococcus sp. UBA6136 | reverse complement strand
CGGAATTCGCGCGAGTGCCTGCGCTTGAACTGGAGAACTGGGTCGCTGACTGCGGCTAGTAGTGCGTTTCAGCAAAACCATTACCGTTCGCGGTGAGCCCTTCGGCTCCGCTCGGGAGAGCCTTGTCGAACCGCTACTGCCTGCCAATATTGGCCTTCAACAGGCTCAGGCCGAACGGATTATTTGTAATCGTTTTAATGGGACGATCTACTAGCGCATGAGCCGCCGGGGTAGCGTACTGTACCCGCCCGAAAACGTGTGCGCTAATGAGCGGGGTGCGATGAAGAATGTCGGCAATCTTAATTTACCGAGGGAGAGCACAGGAATGGCGGAGCGGGACAGAAAGGATGGACATTTCGACAAGGGTCGCCTTCAATCATTGAGTGATGGCGTTTTTTCCATTGTCATGACGTTATTGGTGCTGAACCTGATCACGAATGAGGTACTCAGTGCCCGGTCCGCCCAAGAATTGCATGGCGTCTTGCTGGCGCTTTGGCCGAAGATCGTCAGCTACATCATCAGTTTTGCCGTCGCGGCCCGGTTCTGGGTGGCTCAACACCTGCTGATGCACAAAGTCGCGGTAATCGATCTACGATTCATGTGGCTGAACATGACGTTCCTGTTCTGGGTCAGCCTGCTGCCCTTTTCGGCGGCGATTCTGGGAGAACATCACCAGTTCGCCATGGGAGAGACCATTTACGGGGTCAACATGATCCTGATTTTTCTCTCCTTGAGCAGCTGCTGGTCACGCGCCATGAACGACCCGGCATTGATCGCGGGTGAACTGGATCCGCGATTCCTTAGAAAACTCAGGATCCGCTTGTGGATGGCACCCCTGGTTTACCTGCTGGGCATCCTGATTTCACTCTACAGCCCGCACTTGGCTTACCTGATTTATGTGATCAACGCCTTTACGGCGGTGCTCATGGCCGGCGTGGCGCGGTGGTCACTGCCGATCTAGCCTTGAGCTGGATGGAAAGGCTAGTAGTGCGTTTCAGCAAANNCCATTACCGTTCGCGGTGAGCCCTTCGGCTGTGCTCAGGAGAGCCTTGTCGAACCGCTACTGCCTGCCAATATTGGCCTTCGACAGGCTCAGGCCGAACGGATTATTTGTAATCGTTTTAATGGGACGATCTACTAGCCGACCGCCATCATCAGGCCAATCAGAGCCATCAGGATCATCCAGCGGGGCACAACGACCCGCTGGTGGCCATAATTGATCCCGACTCGCTTTAGCCAGCCATCTATGTAGTGATCCAGCCATTCGAAGGTCAGATCATAAAGGTCGTCGAGCCACTGGGTTGATGCGGTGTGATGGGGAGCAGAGGTCATGGCGTCACCAAAGGTGTTTTGTGGGGCAGGGGCAACTTTATCAGCCCGTTTGCCTTGTGAGTAGCCACACCATTGAAAAAGGGTGATGGGCGGCTGGTCTGGGTTTGACCGCGGCAAGTCCTGTCTGGGCCGAAGGTCAAGGTAAAATGACCGACGATGCCTGAGTGGGACTGTTTTTGAATCGAGTTGGGTTTGGAGGGAGAAATGAAGATTGGGCTTTTATTTGCAGTGATGGGGTTTGGTTTTATCGGGTGTGCCGGTATCGATTTGCCGGGTACCGAGTCAGGACAGGCGGTGGAACCGGTGTCAACGACACCGGTTGTAACAACTAGGGAAATAGCAGCGCTGGAGGATAAAACCACGGTTGCCGAACCCACTGCCGAGACTTCGGCAGAAAAGAACGCTAAGCTGCTGACCAAGGAACAGTGCAGTGAGAAATATCCGGTGGTGGTTGGACAGCTCTCTCTGCGCCAGACTTGCGTCAATAACTCGGCCAAAGGATCCATGGGTCAGTTCACCGCCAAGCAGCGAGCGATTATTTCCGGCTGCGCTGATAAGCTCCTCTCCCTGGCAGCGCGTGCCGACAAGGGTAAGGTGGCCTTTGATGTTTACAAGACAGAAAAACAGAAATTGAGGGAAACCTGCAACACATCCATTCGCATGGCAGGTGGCACAACGGCCACTGCAACCAAGACCACCAAAACCAGCACGACGAAAGCAACCATCGCCAAGAGTACGACGAAAAAGGCCACCACCGCGGCTGCCAGCACCAAAAAAGCGGTCCCATGAATGCGGCGGTGAGGGCTGGGATAATGTCAGCCGGGTATCCGCTGGCTGCGGGATTCGGCTCAGGTGTATTGCAGAACGATACTCTCGTCGCCGAGGAGTGACCTGAGCTGAACCAACAGGGGTTCCTCGGGGCGAATCATCCACTGTTCGCCCAGCTGCAGCACGCTCTGTGCGCCTTTGCCGTGGTATTCGATGAAGACCGGGCAATGGCCGCCACGGAAAGGGGATAGTGTCTGCTGAAGTTTGTCTGCCCATAAAGCCGGGGCCACGGCTTCAATCACCGTAGCCGCGCGGTAAATCGTCAAGCGCTTGGCAAAGGTCACTCGCGCTTGTTCCATGCTCATCAGGTTATCGGCGCTCAGCCGCAGCTGGCCGGCGAAGTCATCCCAGCTCAGATTCCCTTCAGCGACCAGCAGAGTGTCCTTGACGAGGTATTCGCGGAACTTGTCGAAGGCTTCCGAAAAAATGGCGACTTCCAGTCTGCCGGTGCGGTCATCCAGCGTGGCAAACCCCATCCGCTTGCCGTTCTTGTTCTGCTTGGTGCGAAGCTCCACTACCAGTCCGGCGACCACGGCCCTGACTTCCTGTCGGCGGCCATAAGTGCCCTCGGGATTACCGCTCCGATCATGCCGCTCGGTCAGTGGGCCCAGCCGATCCGTGATGAAGTGGACAATATCGCCTTCGAAGCGGCCGATGGGATGGCCGGTGAGGTAGAGCCCCAGGGTCGCTTTTTCGTGATTGAGGCGTTCCTCCTCTGACCATGGTTCGACCTGTGCTTTGCCGGCGTGGGCGGTTTCCGGCGCGGGCATGTCCAGCAGGCCGAAAAGATCGTCCTGTCCCGAGGCGGCCATGGCGCCGTGCTGCTCGGCGGCTTTCAGCGCGTCGGTCAGCTCAACCATATGATCAGCGCGATTGTCATCGATACTGTCCAGAGCGCCGGCGCGGATCAGGGCCTCCAGTACCCGACGATTGGCCTTCCGAGTGTCAATGCGGCGGCATAGGTCGCGCAGATCGGCGAAGGCTCCGTGCTTCCGACGTTCCTCGAGAATTTCATTGATGGCGCTTTCGCCCACGCCCTTGATGGCGCCGAGCCCATACTGGATGGAACCGTTGTCCAGGGCGGTGAAGCGAAACTCGGAACGATTGATGTCGGGCGGCAGGATCGCCAGCTTCATCTGCCGACATTCCTCGATGAACACCACCACCTTGTCGGTCTTGTCCATGTCGGAGGACAGCACCGCCGCCATGAAGGCGGACGGGTAGTGAGCCTTGAGCCAGGCTGTCTGGTAGGACACCAGCGCATAGGCCGCCGAATGCGACTTATTGAAGCCGTAGCCGGCGAATTTCTCCATCAGGTCGAAGATGTACCCGGAGATTTTTTCGTCGATGCCCAGCCCGGTGGCGCCGGTGACGAAAATCTCGCGCTGCTTGGCCATTTCCTCGGCCTTCTTCTTGCCCATGGCGCGTCGCAGCAGGTCGGCTCCGCCCAGCGTGTAGCCGGCCATGTCCTGGGCGATCTTCATCACCTGTTCCTGGTAAACGATGACGCCATTGGTTGGCTTCAGGATGGGTTCCAGGATGGGGTGCGGAAACTCGGCCTTCTGCTTGCCATGCTTGACGTTGATGTAATCGTCGACCATGCCCGACTGCAAGGGGCCAGGCCGGAATAGCGCCACCAGCGCGATGATGTCCTCGAAGCAGTCGGGTCGCAGCCGCTTGATGAGGTCCTTCATGCCGCGGGATTCCAGCTGGAAGACGGCAGTGGTCTGGCAGCTTTTCAGCAACTCATAAGTGGGCGGGTCATTCAGCGGAATCAGCGAGATATCGACGGCGTTCTCGCCTTTCTCCTCCCGTTGGCGATTGATGGTTTCCAGCGCCCAGTCGATGATGGTGAGCGTCCGTAGCCCCAGAAAATCGAACTTGACCAAGCCGACCGCCTCGACATCATCCTTGTCGAACTGCGTTACCAGATTGTCGCCGCCGGCCTCGCAATAAAGCGGACTGAAGTCCGTCAGATCCGAAGGCGCAATGACCACGCCACCCGCGTGTTTGCCGGCATTGCGCGTCAGGCCCTCCAGTGATTGCGCCAGGTCGATGAGGGCGCGGACTTCCTCATCCGACTCATACAGCTTCTTCAAATCCTCGCTGTCCTGCAGCGCCTTGTCGAGGGTGATGCCCAGCTCAAAGGGGATCAGCTTGGCGATCCGGTCCACAAAGCCATAGGGATGCCCCAGTACCCGCCCGACATCGCGCACCACCGCCTTGGCGGCCATGCTGCCGTAGGTGATGATCTGTGAAACCCGATCGCGCCCGTAGGTCCTCGCGACATAATCGATCACCTCGTCGCGACGCTCCATGCAGAAGTCGACGTCGAAGTCGGGCATGGAAACACGCTCCGGATTGAGGAAGCGCTCGAACAGCAGTTCAAATTCGATGGGGTCGAGATCAGTGATCTTCAGCGCATAGGCCACCAGCGAGCCGGCGCCTGAGCCACGCCCCGGACCCACGGGTATACCCTGATTCTTCGCCCACTGGATGAAGTCGGCGACGATCAGGAAGTAGCCGGGAAAATCCATCTGGTTGATGACGGAAATTTCCAGCTCAAGTCGTTCCTCATAGGCCCGGGTCCGTTCATCGAGCGAGCCTTTGCCCACCGGGGGGCGTGTGGCGAGACGCTGTTGCAGGCCCTTGCGGGATTCCACCGCGAAGAACTGGCCGCTCGTCATGCCCTCCGGCACCGGGAAGTTCGGGAGGAAGTTCTCGCCCAGGGTCAACTTCAGATTGCAGCGCTTGGCGATTTCGACAGTGTTTTCCAGTGCTTCGGGGAGATCGGCAAACAGGGCGACCATGTCGTCCTGGCTTTTGAAGTACTGCTGATCGGTGTAATCCCGGGGGCGGCGTGAATCATCCAGCACGCGCCCCTGATGGATACACACTCGCGCCTCGTGGGCTTCGAAATCCTCGCTGGCCAGGAAGCGCACATCATTGGTGGCAACAACCGGCAGATCAAGTGCCAGCGCCAGATCAATGGCGCCCGCAATGTAGGATTCTTCCTGCGGGCGGCCCGTGCGTTGCAACTCCAGATAAAAGCGGTCCCTGAAAACATCGCCCCAGTGCTCCCCCAACCGCCGGGCTTCCTCGGGGTTGCCGGAGAGGATAGCTCGCCCGATTTGTCCATTCCGAGCGCCGGACAGCGCGATCAGTCCGTCGTTGTGATCTTGCAGCCAGTCGGCCATCACCTGCGGAACGCCCTGGTGCTGGTTTTCGCGGTAGGCGCGGGAAATCAGCCGAGTGAGCGTCCGGTAGCCGGTGTCATTCTGTACGAACAGGGTCAGCGGAAAGGGCGCGGCCGGTTCCGCGTCGTTGTAGAGCAGGATGTCGGCCCCGGCGATGGGCTTGATGCCGGCGGATTGGGCGGCCTTGAAGAACTTGACCAGGGCAAAGAGATTGGAATGGTCGGTGACCGCGATGGCCGGCATGCCGAGACTGGCACAGCGCTTGACCAGCGCCTTGATGTCCACCAGCCCGTCGATCAGGGAATACTCCGTGTGAAGTCGCAGGTGAACGAATCGGGGGGAGGTCATCGGGGCGGGCTTTTTATCCGGTCAGGCAGAATGGCTTTTGGCGAGACACAATGACAGAGCCCCTTCCCAATCCGGCAAGCGGATGCCGAATGCCCGGTCCAGCTTGTCGTTGGACAGCACGGAGTAGGCCGGACGTTGGGCAGGCGTGGGGTACGCCGAGGTCGGAATCGGGTTCAGTTGCGCCGCTGTTTTATTCAGCAATCCTTCGTCAATGGCCAGCGTCCTGATATGTTCGGCAAATCCAAACCAGGAGGTTTGGCCCCCGCAGGTGAGGTGATAGGTGCCTGCCTTGTCTTCTGGCGCAAAGCGCCCGTCGTGGATACAACGGGTCAGCATCAGGGCGGTGGCTTCGGCAATCAGCCGGCTCCAGGTTGGGGCCCCCAGCTGGTCATCGACGATGCCCAAGTAGTCCCGCTCCCGCATCAGCCGGAGCATGGTGAGCAGGAAGTTCTGGCCGCGTTGGCCATACACCCAGGCGGTTCGCAGAATCAGATGAGGAATCCCCGCTTCCCGGATAGCCTCCTCGCCCGCCAGCTTGCTCTGTCCGTAAACGCCCAGCGGGCCCACGGCATCCTCTTCACGATAGGGGTGCCGGGCATTGCCGGGAAACACATAATCGGTGGAGTAGTGGATCAATCCGGCGTCCAGCCACTTGGCTTCCTCGGCCAGAACCGCAACAGCCTCAGCATTGATGGCAAAGGCCGTCTTATGGTCCTGCTCAGCCTTATCCACTGCCGTGTAGGCGGCGGCATTGACGATCAGCTTCGGCTGAAGCGATCGCAAGGTCGCACGGATTTCGTCGAGTTTTCTTAGGTCCAGGGCGGGCTGCGTGCACCGACCCAGCGTCGTGACGCGGCCCAGGCAGGCCAGCGTGCGTTGCAGTTCCCAAGCAACCTGGCCCTCATGGCCAATCAGCAGGATATCCATGCTCACCAGACCGCCAGCGAGTCCCTGGAAAATTCACTCAGTGGCTGACCGTTCCTGTCCTTTTCCGACAATTCCGGGTTTTTGATCGGCCACTCAATACCGATGTCAGGATCGTTCCAGAGCAGGCTGAACTCGGCCTTGGGATTGTAGAAATCGGTGCACTTGTAGGCGAAGAGGGCAGTCTCGCTGGTCACGCAGAAACCATGCGCGAATCCTTCAGGCACAAACAGCTGATGATGGTTTTCGGCAGACAGGATGGCCCCATACCATTGGCCGAAGGTGGGTGAGTCGGCCCGGACATCGACGGCCACATCGAACACCTCGCCTTGCAGGACATAAACGAGTTTTCCCTGAGGGCCGGGATTCTGGAAATGCAGCCCGCGCAGGATGCCCTTGCGGGATAGGGACAGGTTGTCCTGAACGAAATGGCGGTCGAGTCCGGCTTCGGTATAACCCCGAAGGTTCCAGGTTTCCTGAAAGAAACCGCGCTCGTCGCCAAACACATCCGGCTTGACCAGTAGGAGGCCGGCGAGGGGAGTGGTTTCAATGATCATGCGGGACGCTCCATTTTCAGCAGTTTGAGGAGATACTCGCCGTAGTTGCTCTTTCTCAGGGGCTCGGCCTGTTCCGCCAATTGTTCCGAGCTGATCCAGCCCTGACTCCAGGCAATTTCCTCCGGGCAGCTGATCTTGAGGCCCTGCCGTTCCTCGATGGTCTGGATGAAGTTGGAGGCTTGCAGCAGGGACGCATGTGTGCCGGTATCCAGCCAGGCAATGCCGCGCCCGAGCTTTTCCACCCGCAGCTGACGTTTTTCAAGATAAATCTTGTTGATGTCGGTGATTTCCAGTTCGCCGCGCGCCCCGGGCTTCAGATCGCGGGCCATATCCACGACCTGGTTATCGTAGAAATAAAGCCCCGTGACGGCATAGTTGGATTTGGGCTCCTTCGGTTTTTCAACCAGCCCAACGACCTGGCCGGTCTTGTCGAATTCAGCCACACCGTAGCGTTCCGGATCGTTCACCCAATAGCCGAATACCGTGGAGCCCTCGGTTTGTGAGGTCGCGGCCTTGAGATTGTCGGTCAGGCCATGGCCATAGAAGATGTTGTCTCCCAGGATCAGGCAGGAGGGATCATGGCCGACAAATTCCCGACCGATGATGAAGGCCTGGGCCAGTCCTTCCGGCTTGGGTTGTTCCCGGTAATGCAGGGACATACCCCATTGCGAGCCGTCGCCCAGCAGGTGCCGGAACATCGGCGCATCCTGCGGGGTGGTAATGATGAGCACCTCCCGAATGCCCGCCAGCATCAGCACCGACAGCGGGTAATAAATCATCGGCTTGTCGTACACCGGCAGCAATTGCTTGCTGGTGACATGGGTCAGCGGGTGCAGGCGGGTGCCGGAGCCGCCGGCCAGGATGATGCCCTTGATGGATGGCATGAGTGTCAGTCCTCTTGAAATCTGGAAGTTAGGGGGCTACCGCACTTCGGTGCTCTCTTGGGGGCTCGAAGTACAACGGATATTTTTCGAAGTCCCCTTGGTGGTCGAAGTGCAGATGGAACAGGAATCAGCTTTCGCCGGCGCCGAGGCGTTCGCCCCGATAGCTGCCGTCCATGACCCGCTGGGTCCATGCCTGGTTGTCCAGATACCACTGGACGGTTTTGCGCAGGCCGGTCTCGAACGTCTCGCTCGGCGTCCAGCCCAGTTGCGTTTGGATCTTGCCGGCATCGATGGCGTAGCGCTGGTCGTGGCCCGGCCGATCGGCCACGAAGGTGATCAGCTGGCGGCGGGGACCGACCGTGTCATCCGGTTTCAGTTCATCCAGCAGGTCGCAGATCGTATGCACCACATCCAGATTGGTTTTTTCGTTATTGCCCCCGACGTTGTACACCTCGCCCGGCGTACCGGCTTCCAGCACTCGCTCGATGGCAGCGCAGTGATCCTCGACATACAGCCAGTCACGGATGTTCGCGCCGGTGCCGTAGACGGGTAACGGTTTGCCGTGCAACGCGTTATGGATGATCAGCGGAATCAGTTTTTCCGGAAACTGATAGGGGCCGTAATTGTTCGAGCAGTTGGTGGTCAGGACCGGCATCGCATAAGTGTGGAAATAGGCGCGTACCAAATGATCCGAACTGGCCTTGGAGGCGGAATACGGCGAGTTCGGCTGATAGGGCGTGGTCTCGGTGAACTTACCGGTCGGGCCGAGGCTGCCGTAGACCTCGTCGGTCGAGACATGCAGGAAGCGGAAATCGCGCTGATCGGCTTCCGTCAGGCTCCGCCAGTATTTGCAGGCGGATTCCAGCAACTGGAAAGTGCCGAGAATGTTGGTCTGGATGAAGGCTTCCGGCGAGTCGATGGAGCGGTCGACATGGCTCTCGGCGGCAAAGTTGATGATGGCCGAGGGCTGATAGCGCAGCAACAAATAATCGACCAGCGCACTGTCACCGATCGATCCCAACACGAAATGGTGCCGGGTGTCGTCATCGACCCCATGTAGAGTGTCGAGGTTGCCGGCATAGGTCAGCGCATCGAGGTTGATGACCTCGGAGTCGCCGCGCCCGATCTGCCGGATCACGAAGTTCCCCCCAATGAAGCCGGCCCCGCCGGTTACCAGGACGGTTTTTTTGGTTTGCATGGTCATTAATTAGGTCCGCCTCTACGTTGCATCATGCCTTTGGAGGGATTGTAGCCGATCACTGCAGCGGCCAGAAAAAACGCCAGTGCGCCCAGCGTGATCAGGCAAGCCTGAAGATTGAACTGCTCATACAGGGCAAAGCGGATCAGTTCGACGGCGTGGGTGAAGGGGTTGTATTGGGATAGGCGGTAGAGCAGGACGCTGGATTCCTGGATCTTCCACAGGGGGTACAGCGCGGTGGACAGGAAGAACATCGGGAAGATGACGAAGTTCATGACGCCGGCGAAGTTCTCCAGTTGCTTGATGAAGGATGACAGCAGCAAGCCCAGCGCGCCCAGCATCAGGCCGGAGAGGATCAGCGCCGGCAGCACGGTGAAGTAACCCATCGGCGGGGCTTCGATGCCATAAAGCCAGGCAATCAGCAGGAAGACATACGCCTGCACCACCGAGACCATGACACCGGCCAGCAACTTGCAGGTGAGCAGGTACCAGCGGGGCAGGGGGCTGACCAGCAGCGTTTTCATGCTGCCCATTTCGCGGTCATAGACCATCGACAGCGAGCTTTGCATGCCGTTGAACAACTGCACCATCCCCAGCAAGCCCGGCGTGATGTAGACCTCGTAAAGGATGTAGGTCTCGTAGGGCGGGATGATGGCGACGCCCAGTGTGGAGCGGAACCCGGCGGCGAAGATGAACAGCCACATAAGTGGCCTGACCAGGGCGGAAATAAAGCGTTCGCGCTGATGGACGAAGCGCAGCAGCTCACGCCCGGTGATGCCCTTGAAGGCGCGCAGGTAATGCATGACGGTCATGCGGCCTCCCGTCGGCGTGTGAGTGTTTCGAAGGCTTCGCCGATACTGGTGGTGTCGGTGCTCTCTAGCACTTCCGGCACGCTGCCCGCCGCCCGGACGCAGCCGGCATGCAGGATGATCAGGCGATCTTCCGGGTGGATTTCATCGATCAGGTGGGTCGCCCACAGGACGGCGATGTCCCCGGTGCGGGTCAGTTCATGGACGTGGTCCACCATCGCCTTGCGGCTAGGCACGTCGAGGCCGACGGTGGGCTCGTCCAGCAGCAAGAGTCGCGGCCGGTGCAGCAAGGCACGGGCAATCTCGACCCGGCGCCGATGGCCGCCATTCAGTTGCCGGACTTTCTCGGCGGCGCGTTCGAACATCCCTTGCCTCTGCAGTTCTTCCTGAATGCGTTTCGTAGCCTCCTTCCGACCTATCCCGTGCAGGGCGGCGTGATAGTGGAGGTTCTGCAGGACGCTGAGGTCAAGGTCCAGTGTGGGTTGCTGGAAAACAACCCCCAGCTTGGCCAGCGCCTGGCTGGGGTCGGTCTTGATGTTATGGCCGGCAATGCGGATGTGGCCGTCCCGACTGTCGTAGAGATGGGTGATCAGCGAGAACAGGGTCGACTTGCCCGCGCCATTGGGTCCCAGCAGGATGGCGCACTGGCCGGTGTCTACGTCGAAGCTGACCTGATCGAGCGCTTTCTTTGGGCCATAGGCGTAGGAAAGCTCCTCGATGGCCAGGGCTGGGTTACTACTCATGGCTTTACCGCCACGCCCCAGGGGTATTGGCCGACTGCCACCGACTTGACCACCTTGCGGGCTTCCAGGTCGATGATGGAGATGTCGTTGCTGACGCCATTGGTGGTGTATAGGCGCTTGTGGTCAGGTGAGAACGCCAGGTTCCAGACGCGCTGGCCGACCAACCAGTACTCGATTACCTGGTAGGTTTTGGCGTCGACGACGGCGACCCGGTTGGAAGGGCCCAGGGCGATGTAGGCGTAGCGGCGATCCGGGTCGATGCGGATGCCGACCGGCTGGATCTTTTCCTGGGTGACGCCCGGTATCTTGAAGCTGATCTTGCCAACCGGTTGTCGGGTGGCGGTATCGAGAACGCTGACGGTGCCGGCGATTTCCGAGCTGACCCATAGCTGCTGGCTATCGTCGGTGAAGGCGCAGGCGCGGGGGCGCGGGTCAACCAGGGTGTTGTCGACGATCGTCAGCGTCTTGCGGTCGATCCAGTGCGCCATGTTGGTGGTTTCGCTGGTGCTAACGATCCATTGGCCATCCGGGCTGGCGGCGATGCCTTCGGGCTCCACGCCCACGGGGATGGCCTTGAGCTTTTTCTGGGTCTTGAGATCGATGACGGTGACCTGGTTGTCGTCTTCGTTTGAGGCAAACAGCAGCTGGCCTTCTGGGTCGACGACGAAGGTTTCCGGGTCCTCGCCGGAGGGCAGCTTGCCCACCACCTTGAGGCTGTCGGTGTCGATGATCTTGATGGTGTCTTCGTCGCTGACCGCAACGTAAAGCGATTGGCCGTCCTGGCTCAGCGCTATGCCACGCGGCCGTTTGCCAATCTTGACGGTTTTTTCGAGCTTGCCCTCCGGTCCGGACACCACGGCCAGCGCGTTGTCCTTTTCCAGGGTGACGTAAATGGTTTCGGCCTGGGCGGGCGTGGTCAGGACCATGGCCAGATGACAAGCGATCAGTGTCGGTAATTTCATGGGGGCATGCCGTGAATGAAGCGGCCTTATTATCGGCCTCTAGGCGAACTCTGGAAACAGTGGGCCCGGAAGCTCCTATCGAAGGGTGCGGTGACTGTGGCCCGGGCAAGCCGTTTCATGATTTTTGATTGTTGAGTAAATGCGACACAAGGCTGTTACAAAGCCGCGTTTTGGATGACAAAGCGCATGTCAGTGGCCATAATCGCGACCTTTTGAAAATCCAATTACGATGTGGTTCAAGAACCTTGCCCTGCTGCGCCTGACCGAACCGCTCACTCTGAGCGGGGCTGAGCTGGAGAAGAAACTCGAGGAGCGGCGTTTTCGCCATTGTGGCAGCTTGGAACCGCTCAGCGAAGGGTGGTTTCCCCCACTGGGCAAGGAGCATTTCCCTTTAGTACATCAGACCAGCGGATTCATCATGCTCTGCCTGCAGCGGGAGGAGAAGATTCTTCCTGCCGCCGCGGTCAATGAACTGGTGGCCGAGCGGGTGGCCGAGATCGAGGAACAACAGGCTCGCTCTGTCCGAAAGAAAGAGCGGGAATCCATTCGCGACGAGATTCTGCATGACATGCTGCCCCGGGCGTTCAGCCAGACTCGGCGAACCTATGGCTACATCGATCCCCGGGGCGGCTGGTTGATCGTCGATAGCGCCAGTGCCCGCAAGGCGGAGGATTTCGTTGCCGTATTGCGGCAGACGCTGGACGGGTTCCCCGTCAGCCCGGTGGCCACTAAAGAAAAGCCGGCTACCGTCATGACGCAATGGCTGGCCGGCGGAGCGCTGCCGAATGACGTTACGCTGGAAAGCGAATGCGAGCTGAAGTCACCCGAGGAGGATGGCGGCATTGTGCGTTGTCGTCGGCACGACCTTGAGGTGCCGGAGATCCTCAACCACATCCAGGCAGGCAAGGAGGTGATCAAGCTGGCCTTCAGCTGGAATGACCGGCTGAGCCTGGTGCTGGATGAGTCGCTTTCCATCAAGCGACTGCGGTTTCTGGATGCCATTCAGGAAGCCGCCGCCGATATCCAGACGGGGGATCCCTCGGCTCGTTTTGACGCTGATTTTGCCATCATGAGTTTGGAAATCGATGCCTTCCTGCCCGTGCTGCTGAGTTGGTTCGGCGGCGAGAACGCCACCACCCCGACTTCCCCCTGAGACAAGAGGAGAACCATGAGCGTATCGAAGCCCCATTTCACCCCTGTGATCGCACGGCTGGCCGTTGCCCTGGCGCTGGCCGGTGGCGCCCGGCTGGCCGGCGCGGAATCCTTCAGCATGCCCGCCAGCGGCAACGACCTCATCGGCGAGATTCGTTACACCACGGCGCATGACGAGGACACGCTGATCGACATCGCCCGCCGCAACAGCGTTGGCCAGGATGAGATGACCATGGCCAATCCCACCATCGACCGCTGGCTGCCCAAGGAGGGCACTCGCGTTCTGCTGCCGCGCGAATACATCCTGCCCGACGCGCCCCGAGCGGGCATCGTCGTCAACATTCCCGAAATGCGCCTGTACTACTATCCGGTGAAGGTGTCGGCCGCGCCGAAGAAGCCGGCCACCGCGCCTGTGGCCCGCGCGACCACCAAGACCGCCCCGGGCGCCAAGCCGGTGGCACCGGCCAAACCGGCGCCCGTCGCTGCGCCCGCGCAAAGTTTCACCTCCGCCCAGACCGGCGAAGTCATTACCTACCCGGTCAGCATGGGCCGGATGGACTGGCGCACACCGATTGGCAAGACGACCGTGGTGAACAAGCAGAAGGATCCTTCCTGGACGCCGCCGGCCTCAATCAAGCGCGAGCATGCGGCGAAGGGCGATCCCTTGCCGGACGTGGTACCGCCCGGTCCCGACAATCCCTTGGGCAAATTTGCCATGCGCCTGGGCGTCGCCGGTTACCTGATTCACGGCACCGATGCGGCCAAGGCGGATGGCATCGGCATGCGTGTGACCCACGGCTGCATGCGGCTGTACAACGAGGATATCGCCAAGCTATTTCCTCAGGTGCCGATCGGCGCGCCGGTGTATCTCGTCAACCAGCCGATCAAGCTGGGCTGGGAGGGTAACAAGCTGTACGTGGAGGTCAGCCAGCCTCTGGATGAGGATGTCGGCATTTCGCCGCATGACCCGGATGACAATATCAGCAAGGAACAACTGGCCCGGGAAGATGCCCAGCGCTCCAGTTTCCTGATGCGCCTGGCCAACTCCGAAATCCAGAAGCAGAGGGACAAGGGCGCTTCGGTCAATATGGACAAGGTTCGTCGTGCCATCGACAAGCCCACGGGGATTCCCGTTGTGATTGGTGGGAATGGCAGTGGTTGGCAGCAGGCGGCCGAAAGTGATGAAGGGCTGGCGCCGATTGCTCAGGAAGAAGACCCGAACAAATCCGCGCTGGATGCGCCGCCGATCAAGTCCAGTCGAAGTGTCCCAAAGGCAGCCGTGCCTGTTACGCGCACTCCGGCTCGTTCCTATGAGCCTGCTCCTGCCGAGACGGATGCCTCCGAGGAGTTCTATTCTCCGGCAACCCCCTACAGGCCCAGTCGGACCATTCAGGCGGATCCGGTTGAGCGTCCTGCCGACGCAAGGAGCTCGCCTTACCCGGACGAGGCGGATGTGGAATCCGCCGAAGTGGTCACGGAGCCCGAGCCCGCGGAAGAAGAGTAGTCCTGTTTAACCGGCGGGTGGGCGATAGCCTTCGGGCATGTCGCTGGCTCCGCCGAACAGGAATTTTTCGCGCTCAACCGCCAGAAACTTCTTGGACTCTGCCTCGAACGGTGTCAGTCGGTGTTCGTTGATGAGCATGGTTTGCAGTTTCAACCATTCCTGCCAGGCCTCGGCCGAAATGTTTTCATAAATCTTCTGTCCCGCCGGGCCGGGGAACGGAGGTTTCTCGAGGCCAGTAGCTTCTTTGCCGGTCCTCAGGCATTTGACGATGTGGGTCATGTGCGTTTTCTTGAATTGACGGGTTAAGGTTCAGGTTTTTGTGACGGATCACGATGAGTCGGCGATCTGCGGATCGAGTTCCGCGAGCAATGTTCTGATGGGCGCCGGCAAGCTTCTCACATCTCGGGGTGCAAACCAGCCACTCTGCAGATTTTCGCTCACGGTGTTGCTGTTGTTTACCGGACAGATGACCGCCGTAAAATCCAGATGGTAATGCGAAAAGGTATGGCGGCGTTGTGGCAAGACGGTCATTTGTTGCGTCTGGTGGCCTTGCTGGGTGCACCACGCTTCTAGTTCATCCAGCGAGTCGAATTCCGGGAAGCTTTTGAGGTTGGCCCAGATGCCGGTGGGCGGGCGGGTTTCCAGAAAGATTTCGTCATTCGGATTTCGCATCACCAGCAGGAAGCTTTGGCGGCTTGGCATATCCCGTTTGGGCCTCGGAGTCGGAATTATGTGCGTCCGGCGGGTTGCCCGAGCCTCGCAATCGGCTTTGAGGGGGCAGTTTTCGCACGTGGGCTTGTTCCGGGTGCAGACCATGGCGCCCAGATCCATCATGGCCTGATTGTAGTCGGCTACGCGTAGGATCGGGGTCAGGCTTTCGCTGAGTTCCCACAGTCGGCTGATGATGCCCGTCCCCCCCGGCCAGCCCTCGATGCCGGCAAAACGGCATAGTACCCGTTTGACATTGCCGTCGAGGATGGCCGCGCGCTGGTTCAGGCCCAGACTCAGAATGGCGCCGGCCGTAGATCGGCCGATGCCGGGAAGGCTCTGGAGCGCGTCAAGGGTGGACGGGAATTCGCCCGCGTACTGATGGCTCAGTGCCTTGGCCGCAAGATGAAGGTGACGCGCACGGGCGTAATAGCCGAGACCCGCCCAGTGGTCGGTGACATCAATGAGTTCGGCGCCAGCCAGGCTCGACACGTCGGGGAACCGGGCCATGAACCGGTTGAAATACGGAATCACCGTCGTCACTTGGGTTTGTTGCAGCATGATTTCCGAAACCCAGACGCGGTAGGGATTTCGTTCGATCTGCCAAGGCAGGTGCTTGCGGCCGTGGTGGTCAAACCACTCAAGCAACCGGTGTGAAAATTCATAAGCCTGCATCGGGCAATTGTAATCGGGCGCGTGTGCATGATTGAAGACCTCATTGCTGATCGGTTGCCTGGTGGTCGCTCGGGGCTCGCTTGATGTTAAGATTCCGCCCCCTCAAGTTTCCCCGCTAACAGTTCAAATGGTGGATACAAGCAACTCTTGCCCCTGTTGGTCGGGGAAGTTATTTTCAGACTGTTGTGGCCCCTTCCTGGCCGGCGAAACCGTCCCCCCCAGTGCGGAAACCCTCATGCGATCGCGTTTTTCGGCGTTTCAGTTGAGAAATTCGGAGTATCTTCAGTCGACTTGGGATCCCGTCAAACGTCCAAAGCAACTGGGCCTGGATCAGGATGAAAGGACCTGGTCGAGTCTGGAAGTGATCAAAACTATCGGTGGTACCGAGTCGGATGACCGGGGAGTGGTGGAGTTCAAGGCAAAGTATGAGCTCGGCGAGGACACCTACCTGTTTCACGAAATCAGTCGTTTTACCCGACAGGATGGTCGCTGGTTTTACCTTGATGGAACCTTTCCTTTCCATGGCAAGATTGCCCATCAGGGGAAGCCGCTCAGGAATGCCCCGTGTCCGTGTGGGAGCGGCAAAAAGTACAAGAAGTGCTGCGGTGGCTGAAAAGAGATGTGGCTTTATAGATTGTCAGATTTCGTCCCTGAAAGAGCGCGACGATTCTTTCGTTAATTTCCAGAGGAGTCTCCATGTCTGATATTGAAATTGCCCGCCAGGCCAAAATGATCCCGATCATCGATTTGGCGCGCGTGAAGCTGGGAATTCCCCCGCAGGAACTGGATCCCTATGGGCATTTCAAGGCCAAGCTTTCGCTGGATTACATACATTCGCTTGAAAATCGGCCGGACGGCAAGCTGATTCTGGTCACCGCCATCAGCCCGACGCCAGCGGGTGAGGGCAAAACCACGACGACGGTCGGGCTGGGTGATGGCCTCAATCGCATTGGCAAAAAAGCCGTGATGTGTCTGAGGGAGCCTTCCCTGGGACCTTGTTTTGGGGTCAAGGGTGGCGCAGCGGGTGGCGGGCATGCTCAGGTGGTTCCCATGGAGGACATCAACCTGCATTTCACGGGTGACTTCCATGCCATCGGCGTCGCGCATAATCTGTTGTCAGCGCTGATCGACAATCACATCAGTCACGGCAATGCCCTGGGCATTGACCCTCGCCGCATCCAGTGGAAGCGGGTGGTGGACATGAACGACCGCGCCCTGCGCAAGATTGTTGTCGGACTGGGTGGTACGCCCAACGGTTATTTGCGTGAGGATGGTTTCGATATTGTCGTGGCTTCCGAGGTCATGGCGATTCTGTGTTTGGCCACTGATCTTGACGATCTCAAGCAGCGTCTGGGCCGCATCATCGTTGCCTACAAGACGGATGGCAAAACGCCGGTCTATGCCTGCGATCTGAAAGCGCATGGCGCCATGGCGGCCTTGCTGAAGGACGCCATAAAACCGAATTTGGTACAGACCCTCGAGAACAATATCGCCATCATTCACGGCGGCCCTTTCGCCAATATCGCACATGGCTGCAATACGGTCATGGCCACCCGGACGGCCCTGAAGCTGGCGGACTATGTAGTGACTGAGGCGGGATTCGGCGCCGACCTGGGAGCAGAGAAATTCATCGACATCAAGTGCCGGATGGCGGGGCTCGAACCCGCTGTGGTGGTGCTGGTGGCAACGGTCAGGGCTTTGAAATTCCATGGCGGGGTGAGCAGGGAAGCATTGAATCAGGAGGATCTGTCGGCATTGGAAAAGGGGTTTGCGAATCTGGAAAAGCATGTCCTCAATATTCGCGAGCATTACCGGTTGCCGTGTGTGGTGGGCATCAATCACTTCCATTTTGATACGGATGCAGAGGTGGAGTGGTTGCGCCAGCAGTGTGAGAATCTTGGCGTCAAGGCCGTGATTGCGAGGCACTGGGCCGAGGGTGGTGAAGGTGCCGAGGAGCTTGCCCGGGTTGTCGCCGAACAGGTGGATGCGCAGCCGGGACGACACGCTTTTGTTTACGAAAAAGACGCACCGCTCTGGAACAAAATCGAAGCCATAGCCACCAAGGTTTACGGCGCCGCGACCATCAGCGCAGATGCCAAAGTCAGGCAGCAGCTGGAACAGTGGGGTGAGTTACATCCCGATTATCCGGTCTGCATGGCGAAAACGCAGATGTCCTTTTCCACGGATGCAGGTGCGAGGGGTGCCCCCAGCGGACACAATTTACATATCCGCGAAGTGCGGCTGGCCAATGGCGCGGGCTTTGTTGTGGCGATTGCCGGGGACATCATGACCATGCCCGGGTTGCCCAAGGTTCCGGCAGCGGAGGCCATCGATGTGGATGAGCATGGCCAGATCATCGGGCTGTTCTGATTTCGGCTGGTTTTTCGCCCCCGCGTAACACTGCGCTGAATTCATCTTGCGTGGAATTTCGGATAAAGTACGCGGGTGTTTCAAGAGAGTGTGCGCCCGATTGAAGATTGTGCGGGGTACACGGGATTCAAGCGGACGAGCCGCCATCCCAGGATTCAATAAAAACGTCTGATCGAATGGAGGTAACTATGCAACTTATCAAGTCTCTGGCCGCTGTTTCTCTCTTTAGTGCAGCCGTGGTTGGGAATGTGGCTGTCGCTAGCGAGGATCAATATCCCGCCTATAACTTCCAGCCTTCCGTGCTTTTCAGTGACCCGGCACTGATTGAGAAAACGACCGGTTCTGTCTCCGCCGCTGCCGCTCCTGCGGTGAGCCACGCAGAGGCTGCGCCAGCCGTGCAGACGGCAGCTTCTGAGCCAGTCGAGGATCCCAAGTACCCAGCCGCTTATTTCAAGCCTTCTGTGCTGTATCCGGCTAATTAAGCTCCTTGCTTTCGGGGTGTTACTGATTGACTGTGACACCTCGAGGCGTTTCCGGCTGAATCCTATCCGATTCATTATTGCTGAATGCTAAACCAGCCCGCTCAAGCGGCGGGTATGCTTCAGGCCTGACGGATTTTCACCCGCCGGCTTTTTTGACGACCCAGCCCAATTTTTCCAGCTCGCTCAGGAGCAAGTCACGATGGTCGCCCTGAATTTCGATGGTGCCATCCTTGACAGTGCCACCCGTTCCGCAACGCTGCTTGAGCTGTCGTCCCAGCTTTTCCAGTTCTACTGAATTCAGGGGAACGCCGGTGATCACGGTGACGCCCTTGCCCCTCCTGCCTTTGGTCTCGCGCGAAATACGCACAATGCCGTCCGACCTCGGGACGCTGGGCTTGTTTTTAGAGCAGCGGCAAGCATTGAGCGGGTTACTGCATTGAGGGCACATGCGGCCGAACGCTGTGGAATAGACCAGCGAGCCGCTTTTCTTGGTTAAATTCATGTTTTGAGGCGGGTTTTGGATTGATTCGGGCAGAGGCTACGCACCGGGGCGATTGCTCGGCTAGGGCCCCGATGAACGGACCGATTCACGGGCATAGGTCTTGATTCCCTTGAAAAGGGCTCGTGCCAGGCGCTCCTGATGCATTGGGTCCAGCAGTCTTTTTTCTTCCTCGTGATTGGAGATGAACCCCGTCTCTATCAGGACGGATGGCACATCCAGTGATCTCAATACCGCAAAATTCGCTTTCTGGGTCTGGTGGTTGTGGACCTTGAACTCCTTTTCAATTGCTTCGATGAGGCTGGCGGCGGCCATGTCGCTGGCTTCAAGGGTCGCATTTTTTGACATGTCCACCAGAACCGAAGCGAGAACGGCATCCTGATTCTTCAGGTCTACCCCGCCTACTATCGCTGCATTTTCGCGATCGGCCAGATACCGGGCAGCTTCACTGGTAGCGCCGGTTTCCGACAGGGTAAAAACCGAAGATCCCTGTGTCAGGTTGTCCTCATAGGCGTCGGCATGCAAGGAAATAAACAGGTCTGCCCGGGCTTCATGAGCCATTTCGGCTCGTTTGCGCAGGTCCATATAGTGATCGCCTGCGCGTACCATGATGCTACGCATCCCTTTCTCGGTTCGTATGAAGGCGAACAGTTTTTTTGCGATGGAGAGGACCACGTCTTTCTCGAGGGTGCCGTTCGGTCCCGATGCGCCTCCATCCTTCCCGCCGTGACCTGCATCAATGACTACGATAAATGCTCGGCCCGGAGTGGATTGGGCACTGGTTGAATCATTTGTGGGTGATCTGGTGTCGGCGCGGAGCGGGTTGGACTGCAGCAGAAAAAGCAGAAAAAGGGAAGCAAAGCGGTGAGTCGTTGACATTATCATCAAAGGTGTGGCATTGGCAGCGGGAACATACCGGCAGGGCTTCACGCAGGCAAGTGTTGTCAATCGATCAAATTAGATATCAATCCAAACTGCGCTCCAAATGACAGCCAAAATAATACGGTTCCGTTATCATTGGAAACAGATGGGAAGATTTAACCCATAAATATATGAAAGTGGAGAGCCCCTAGATGGCCTTGTTGAATGCAATTGTTCGTGAGACGGCAGAGAATTTTGGCTTGGGTAACAGGGCAGGGCCCATGGTGGCTGAAGCCATCAGGATCATGTTCGATCCCAGTTCCGGGGGGCTGCACGGACTTTTTGATCGATTGGATCAGGCGGGTCTGGGCGATTTGCCTCGCTCCTGGCGCGATAGTGCCGTGGCCATTAAGCCATTGGATGGCAAGGACCTGGAAAGTGTCATCGGCGCCGGGGCCATCTCTAAAGCGGGCAAGAACCTTGGGATGGCAAATGCCCGAGTCAAAACGGCCATGGCGTATGCGATTCCTCGGCTGGCTCGCTTTTTTACCGCGGATGGCGTGATCCCCACCAAGATTCCGGCGGCCGTTCAGGCCTTCCTGGATGGGGATTCCTCCAGGGTGGTAACGCCTGCCGGCAAACCTATGGGACGGGTTCAGGAAAAGCGCTCCAATACATTCCTATGGTGGTCTTTCGGAGTTCTCTCCCTGCTGGTGACAGCGTCTCTTCTGGGTTATCAGGTCTGGAAGAATCAATCAAAAATCAAGCACATCGTCACTCATCCGCGCGAGATTGTCGCCGATCAGACGCCTGCTCCCTCAATCCCCGAGCCTGAGCCGGGCAAACCCGTGGCAAAGCTGATCATCCGTAATGATGGCGGCCAATATGAATACACCGGTGTTGTCACGGATGCCGGAATGAAGGCCAATATTACGGAGCAGTTGCTTACTTTTTATGGTCAGTCACGCTTGACCGGTAATCTCCTGGTAAACCCTTCAGTAGCCGTGCCGGCTTGGTTGTCCAAGCTTGATCGGGTGTTGCCGCAACTGAATATTCCCGGCGTCGATGTCCGTCTTGAGGGAAATTCCGTGAAATTGGGTGGCTGGCTTTCCAATGAGGACCGGGAGAGTGTGCTCAACAGTCTGAAAACCGCGTTGGGACCGGGATTTCGGCTTGGCTATCTGGGGGACGAAGACGTTGAATTAGCCCAGGAGTCGCATCTTGAAACGCTGGATGCCTTGTCTGCCCTGCCGCCCAACTATCAAGGCAATGATCTTGCCGCAGTCCTTAGTCGATGGGTCATTCCCTTCCCGGAGGGGGGTTCTGCCTTTCCAGAAGAAAGTCTGGTTATTGTCAACCGGGTGGTGGATCTGGCCAGGACATTGGTTGTACCCGTGGTTTTCGAGGTGGGTGGCCACACGGACAGCCAGGGTAATGACGCTGCGAATCTGAAGCTGTCATTGGAGCGCGCCAATTCGGTTCGTACCGCGTTGACGACGGCGGGCTTGCCGGACAACATGCTGCAGGTCAAGGGCTATGGCGGTCAGCAACCGCTTGCCAGCAATGAAACGCCCTATGGACGTTTCAAGAACCGCCGAATTGAGTTCAAGGTGGCTCAACTCTGCGATGAGAAGAACCCGTGTGGCTTTCCCCAGCCGGTAGTAACCGAGTCTCTTGTCGAGCCCGTTGTTCCCTTGAGTCCGGATTCCACAGGTGAAATTTCAAACACGCCTGTCTTGGAGCCTGTTCTCGGGGGTTCCCAAGTGACGGATTCTCCGAAAAAATCCAAGCCCAAAGCGAAGCCTAAAGCCATGCCCCGCTCGAGTGAGGGTATGACGGGGAGCGAAAGCGGCTGGGAGTCTCCCTCTCGATCAGCGGATTCAGTCAGTGCGGACTCGCTTAAGCGTAAGAAGATATCGGGATCCGCTTCAACTGGCGGAAATGATGCTAATACGGCCAAGCCGCGAGCCCCGAGTGGAGGGCGGTGGATTCCGCAAATCAGTAAGACGCCGGCTACGCCAAAAAATACCGAGACTAAGAGGCCGGCTGCTCCACTTAAACCGGCCACTGCCCCACTAGCCAAACCAAAGCCCAAAACCCCACCAAAACCTGCAGAGCGTCGCCCAAGTTCGGATTCATCGGATCTTTTCTGATCCGAAAGCGCTAATTCCCGGGGTCACGGCCTAACCGAGGGTGCAAAAAGAATCGGCTCAGCGAATTTCGCTGAGCCGATTCTTTGGTGCTGAAACCTAACTTTCAGGCTTTTGTGCATGTATCGACTGCCCGTTGTTACGGGGAAGTCATGCCGACAATGACCGATGAGGGATGTCGACCTTAAGCCCCACTCAGCCGATATGGACTTGAGCATGCCAAGCATAAACTTGTGTCAGTTCTTGAGTAGTATCCAACGGACCGGGTCACAAAAAAGTGTGGACAGCCGGCCCAATTGTCACAAAAAATGGCGTCGACTGGATTTGAAGGCGACGCTTCATTCACGGTTTGCATCCGTGTATGAAGCATCCCAGGGGTTTTATCGTGGCTGGCTGGTTTCAGCGGACTTCAGTTTTCGCATTTCCACGGGGGAAATGCGACCTTTCGATGAGACTTTGTCGTAGATCTCCCCAAACGCCTGCTTGCAGTAGGGGAGCTTCTCCCTGAGTCGATCGTAAGCGGAGTGATCGAACATCCGGTGGAAGTCCTCTTCGGTCAATAGTGTTTTGGCGTAGAGGGCCTGGTATCCCTGATGATCAATGACAAATCGCTCCAGTAGCGGCAGGGCTGATCGGCCATCAAACCCGGGTTTTCGGGGGGTGCCATAGGCGCCAATGTCCACATACATTTCGTCGACACCGCCTTGTGAGGTTTTATAGGGGTGGATCAGACCGAGGTGCTGTGGGTTGTCAAAGATGGCCATGGGGGATAGCCATAGCGGATAAAGGTCAAAATGATCATCGAAATATTCGATGGACTTTTTGAGCAAAGGCATCGGCATCAGCATGTCCTGCACGACATGATGCTTTTCCCTGAGCCGTCTTGTTGTCTCGGTTTCGGTGTACTTCAGCAGTTCAATGCGCGGCGGCAGGGCCCACCCCAGTAGCCAGCGAAACAGTGGGTGATTGCCAAAGGTGATGATTTCCTCCATGGCCCAGAAATAGCTGCGTGTGTGCCGATGGAGGTAGTCCCGAAGCGGGATGTATTCCACTGTGGACTGGCTGTTTTTCAGCAACTCCTCGACGTGCTTGTAGAACCAGGGTTTGTACCAGCGACCAATGCGGTTGATGACCCCGTCAGTCCCGGTTTCATCCGTCAGGGCGCCCGTCATCAGGACACCGGTATGGCGGCTATAAACTAGGGCTTCGACGAATTCGTTGTTTTTGGTATCCCGGCATTCCTTGTCGAAACCGTCGCACAGATCGTCCAGTGTATGCACAGGGCGATATTCGACCCGGACATATTTGCGGGCCGGGATGATCTTGAGCTCAGCGGCAACCAGGAAACCCAGCGTGCCGTGACTCCAGGGGATCAGGCGAAAAAGCTCGGTGTTTTCCTCGGCGCTGCAGTGCAGCAGTTTGCCCTCGGCCGTGACGAGATCAAACGATTCGCAAATGTACTGGAACAGCCCGTATTTATGACTGCTGGTTTCCACGCCGAAGCCCATGATCAAGCCGCCTACAGTCAGATCATCCAGTTCAGGTACTACCGGCAGGATCCAACCTTTGCTGATTAGGCTGCGGGAGACCTGGCCCATGCTGGCCATGGGTTCTACACGAACGGTCTGTTTTGTCTCGTCGATTTCCAGAATGTCATACATGCCGATCTGGATGTTGCGGCGGGAAAGCTTGTATTTGGGCACCATTTCGCTCATGGCCTGCCAGCCGGAGCGGGCGGTACATAACTGCTGTTGGGCCCCGTCCTTCTTCCACTCCTCGATTTGCCGAATCACGTCTTTTACCCTTTGCTCATGATGGGCTGGAGCCGAGCGCAGGCGGAACAGGATGTGGTTGCGCACAAATACGTAGGCGCTGTAAACGCACGAGATGGGCAGAAGAATGAGGGTGGCGAAGAGCCCTCGATGGTGGGTGAGTATGTACTCGAACAGTTGGCCGGATGGGTTGCTTGGGGTGCTCATGTCAAAGATCGGGGGCTGGAGGCGGATTGAGTTAAGTGCCCTGCTTGGAGCGGCGAAATCAGGATTTCGGAGCCGTCAGGACGCGTCTTGAGAGATCCCCGGTGATTCGTCAGGATGCGCTGAAATGACAGTCCGAATGCCCCTTACATGTTAACATTGCCGGCCTATGCGGCAACTTTGCGACTTCCTATCATGAGTGTTGGTAAAACCCTGGTGACTGGTGCGACTGGGCATCTGGGAGCGAATCTGGTGCGGCGACTCATTGCCGATGGAGAAGAGGTTCGGGTGCTGATCCGTGAGGGTCGCGACAACGGAGCGATGGACGGCCTGGATGTCGAATGGATTTCCGGCGATCTTCGCAACGCCCAGGAAGTCTCCGATGCAGTCAAGGGTTGTGGTCGTGTCTACCACTGTGCGGCACTCGTTTCCACCATTGAGGGAGACGCAGCCCATAAGCGCGATGTTTTTGATACCAATGTGTTGGGCACGCTGAATATCCTGAATGCCGCTGCCGCGTATGGCGTAGAAAAGGTGGTTGTTTCGGGTTCGCTAAGTGCGACCGGTTATGAGGCCGGCAAGGCGAGCCATGAGGATATGCCTTTCTATCCCTTCGACCGGCACCTCCCTTATGGCTTCACCAAGCATCTGGTCGAGCACCACTGTCTTCGTGCCCATGCCGATGGGCTGAATGTGGTGGTGGCAACGTCCTGCGCCATTCTCGGACCTCACGACTTCGCCCCGTCCCGTATTGGGCGGGTATTGATCGATTACGCCCATGGGCAGTTGCGCGCCTATATTCCCGGCGGGTTCGAGTTCGTCTCTACCCATGATATCGCCGAGGGTCATGTGCTCGCGATGCAGAAGGGACGTTCCGGCCAAAAGTACATCATCAGCACAGCCTATTCTTCAGTGGATGGCCTTCTTGATATGTTTGGTGAGGTGACAGGGCAGCCAAAGCCCCGGCTGCGTATGCCGGCACCCGTCATGGCAGCCATTGCCGAAGTGGCCGACAAGACATGGTTTCGTGCCTTTCCCAATAAGCCCCGCCGATTTACTCCCGCTGCAGTGCGCCTTCTCAGCATGCATCGACGGGTGGACCATCGTAAAGCGAGGGAGGAACTGGGTTTTCGCCCCACACCGCTCAAGGATGCCGTAAAGGCAGCCTATGAAGATTTCCTCCGCCGAGGCGTGATCAGACCACGGTAGGTGGTCCGATCTGCTATAGCCCCTTGCTCAGTTTTTCCTAGTCTCGGAGAATTCCGCCATGAGCGATGTCCAGAACGACACCGTCCAATCAACACCGCCCTCCTTCAACGAAGCCAAGAATACCCGGCAAAAAGCGCGGGCTTCCGGCATGGACCCGGATCGCTGGTATGCCGTCGAATACGACAGTGCCATAAAAAAGGGTGAAGTCAGGGAAATCACCTTCTGGAATATATCTATAGCGGTATTTAGAGGAGAGGACAGCATGTTGGCGGCGGTCCAGAACCGTTGTCCACATCGCCATCTGAAACTCACCCACGGAGCTGTAGATAAGTGTCAGCTGCGCTGTGCCTACCATGGCTGGTCGTTCAACCGGGATGGCTGGTTGACCGATTATTCGCATGACAGCTTTGGCAAGTCATTGATCAAACACCAGCTGCGAACCTATCCGCTGCAGGTACGCTATGGCCTGATCTGGCTTTTCCCGGGCGATCCGAAGAAGGCCGAAGCGCAGAAAGTCCCGGAAATTCCCGAACTGACCGGAGACAACCCCTGGGCCGGCTTCACGGTGGATTACACTTGGAAAACCCACCATTCGATGGTGATCGACAACATCTGCGATTTTGCCCATGCGTTTCTGCATCGTAAGTATCAACCGTTTGTCGATGCCAAGCTGACCCATTATGAGTCTGATGACAATCGGGTGTACCTGACGTACGACACCTACATGGCCGAGGGGAAGATTTCCAGATTTTTTGTGAACCGTAAAAGAGTCAACACCCGTTCCATCGAAATCTGTTACGACTATCCCTATCAGTGGTCGAATACCGGGGACAGCATCAAGCACTGGTGTTTCCTGTTGCCTATCGATGAAAAAACCACGCGTGTTTTCTTCGTCTTTTACTTCGACAGCGTCAAGATTCCGATGCTGGCGATGAATGCCCCCAAGTGGCTGACTCAACTCGTTCTCAATGCTTCTGTGCCCCTGCTGTTCAAGCCACTGCTGGCAGAAGATGGCATCGCGCTGGAAGCAGAGCAGTTGGGCTATGACACGCATTGGGATGCGCCGCCGATCGAGCTAAATCCAGTGGTTCCATTGTTACAAAAGCTGACAGTGCAGCAATGGCAGGATTACCTTGATCGAGCGCAAACAGCGCCTTTGAAGATGTCGAGGCAGGCCGCCGCAGGTTAAGCCTACCTGGAAACCGCCAGGACACGGGCGAACGGACCAGGGTGATCTGTTTAGCTCAGACCAAGTCGGTAGCTTCACGGTGGGGCGTGGGCAAACCGATCGCAGTCAGTCCTTGTCAAATAACGCGAATTCCACCATGGCTTCCAGTAAGTCAGGGAAATGCCGCAGGCTGTGATCGCCCCCTTCAATCACGGTCTGACGGGCACCGGCATAGCGGGAGACGGCCTCCCGATAATCCAGAATCTCGTCACCGGTTTCCACAATCAGCCAGAAGCGTTCCGGCTTGCTAAGGATGGGTACCCAAAGGTTGTTCAACGCCGCGACATGGCCGGACGTGAGTTCAAAATGTTCGCCGGTGTAGAGGTTGGTGTGTGGTCCAATCCAGGGGGCCAGCGTCTGCCCCGCATGCGTTGCTGGATTAATGAGTATCGCGCGCAGGTCATGTTTCTCGGCAAGATAAGTGGCGTAATAGCCGCCCAACGAGCTTCCGATCAGGACGGATTTAGCCGGATCGGTCGCAATTGTCTGCTCAACACGCGCGATAGCCATGGCTGGATCAATGGGGAGTTCCTCGCACCAGAACTGATCGCTCAGGCCCTTCTCTGACAGGTGGTTTTTCAGGCATTTAGCCTTGGTGGATGCGGGTGATGACCGGAAGCCATGCAAGTAAATAATCATGAGCAGTGTGAGTTTTTTCAGTCAAAAGAGGGCGGCGATACCTTTGGGGTAATCACTTCTCGGCGTTGCTGAACGATTGCTCTGACGTTAGTCTGTGTCGGTGCCCGGCGTTAACCATTTTTTCGAGGAAATATCATGAAAGGCGATAAAAAAGTCATCAAGCATCTGAATAAGGTGCTGGCCAATGAGCTCACGGCCATCAATCAGTATTTTCTTCATGCGCGTATGTTCAAGAACTGGGGGCTCCACAAGCTCGATGAGAAGGAATACCACGAGTCTATCGATGAGATGAAGCATGCGGACAAGCTCATTGAACGTATTTTGTTCCTGGAAGGACTGCCCAACTTGCAGGAGTTGGGAAAGCTCAGAATCGGCGAGCACACTCAGGAGATTCTGGAATGCGACCTGCGCCTTGAAATGGAGGCGTTGCCCGAGCTTCGCGAAGCCATTGCATACTGCGAACAAGCGGGCGATTTCGTCAGTCGTGACCTGTTCCAGTCAATTCTTGACAGTGAAGAGGAGCATGTTGATTGGCTCGAAACCCAATTGGAACTGATCGGACGGGTGGGTGTGCAAAATTACCAACAGTCCATGATGTAGGACTGCATCCTTGGTTCAGTCGCGTGACGGTTCACGCGGCTGAGAGGAATTCACGGCGAGCGCCATTCGACTCTTCGATGTTTTGTGTGATGATCTGCCGGGCCTCGCGCGCACATTTTCCGCACTGATCGCAGGCACCCAGTTCCCGGCGCAGGCCACGCAGGTTTCTGACGCCAGTTTCACGGACACAGCGCCGAATCTGGCTATCGGTCACACTTTTGCAGATGCAGATGTACATATCGATTTCACCCTGGATAAGTTGAGTGACATCGTAATACAAACGAGAACAGCTATCAATAGTAAGTCAATGGCAGTCGCTGTGGGTTTTTGTTGGGCGTTCCGGTTCGGCCTCTACATTTGCGACTGCTGATAGTTCTCCAGTCCGATTTTTGCGATCAATCCCAGCTGAGTCTCGAGCCACCGCGTGTGATCTTCCTCGGTATCCCTGAGTAATTCGAGCAGGAGGTCCCGGCTAGGGTAGTCCTGTATCTTTTCGCATACTGCAATGGCTTGCTTGAGCTCCTCGATTACCTTGTACTCCAGAGCCAGATCGTTGCCCAGTATCTCCGGAATATTGCGTCCGACCTTGAGCGGCTGGCGCTGATCGAGAACAGGCAGACCACCCAGGAAAAGGATGCGGGTGATCAACTGGTTGGCATGGCTCTGTTCTTCCTGCATCTCATGGGAGAAATGTTCAGCCAACTTGTGAAGACCCCATTCACGGCACATGCAGCCGTGAATGAAGTACTGGTCGATGGCGGTCAATTCCCCGGCGAGCAGATGATTGAGTTGGGCGACGACTTCATGGTTGCCTTGCATGGTGCTGACTCCTGGGTAGTGCCGGTCCGGCACCGGCGATAACAAGCTTTGGACAGGGTAATCCCTGATCGAAGTGCGTATACTACCGCTCTTTGCCGGCCAGCTTCATTGCTGGGTACAAACCCCACAGTCCAATCGAACTGCAATGACCGAAATTCAATACGAGTTGCGTGAGCGTGATCTGCTCGCGTTCAACGACCATCAGCTAAAGAACGCTGAAAAGCTGCAGAAGACCTTGCGTCTGCATCAGGCCACCATTCCGGGGATTCTTAGCCTGATTGCCATGTTTGTCTGGTTCTACTACCAGGACAGCCTGACGGCCGCCACTATTGGCGGGGTTGCCGCTTTCTGGGGATTGGGTGCGCCGTATTACCTGAAATGGATAACGCGCCAGCGGATTGCCCGGATGTACTCGGATGAAGATAAGGCACGGATTCTCGGCGAGTACACGCTGCGAATTGAACCGCACGATCTAGTCGAAATCAGCAAATCCGGCGAATCGCGTATTCAGTGGGCCGATGTTCTTCGCATTGAGGCCGTCAAGAATTACGCCTTCGTGTTTGTTGCGCTGGATTCCGCCCTGATCATCCCGCGTCAGACGGTCAAGCACGGCGATATTCTGGAGTTCTTCAAGGAAGCGGATCAGCACATCGAAAAAGCGTCCTGATTTTCGGACCGCTTCAACTGGGTTTCGAGTTCACTCACGTATCGGCTTATGATCAACGCCCGCTCAGTCACACTGCGACGGGGAACACGGGTTCTTTTCGAGGACGCCAATTTCACCCTGAACAAGGGGGACCGAATCGGCATCACCGGGGCCAACGGCGCTGGAAAATCGAGTTTCTTCGAACTCATCATGGGGACGTTGCACCCGGATGCCGGAGACCTGACTCTGCCGCCCGGTTTGGAGATCGCTCATGTTGCTCAGGAAACGCCTGCCGTTGACCGGACAGCACTCGACTACGTTCTGGATGGCGATCGTGAATTGCGGGCCATTCAGGATGAGCTAGCCAAAGCCGAGGCAACCGGTGATGGACTGGCCCTTGCTCATCTTCATGAGCAGCTCCAGCATGTAGGAGGCTATGAGGCCAATTCCCGCGCCGCACGATTGTTGAATGGCCTTGGCTTCGCCCCGGGTCAGGAAAATCGCGGGGTCACCGAATTCTCCGGTGGCTGGCGCGTTCGCCTCAACGTGGCGCAGGCGCTGATGTGTCGATCTGACATTCTGCTCCTGGATGAGCCCACCAACCACCTTGATCTCGATGCCGTCATCTGGTTGCAGGACTGGCTTTCAAGCTATCCGGGCACCTTGCTGTTGGTCTCGCATGATCGCGATTTTCTGGACGATCTGGCGACCCACATTCTTCACATCGAGCATGGCAAGGTCACGCTGAATACCGGAAATTACAGCGCCTTCGAAACCCGCCGCGCAGAGATGCTGTCCCAACAGCAATCATCCTTTCAGCGTCAGCAAAGAGAACTTCTGCGCATTCAGGGCTTTGTCGACCGGTTCAGGGCTCAGGCTACCAAGGCCAAACAGGTGCAGAGTCGCCTGAAAGCACTGGATCGCATGACCCTGATTGCCCAGGCGCAGGCCGATTCGCCACTGGAATTTAGCTTTGGCCGACCCGAGAAGTCCCCGTCTCCCTTGCTTAAACTGGATGACGCGGCGGCGGGCTATGGTGACAAACCCATCATTTCCGGGGTTGAGCTCACCATTTCCCCGGGTGACCGGATTGGCCTGCTCGGTCCGAATGGTGCGGGTAAGTCAACTTTTGTCAAACTGCTTGCCGGGGTTTTGCCGCCCTTGTCGGGTGAACGCATCGCCGCGCAGGATCTCCGTATCGGCTATTTTGCCCAGCATCAGCTGGAGCAACTGAACCCCGAAGAAAGCCCGCTGCGTCATCTCCAGCGACTGGATGCCAGGGCAACGGAAAAGGAGCTGCGAGGCTATCTGGGTGGTTTCGGCTTCCGTGGCGATCAGGCGCTGGAGTCGATTGCGCCATTTTCAGGCGGGGAAAAATCTCGGCTGGTCCTGGCGATGCTGATTTACCAGAAGCCCAATTTGTTGTTGCTGGACGAGCCGACCAATCATCTCGATCTACAGACACGAGACGCCCTGAGCCTTGCCTTGCAGGATTACGCCGGGGCCTTGGTTGTCGTATCGCATGATCGCTATCTTTTGCGGACCGTGGCCGATGAACTTTGGTTGGTGGCCGATGGGTCGGGAATGCGCTTTGACGGCGACATGGATGACTACCGGCGCTGGCTGAATGATCATCGTACGGCACGGGCCCGCGCTGCGAATAAGCCTAGCACAGCAGATAAACCCCAAAAACAGGTACCTCACCGCTCGGAGGTTGAATCTCGTCGGCTGCTTAAGCCGCTCCGAACCGCGATGGAAAAAGCCGAGATGGCGATGAATCAGTCGATTCTGGCCCGCCAAAAGCTCGAGGAAAAAATGGCTGACCCGGATCTTTACCAGACGGAGGCAAAGGCGCGTCTCGATATCCTGTTATCCGAACGGGCGCGGTTGGAACAGTCCATCGCAGAACATGAAAACCGCTGGCTGGAAGCCAGTGAGGCATTCGAAGCGGCCAGCCTTGAATAGGCTCATAACATCCCGTTCGTATGCCCATATTCAAACTATTTCTCGACATCTGCCTGTTCCGTAAGGGGCCGCAGGATATTCCCTTGTCGCATTTTCTCCTTGTAATATCACTGAACTTCGCACTCTTGACCTCTACTATGCTCAGTTGGGTGGAGGTGGCGTTTTTTCAGGCCTTTCTGCAATCGGTCTGCGCAACATTGCTGCTCGTCGGTTTCTCTTTTGGCATGCTCAAGATGGCCAGCAAGATCACGCGGTTCCCTCAAACCCTCATTGCCGCGCTCGCGGCCGATGGCATGATCACAGCCTTGGCGATTCCGCTGGTATTGATCAGTCTTGCGCTTCCCGAATGGCAACCCGCCGTTTCACTTGTGCTGCTGGCCATGATGCTCTGGGAGTTGGCTGTGCTCGGTCACATCGTCCAGCAATCCATGGATTTCCCTCGCTACGGACCGGGATTTGCTCTGGCGCTCATTTACACGGTCCTTAGCATGAGGATTATGATGGGGCTGTTTCCCCCTTTGCCCTGATCAGGAGGACCGCATGACTTATAAGCACATATTGGTCGCTTTCGATTTTTCGGATAGCGGCGAAAAAGCCTTACAGAAGGCGAACGAACTGGCCGGCCACGACCGGGCCAAGCTGTACATTCTTCATGTCGTGGAATATCTGCCGCCGGTGGATACCTCCTTTGGCGCGGTCTCTCCCTTCGAAGTCGATTTGACGGACCAGGTGGTGGAATCGGCCAAGTCTCGCTTGGCTGCAGTGGCCGAGAAGGCTGGCGTGCCTGAGGATCAGCGTTGGGTTGAGCTCGGTAGTCCCAAACTGGAAATTATTCGGGTTGCGGAAGAAATGGGGGCCGACTTGATTGTCGTGGGTACCCATGGACGCCATGGGTTTGGCCTTTTGCTCGGTTCCACGGCATCCAGTGTGGTGAATCACGCCTTATGTGATGTGCTTTCCGTCAGGGGAAAGGATGAATAGATTCCTCAAGTTAGCGGTGTTTTTCTGTATCCACCGGATTTCTGACATCAACGCTTTTCGCGAAAGCGGATACCCAGGGAGTTGAGTTTTCGGTACAAATGGGTTCGCTCCAGACCGATCGCGGCTGACAGGCGGGCGACACTGCCTGAGTATTTGTCCAGGTGATATTCCAAGTAGGCTTTTTCAAACCGTTCCCGAGCTTCCTTCAGCGGCAGATTATAGAAATCGGGTTGGTTTTGTGAGGTCTCAGAGGGCGAAGTCACAACGTGTTCACCGACGGAGGCTTTGACCTCCTCCAGTTCGACCTCTTCGCCGGTGCCCAGAATCAACAGGCGCTGCACCAGATTTTTCAGTTCGCGGATGTTGCCGTGCCACGGGTAATTTCTCAGGAAATTCTGTACGGCGACGGGGAAGCGCCGGAAGGGCAGTTTTTCGCGGCTGACGAAATAATCGACATAAAACTTAAGCAGGTCGGGTATATCCTCACTATGCTCACTGAGCGCGGGTACCTTAAGCGCGACCACGTTGAGCAGATAGTAGAGTTCCGGACGGAATCGTCCCGCCCGGACTTCCTCTTCCAGCGATTTGCAGGTGGAGGCGATGATTCTGACGTCGACATGGATCAGTTCGCTGCCGCCGACGCGCGAGAAGGAATTTGACTCCAGCGCACTCATGAGACGGACCTGCGTCTCTGGTTCCATGTGAGCCACTTCATCCAGGAACAAGGTGCCGCCATGCGCCTGTTCCAGCAGCCCATGCTGTATCTGGTCGCCATCAACGCGACCAAAGAACTCCACGGCCGAATGGCTGCTGGCAATCGTGCCAACCCCGACGTCCACGAAGGGGCCATCACGTCGCGGGCTGTTGGCGTGGAGATATCGCGCCAGGGTTTCCTTGCCGGAGCCCGGTTCGCCCAGTAATAGCACTCGCGCATCATGTTGCGCCAGACGCTTGATCTGGTCGCGTAGCTTTTCCATCACGAGGCTTTTGCCAATCGGCTCGACCGGCACGTCCATACGGCGTTTCAGTCCGATGTTCTCTCGCCGCAACTGGGCCGTTTCCATGGCGCGCTCGACCGTGACCAACAACTTGGCCATAGACAACGGCTTTTCGAGAAAATCGTAGGCACCTAGCCGAGTAGCCTCGACAGCAGTTTCCACGGTAGCGTGACCGGACATCATGATGACAGGGCATAGCCCGTCTTCCTTGAGCCAATCCTTAAGGAGACTGATGCCATCTTCATCCGGCATCCAGATGTCGAGCAGGATCAGATCAGGTGTGTGCTCCAGACGCTGACGGCGAGCCACCTCGGCGTTTTCTGCCACTTCAACCCCATACCCCTCATCCTCAAGAATTTCTTGCAGGAGCTGGCGAATATCGGGCTCGTCATCCACCACCAGGATGGTTTTCTTTGGCATGTTCATCGTTCGCTCGTGAGGGTATCTGGCGCCAGCGGGAGCTGGAGAATAAAGCTGGCCCCATCGCGGTAAGTGGTATCGAGTCTGATGCTTCCACCCAGTTCTTCGATAATGCGCTTGACGATGGCAAGCCCGAGTCCGGTTCCCTTGGTCTTGCTGGTCACATAGGGTTCGAAAATCCGGTCTGTCTGATCTGCCGGTATGCCTGGTCCATTGTCGCTGACGCGGAGTTCGATCTGGGACGGGGCGACGTCATCGTTGAGCCGGGTGCTGATCGACATTCTACCCGATTGCCCGCTGGGTATTGCCTCCTGAGCATTCTTGATGAGGTTGTGAACCACTTGCCGAAGCTTGACGGGATCGGCCTGAGTTCGCGGAAGTTCGGGTGCCAGGGAAAGCTCGAAGTCCAGGCCTGAAGGCGGAGGGTAGAGCGCAACGACCTCCTCGATCAGTGTGTTGATGGCGACCGGTCTGGTTTGGGTGATCGTGGGTTTGGCATATTCTCCAAAGGCATTGACCATGCTCTTCATGGCCTCCACCTGCTGAACGATAGTGCGGGTGGATTTTTCCAGGACTTCCAAGTCCTGGCCCTCCAGGGTTTTGGCCAGTTTGTGCCGAAGTCTCTCGGCCGATAGCTGGATGGGCGTCAAAGGATTCTTGATCTCGTGAGCCAGACGCCGGGCCACCTCGCTCCAGGCGGTACTGCGCTGGGCCTGAATCAGCGTGGTGACATCATCAATGACCAGCACCGCGCCAACCCGCTCATCGCCAGCCCCGAACAGAGGAGTGCCCCGGCAGAAAAGCTCCTGTCGCCCGCTCGGCCCCTGGAGAGTGGTTTCCTCTTGCCAGTGCTTTGCCGGTCCCTTTATGTGGGGCTCCAGCTTGTCCATGAGTTCTGCCAGATGGGGGTAGGCGCCGGTGAGCACGGCTAACGGCCAACCCAAGTACTGCTGAAAATCGGCATGAAGGATATTGTCTGCCGCCTGATTGGCAGTCAGCACATTCAAGCTCGGGTCAAGACTCAGTACAGCCGAAGACAGATTGGTGAGAACGGTCTCCAGGTAGGCATGCTGTCGTTCGACTTCGAGCTTGGAGCGATGGGCCTCGTCGCGAGCCTGAGCAATCTTGCCGGTCATGGTGTTGAATGACTGTACGAGAAACGCCAGTTCGCCCCGATCCCTGACCGGTAGTCGTTTCTCATAGTCTCCCTCGGCGATGGCGCGGGTCCCGATCGCCAGCAGGCGCACGGGTTCCACGATGCGGCGAATGCTGAGGAATGCCGCCCAGATGGCCGCCAGAAGGCTCAGCAGAAGGACCAGAGACAGCGTCAGTATGAAGGTGGTCTTCAGTGACTTTCTCAGAAAGGTCAGTTCCTTGTAATGGAGATGGGCCGATTCGACCGTGTCAGCCAGCGCAGCCAGACGTTGTGGAATGGGGTAGATGGCCTGCAGGAAGATGGCATCATCGCCGATCAGCGAAACCACCGCACGAATCTGCATGCTGCCATGTTCGGTGGTTTCCAGCCCGACATAGGGTTTGCCTTGTCGGACCTGAACCATGATGCCGATTTCCGGAAGGTCGGGAGAGATCGATCCGGTATCTGCGCCGTTGAATGCGATGATTTGGCCCTGTCGGGTAAACAGCGTCATGTCGGCGTCGTCGTTTTGGTTGAGCTCGTTCAGGCGCACGGTCAACAGTGAAACGGGAGATGTGCCCAGCAGTTCTGCCGTGTGCTCCGTCTCCTTCAAGAGGTTGCGCATGCGTTCGTCCAGCGCGGTCTGGCCCAGCTGCAGGGCGTCCTCCATGGCGTGGTCGATTTTCACATCGAACCAGCTATCGATGCTGCGATCCAGAAACTGCATGGAGTAATAAAAGACAATGGATGCGGGGGCCAGTGTCAGCAGGCTGAAAAGAAAGATCATACGGGCGGTCAGGTAAGAACCGGCCACGTTTTTCCGAAGTTGCCTGATCAACCAGTAGATGTTGACCCCGACCAGTCCCAGCAGCAATAGGGAGGCCAATCCGTTGATCAGCACCAGTCCTGAGTACATTTGGCCCAGGCGGGAAGCATCCTGCGTAGCCGAGCTCATTAGATGCAGTGAACCTACAATCGCCAGAAACAGGGCGACGATGGACACCGTGAGTGGGGGCTTCAGGGAGTTAAATGCCATTCGAATGGAGGATGAGGTAGGCGCCAGTCAGGTGAAATATAGGCTTCAGCGCGAAGGGGCAAAGGCAGGGCTTCGATATCCAGGATGAGTTCAAGTCGGCCCAGATAGGTCTGACGACTGTCCAGAGACTCCGCGTTCTGTATCGGCCAACCCCGAATACGACTGAGGGTATCCGTGACCGCCGCGAAGCTAGCAAAGCTTTGCACTGCCCCGCTGTCAAGGTCCGCGATCTGGAAGGATTTGGCGAGGGGGTGATACCGCAGCTCGATATTCCGACGTTCGGTGATAACGGTCTCGTTGAACCAATAGGCCCGTTCACGATGGACGGTGAACTGCAACACGAGGGTCAGTGCAATCCCATGTTCGAGTGCGTCAATCGCGGCAGGGGTAAATCGGTATTCCACATCGGCGCTCAGGAAGGCCTGTTCGCCCCGTTTGGTCAAGTTGGCTTCATGAATGAAAATCCCATAATCCTCCGCCGATAGGCCGCTACTGAGCCAAAACAGAAAGGCCATGGCGGCGCGCTTCAAATCCTATGCCCCCGTTTTTGCCAGGCGGGCATAGTAAAAGCCATCCATATTGGCCATGCCGGTGAGTATCTGTCGCCCATGGGAAGCTGGCATCCCCCAATCGGCATGGATGACCGCCTCGCAAGCATCCGCATGATCGCAAAGAAAGCGGGCTATCGTTTCCTCATTTTCCGCACGGAGCACCGAGCACGTGGCGTATAGCAGTTGTCCACCTTTTGCGAGCATCGACCAAGCCGATGCAAGGATATGTAGCTGGGTTCGGCAGAGCTCATCAATGTCGGAGGGTTGACGCAGAACCTTGATGTCGGGATGGCGGCGAATGACGCCGGTGGCGGAGCAGGGGGCGTCTACCAGAATTCGGTCAAAGGGTCGCCCATCCCACCAGTCGGTAGGGGTCAGTGCATCTGCGGTGACCAACGTGGCCTGAAGGCCAATCCGGTCGAGATTTTCTTGTACCCGAAGCAAACGATTACCAGAAATGTCCACCGCGACCAGTTCGCTGATATCCGGGCAATGCTCGAGAATATGTGCCGACTTGCCGCCAGGGGCAGCACACAAATCCAATACCCGCTGGCCTTTTTCGAGGTTAAGGAGTCCTGCAGCCAGTTGTGCGGCGGCATCCTGAACGGAGACGTCGCCGCTGGCAAAACCCGGGATGGCTTCCACCGCGATGGCTTGGCCGAGCGTGATCGCGGAGTCACAAGCCGGTGAGGTGGTAGCCGAAATATCGCGCTCGGCGAGTCGGGCCAAGTATGCCTCGCGAGTCTGTTTCAGGCGGTTAACCCGCAGAGTCAATGGAGGGGGCTCATTGTTATGTTGGAAGACTGCTGTGGCCTCTGTCGGCCAGTCTTTTCGCAGTTTTTTGAAAAGCCAGGAGGGATGAGCGCAGGCGCTGGGTTCGTGTTCGTTGACACGGGCGTCGAGGGTTTCGCGGTCTCTTTGGTAGGTTCTGAGGATGCCGTTGAGGAGCGGTTTTGCCCAGGTCTTGGAGCCAGCGGCTGAAACGGTCTCACCCACTGCGGCATGCGGTTTGACTCGCATGAACTGAAGCTGATAAAGGCCCAGCAAGGCCAGTACACGGACCCGTTCGTCCTTGATAGGTTTGCGGGTCAGCTCACTTAGTAGCCGGTCCAGGCGCCAGAACCAACGCATAACCCCATAACAAAGCGCCTGGACAAAGGCCCGGTCGCTGGATTCGGACATGCCAGATAGAGCCGGCTCCAGGGCGACGGTGAGGGATTTACCCTCCTGGATGACCTGGACCAGCACATCCGCCGCGAGTGAGCGGGTGTTCAAGTGGAGTCGCCCAGACGAAGCAGGGAACCCGTCTGGGCGTTGAGGAAGTCTCTCGCAGGGATCCTTTTGGCGCCCGGGAGTTGCAGTTCCAGCAATCGTAAGAGTCCTCGACCGGTGGCAATGTCCAGTGTGTCCTTGCCTTTCACTACGCTACCGGGTGCCAACAGGGTATCACCCTCGAGTGCTTCAGCCCGCCAAATGCGCAATGGCTGACCCCGAAAGCGAGTTTCAGCCACTGGCCAGGGATTGAAGGCGGCGACCTGCCGCTCCAACCTGGTAGCCGGCTGGGTCCAGTCGAGCAAGGCTTCCTCCTTGCTGAGTTTGGCGGCATGGATCACTAAAGACTCATCCTGGGTTTCCGCATGAACTGTGCCGTTCTCCAGGGCGGGCAGTGTTTCCATCAACGCCTCGGCGCCGAGTATGGCGAGTTTGTCATGCAGTTCGCCCGAGGTCTCACCTTTGAGGATGGGACAGTGCTTCTTCAGTAACATCGGCCCCGCATCCAGACGTGGCTCGATGAACATGATGGTGACGCCGGTTTCCTCATCACCTGCCAGAACTGCGCGCTGGATCGGCGCCGCGCCCCGCCAGCGAGGCAACAGCGAAGCATGGATATTGATGCAGCCGAGCGGTGCAATATCAATCACGACTTTGGGCAGTATCAGGCCGTAGGCCACTACGACCATGAGTTCCGGCCTGAGCTCGCGCAATTGGGCTTGGGATTCTTCGCTCTTGAGGGATTCCGGCTGAAAGACAGGGAGACCGGCTGCCAGTGCTACCGATTTCACCGGGCTGGGAGTCAGTTTGCGACCCCGGCCGGCGGGGCGGTCCGGCTGCGTGTATACCCCGCAAATTTCATGTGTCGATTGCAGCAGGGCTTTCAGTGGCGGGACGGCGAATTCCGGCGTACCGGCAAAAACGATTTTCACGCTACACCGCGCGCTTTTGGGTTTTCTGTCCCGCCGTCCCGTTGCCGCTGTTCTTTCTTTACCTTTTTTCGGGCGAGTTGTCTTTTCAGCGGAGACAGATAGTCAACAAACAGCTTGCCTTCCAGATGGTCGATTTCATGCTGGATGCAGACGGCCAGGAGGCCTTCGGCATCCATCTCGAAGCAGCCGCCATCACGATCCAGCGCCTTGATCCGGATTTTCTCGGCACGCTTGACCTTTTCGAACACCCCCGGAACCGACAGGCAGCCTTCATCAGATTCTTCCGTGCCTTCCTTGTGCAACAGCTCGGGGTTAATCAGAGCCAGTGGTGCGTTCTTTTCCTCCGAAATATCCAGAACGAGAATGCGCTTCTGTATGTTCACCTGAGTAGCGGCAAGCCCTATGCCGGGGGCGGCATACATCGTCTCCAGCATGTCATCGATGAGCTTGAGGGTTTGACCATCGACCGACTCGACGGATTTCGCCTTCTTGCGGAGCCGTTCATCGGGAAACTCGAGTATAGGTAGAATAGCCATTCAATCTTTGGGTGTCATAACGCGATATGCTTGGAATTCTAACGAATTGCCGATGATTTTGTATTCAAAGCGACGGCTGGTCGCCGGAGTTTGTCCTTTAGGTGGGAGAAGGGCAGCCTACCGGGAGACTCGTTGAAAAGTTTTCCTGGCGGTCATTTTGGCGCCTCTTTCCCTGGTTGGCTTTACGTGGGGGTCATACTGACCTTCTTCAAGCTGTTGGGTCACTCCGGTAACGTTTTGGCTGTGGAGTGGCGTGAAGATCGGCCCGAGACCTACCGTGTAGTCGAGGGAGATACGCTCTGGAGTATCGCCGGCCGTTTCCTCCAAAACACGTGGGAGTGGCCAGAGGTTTGGCGCGGAAATTCGCAGATTCAGGATCCCAATCTGATTTATCCGGGTGATCTGATTGTGCTGGATGCGCGGGGCGCTCAACCCTTTCTCCAGGTGGACGGCGTTGAATCTGATCGGCTGAGTCCCCGGATCAGGGTGACCCCACTGGCCGAGCCGGTGCCTGTGATTCCGCTCAAGGCGATCAGTCCCTTTCTGACGCGACCCAGGGTCATCGAGGCCGATGATATGGATCGGCTTCCTTACGTGGTTGGGCTGGCTGAGGAGCATGTCATTGGCGGGCCGGGTGATCGCCTGTTTGTGCGCTCCATTCAGAGGTCAATCCCGGTCGATTACTCGTTCTTCCGTCCCGGCGTGGAATATCGCGATCCTGACACGAACGCGGTACTGGGGCATGAGGCTATTTTTATTGCAGAGGGCACGCTTGAACAAACCGGAGACCCGGCAACGATCATGCTGACCCGCGCTGAAAAGGAAGCGCGGGCAGGCGATCGGTTGATGCCCTCTCATCGTGTCGAAATCGGTGTGGGGTATTTGCCTCACGCCCCACGCAAGGGTTTGACCGGGCACATCATTGGCGTGATGGATGGGGTCAGTCAGATTGGTCAATTTTCCGTGGTGGCGCTGGACCGCGGATCTCTGAACGGTGTTGAGGTGGGGCATGTGTTCGAGATCTGGCAAAAGGGCTCAGAGATCAGGGACATGATTAGGCCGAACTTCGGGCAGAATCTGATTGGATCAGAACAAAAGGCGGGGGAGCTGATGGTTTTCCTGAATCATCGAAGGGTCAGTTTCGCCCTGGTGATGAATGCAGAGCGCTTCATTCATGTGCTCGATGTGATCCGGTCACCATGACGCTCTCCGCCCCGGTAACCGACCCGAATGAACTTCGTTATTGGCTGGCACTGCACCGCGCCCCGCTAATCGGAAGTGTCCGTTTTCGGCGACTGCTGGAGCATTTCGGTTCCCCTCAGGCCGTGTTCATGGCAGGTCCTGCGGGATGGGGCGCGATCGGGGTGCCAGCCAGAACCATGGATTATCTGACGGCACCACGCTGGGAGTGGGTAGAGGCCGACCTTCGCTGGATTTTCAGCGAAGGGGTCGGGCATCATTGCTTGACCTTGGACCATCCCCTGTATCCACCCCTGCTGCGTGAAATCCCTGATCCTCCGGCGGTCATCTTCGTCCGGGGAGATCCGACAATTCTGTCGGGAAACCATATTGCCGTGGTTGGCAGTCGGAGCCCCACGCCGAGTGGCCAGAGAACAGCGCGCGAGTTTGCGCGGGATCTCGCCATGCAAGGACTCGGTATCGTCAGTGGTCTGGCTATGGGCATCGATGCCGCTAGTCATGTGGGCGCACTGGAGGGGCAGGGGATTACCGTTGCGGTTGCCGGGACGGGTCCGGACCGGATCTACCCGCGGCACCATGAGCAGCTGGCTGATGACATTCTTGATCGTGGCGGTGCGCTGATTTCGGAGTACCCGCCGGGCACTGGGCCCCTGGCAGCCAACTTTCCCCGTCGTAACCGCATCATCAGTGGGCTGGCCATGGGCGCCCTGGTGGTGGAAGCCGCTCTCAAATCCGGCTCATTGATCACGGCTCGTCTGGCGGTAGAGCAAAATCGGGATGTTTTTGCCGTCCCGGGATCGATTCATAACCCGCTTGCTCGTGGTTGCCACCAACTGATCCAGCAGGGTGCCAAGCTTGTCCAGACGCCGGACGATATCCTTGAAGAATATGAGACTCTTCTGGTTCGACCCGACGCTCATAGTCCTTTGACGTCGGACATGGACGGGACGAGAAATGAAGCAGGTCTCCTAAAATATATTGCTTATGAAGTAACGACTGTGGATACTCTTGTCGCCGCGACAGGGCTTGCCGCCGATGCGATTGTCTCTGAATTACTTGGTTTGGAGCTGAGCGGGGACATTGCGGCCGTGCCTGGTGGAGGCTATATGCGACTGAGATGAGTCCAGTTGCGTCGCCCAATTATTAGAGTCATCAATGAAAGAAAACGTTTTCGACGTTCTGATCTATTTGTTTGAGAGATTTCTGGATGGGGATGCCGAGGGTGAACCGGATACCGACGAGGTGAGGATCGACCTCCTGGAAGCGGGGTTTCCTCAGGCGGAGATTTCCAAGGCACTCGATTGGCTTGATACGCTGACCGAACAACAGGCGATTCAGGGCGGATCCACCCCGGCTTTCCGGGTGTTTTCGGCCGAGGAAATGGCTCGCCTGGATACCGAAAGTCGGGGGCTGCTGATGTTTCTTGAGCAGTGCGGCATTCTCAATCCGACCAGCCGCGAACTGGTCATCGATCGGGTGATGGCCATCCAAGAGGAGCCTATTTCTCTGGAAAACCTGAAGTGGATGGTGCTGATGGTTCTGTTTAGCCAGCCCGATGAGGAGGTGGCCTTTGCCCGGATGGAACATCTGGTTTATGGCAGCCTGCCAGCCTATTTGCACTGATGCTCGAGACACCCATTGCCTGCTCACCCCGCGTTATTAACCTTGGATAACTCTGACCAAATTCGATGAGCCGTAACCTCGTCATTGTTGAATCGCCTGCCAAAGCCAAAACGATTGAAAAATATCTCGGCAAGGATTTCCAGGTATTTGCCTCCTATGGCCATGTACGGGATCTTGTGCCCAAGGAGGGTGCGGTCAATCCCGATGACGATTTTGCGATGCGTTACGAATTGATCGAACGCAATGAAAAACATGTACAGACCATTGCCAAGGCGGCCAAGCAGGCTGATGCCCTGTTTCTCGCGACCGACCCTGATCGCGAAGGTGAGGCGATTTCCTGGCACATCTACGAAATTCTCAAGCAGCGCAAGCTGTTGGAAAACAAACCGGTGCATCGCGTCGTTTTCCATGAAATCACCAAGCGGGCAGTGACGGAGGCCATCGAGAATCCCAAGCCTCTTTCCACGGATCTGATAAATGCCCAGCAGGCCCGCCGGGCGCTTGATTATCTGGTGGGCTTCAAGCTCTCGCCCTTGCTCTGGAAGAAGATTCGGCGTGGACTCTCGGCTGGCCGTGTACAAAGCCCCGCATTACGCATGATCGTCGAGCGGGAGCTGGAAATCGAAAAATTCGTCACCCGCGAATACTGGACGATTGAAGCCGACTCGACGGCGGAAGGGCAGCCGTTCCGGGCCAGGCTTACCCATCTGGCGGGAGAAAAGCTCGAGCAGTTCAGTATCACCCAAGATGATCAGGCCCAAAAGGCCAAGACCGATCTCAACCAGGCGGCAGGCGGCAAATTGACCGTCAGTCAGGTGGAAGAGAAAGAGCGAAAGCGCAATCCTGCGGCTCCTTTCACCACTTCCACACTGCAACAGGAAGCATCCCGCAAGCTGGGCTTTACTACTCGCCGCACCATGACCGTGGCGCAGCAGCTCTACGAAGGCATTGATCTGGGCGGCGAAACGGTGGGTCTGATCACCTATATGCGAACCGATTCCGTGACCCTCGCCAATGAAGCGGTCAACGAATTGCGCGAGCTGATTGCTGCACGTTTTGGTGCCGATAACGTTCCGGCTAAGCCGCCGCAGTACAAGACCAAAAGCAAGAACGCGCAGGAAGCTCATGAAGCTGTCCGCCCGACGTCCGCGTTCCGCATCCCGGATCAGGTGAAATCCCACCTCAGCCCCGATCAGTTCAAGCTGTACTCTTTGGTCTGGAAGCGTGCCGTGGCATCACAGATGGTGCATGCCACCATTAACACGGTGGCCGTCGATCTGGCCTGCGGTGCCGAGGGCCAGGGAGTCTTCAGGGCCAATGGTTCCACCGTGGTGCATCCCGGGTTCATGAGTGTGTATCTCGAGGGCAAGGATGATGGCCCGGCCGAGGATGAGGAAGGCTATCTTCCCAATCTGAAGCGGGGGCAAGTGGTTGACCTGAATGAGATCACCACCTCCCAGCATTTCACCGAGCCACCCCCGCGCTACACTGAAGCCAGTCTGGTTAAGGCACTTGAAGAATATGGCATCGGTCGTCCCTCGACCTATGCGTCTATCATTTCCACCCTCCAGCAACGTAAATATGCGGAGCTGGAAACAAAGCGGTTTCACCCGACCGACGTTGGACGCATCGTCAACAAATTCCTGACCGAGCATTTTACCCAGTACGTCGACTACAACTTCACGGCGCATCTTGAGGATGATCTCGATGCGGTTTCTCGCGGCGAGAAAAGCTGGATACCGCTGCTGCGGGAATTCTGGGGCCCGTTCATCGCCCTGATCGGAGACAAGGACGAGAGCCTCAAGCGAGCAGACGTTACCCATGAGGAGATGGATGAGGCATGCCCGGAATGTGGTAGCAAGCTATCCATTCGACTGGGACGCAATGGACGTTTTGTCGGCTGCACCAACTATCCCGAATGCAAATACACCCGTAATCTCAAGGATGACGGACCGCAGGCGCCGCCCGAGATCGTCGAAGGGCGAGTCTGCCCCAAGTGCGATTCGCCACTCGTTATCAAAACGGGCCGTTACGGCAAGTTCATCGGCTGCACGGGCTACCCTGGCTGCAAGCATATCGAGCCATTGGAGAAGCCTGAGGATACCGGCGTGTCCTGCCCGGAATGCAAAAAAGGCAGCCTCACCAAACGTAAGTCACGGTTCGGAAAGCTGTTTTATTCATGCTCGACCTACCCCGACTGCAGTTACGCCGTATGGAACCCACCGCTTAACGAGCCATGCCCCAACTGTGGTTGGCCATTGCTGACACTGAAGATCACCAAACGTCGAGGCGCAGAAAAAGTCTGCCCGCAGAAGGAGTGTGGTTATGCCACCCCCTACGAGGGTGACCTGCCCGCCGGCCCGGCCGAGGCTTGAGTCTGGCCTCACCCACTCCGCACAGATGTGTCTTGATAAAGGTAGGGGTTTGGGGGCGCAACTTGACATGAATTGCCCCCAAACCTAGCATTCACGCCTTTTTATTCACCATACCCGGCGCTTCACACCGGCAAACGTCCATATCCCCCCCCACCTCTCATGACATCACCTGTTGCTCCCGATTCCCTCACCGACTTCGCCAGACTCCGACGACTGGTCGAGAAGGAGACGGTGGCCGTTGATCAGCTGATTCTGCGTGAACTCCAGTCAGATGTGGTACTGATCAACCAGATCGGGCATTACATCGTCAATAGTGGAGGCAAACGACTCCGACCTATGTTGCTGTTGCTGGCTGCCAAGGCGCTGGGATGCCACGACCGGCATGTGATCACGCTAGCGGCTGTGATCGAGTTCATCCATACCGCCACGCTCTTGCATGATGACGTAGTAGATGAGTCCACTCTGCGCCGCGGCCGCGATACTGCCAATGCCCTATGGGGAAATTCCGCCAGTGTGCTCGTCGGTGATTACCTCTACTCCCGTTCATTCGAGCTGATGGTAAGCGTTCAGAATCTCCGCATCATGGAAATTCTGTCCCATACGACCACCGCCATCGCCGAGGGCGAGGTATTGCAGCTGCTCAATTGCAACAACCCCGCCACCACCGAGCAGCAATACCTGGAGGTCGTTGCCCGCAAGACCGCCATCCTCTTCAGCGCAGCGGTGCAATTGGCTGCTGTCCTGTCCGGAGCCTCCGAGGAGGCTGAGCGGGCATTCAAAGACTATGGTCTGCATCTTGGCATCGCCTTCCAGCTGATTGACGACGCACTGGATTACCGAGCCAAACCCGAGGAGCTCGGCAAGAATCTCGGCGATGACCTGGCAGATGGCAAGCCCACCTTGCCACTGATCTACGCCATGGAGAAAGCCGACGAATCACAGGCTGCCCTGTTACGCCAAGCTATCGAGCAGGGTGACCGCGATGCGTTCATGAATGTCTTTGAAATTGTAAAGACAACGGATGCCATCAATTACACCTCTCGTCGAGCGGTCGAAGAGGCCGACAAGGCCGTGGCGGCCCTCGACGTCCTGCCGGAATCCATCTACAAGCAAGCCCTCGCCGATCTCGCACGCTTCTCGGTGGATCGGAACTATTGAATGCGGTATCGGCCAGGGAGGGTGCTTCTTCAAGGGGGGGCTTGCCAAACAGGCCTGTGTTTGCCCCGAGGGGAGTCATGAAGATTGAGTCTGCCAAAGACGACGCGTATAATCCCATCCTTGTGAGGCGTTGTCATACCCGAGTTGGCAACCTTGAGCTTTAGCTAAAGCCCGGCCGCCACAAGACCTTGTTACGGGGTGTAGCTCAGCTTGGTAGAGCGCTACCTTCGGGAGGTAGAAGTCGAAGGTTCGAATCCTTTCACCCCGACCAAATTCCCGATTAAATTCAATAACTTACAGGCTTCAATCGTTCGTGTAATCCAAAAAGTAGTGCGCTTTTTACTGTACTACAAATGTTTGGTTTTCACGCACATCTCCACACTCACTTCTGCGCTATCTCTCATTTTAGAGACTCAGCCTCACTTAGGCGCGTCACATGGCAGCGTTGTTCGAAAATTTAACGGACGACGAAATTCTCGAAATCGTGGAACCCATTATGAGCAACATGATGGAGGGCTCTACGGAAATCAATCACGCCAAACACAGCCGCGACTTTACTGAGCGTATGCTTTGTATCGTGACACCTGAGCATTTGCGCTGGGCTTGTGATAACTATCAGGCTAAGTGGGGCTACTTTGGGCGCCGTGAGTTTGTGGCGCTATTCAGAAGAACTGATTCTGTAGCCGTTACTTGGCGCCAGTTCTGTAGTCGAAGCTCAGATGTTCGAGTTGCTGAAGCTGTCTTTGTGTCTGACGGTGATCGAATACTGATCGATCATGCCATGGTGTTTTAGAAGGAGTGCTTGTGACAGCGATGAGCAGCAAAGCTAACAAACATCGCTCCACGCCTGATCCTGCCACTATCACGCAGATTAAAGGCTACCTGAATGTTCGCTTCGCCTTGATCACCTTGCTTATCAGTCCATACGCCTTACGATTGGCGAGGTACTGAAGTGTCAGGTGCTCCAAACCAGGAAGCGCGGCGGCTTCCTGAAGATTCAGGACCTGAGTGTCGGTAAGATGGTCGAGTCGATGAGGCATGTTGATGAGCCCATTTCTCTCCTGGCGTAGCACATACGTGGCATGTGCCAAAAACGAAAAAGGCCCCGAAGGGCCTAAGTCGTTGTTTTGTATGGTAGCAACGGGCGGACTTGAA
>DIVI01000181.1 GCA_002423305.1 Methylococcus sp. UBA6136 | reverse complement strand
GCGCCCAGTCCATGGGCACTGTGGGCCGCGTGACATGCAACGACGCCATCGCCGACAATCAGCACTCGACCATGGCGGGTTCCGATTATCTCGCCCAATTGAACGCCCTTGCCGCCGTGAGTCCGCCCCAGATAATACGCACCCACCAGAGCCGCCATATTTCCCGCGACCGCGCTCATGGGCGCCAGCAACGGCAAGTGACCCTGACGATCCTCCAGCGTCTCGTAAGCGATGCCCGTGGTCCGCGCCCGCAGCAGCGCATCGGTCAGGGATCGTGGGACGCCGGACAGATGCAGAAAAGTGAAAAGGATTTGATTCTTGAGATAGCCGTATTCAGATTCCAGCGGCTCCTTCACCTTAAGGACCAGTTGACTGTCCCAGGCATCGACCACCGCGACGATGCGTGCTCCTACATCCGCATATTCTTCGTCGGCAAACCCCGAACCAGCGCCAGCCTGCGTCTCCACCCGGACCTCATGCCCGGCCATCACCAACGCCCGAACCGCCGCCGGCGTCAGCGCCACACGACCTTCTTGATCCTTGGTTTCCCGGGGTATGCCAATTTTCATGCTGCTTGTCCTATGGAAAGAGTGAGGTCGGGCCCTGTCTTATAGAAAAAAAATCTCGGTGATCTCAATGACGGTCCGGCTGTGTGTTAGGGCGGGCCAGGATCAGCACGTTTTCAAATAGGGTGCCGGCGCTCATCGGCTGCGTTTGGCAGGAAAAGCCCAGGCGCTCGAGTAGCGTGATCCAGTCGCCGAGTGGCCGGCCATGAAAGCGGGCCAGGCGATGTCCCCGCCATCCGGCGACCACATGGTCGACCAGAAGTGTCCACCAGAAGCCGATGCCTGCGGAGGCATCGGCTACCCGGAGCAATAGCCGGCCATGCGGGGGCAGGTGCTGACGAACACGAGCCAGGAGTCTCTCTTGCGATGCGGGCTCAAGAAAGTAAAGAACATCCAGCATCACCACCACATCGGCCTGATCCCATTCGGCGGTTTGCATGTCACCGGTGACAATAGCGGCTTCAGGACCCAGGGCCATCCGGGCGCATTGCGCGTCGGCAAACATCAGCTCGACACCCTGATAGCACTCGAGTCGGGGGGGCCGCTCTCCGCATTCCGCCCATTGACCGGCGTCATAGTCTTCGCCAACGGTCTTCAGCCAGGCGGCCAGTAAGGCGCGACCACAACCAAGGTCAAGCAGGCGCGAGCCATTGGGTATGAGTTGCGGGCTGAGCAGGGCCCGGTAAATCGGGTCACCCGCCAGCTTGCCGCGGGCGGCATACTCGGCAGCCCGACCGACGGGCCGGTAAAGCGCGGCCGTGGCGTGCACCCATCGGCGAAAATCGACCTGGCTCACGCCCGCGCCGAGCGAAGATTGACCGCGTGCAGATTCGCCTTTTGGATGGCGGCCAGCACCCCGGGGAGCACCTGCAGAATTACAACGTCCCCTGCCAAAGTTCTTGCGGCATTGCCATCATGCAGCAGCAGAATGTCGCCGGCTTGTAAGCCCCTCAGCAACCTTTGGCTGACGCGGTCGGGGTTGGTTTCCCGGGTGTCAAAACCGCGCCGAGTCCAGCTGGCGAGCTGCAAACCCAGACGGCTCAATACCGGCTCGAGGATCGGGTTGCGAATTCCGAACGGTGCCCTGAAGAACAGCGGTCGGCTGCCGCTTAACCGGGTCAGGATGTCCTGAGCCTCGGTCAGCTCACGGGTGAACCCCCGATAGCCGGCAAAGGCGAAATTCAGCCGGTGATGCCAGCTGTGGTTTTCGATGCTGTGGCCGCGCGACACGATCTCCCGGCAGAGCTCGGGATATTGCCGCGCTTTTTCGGCAATGCAAAAGAAGCTGGCTTTGGCGTCAAACTGGTCCAACACGTCCAGCACAAGCGGGGTGATCTCCGGATCGGGGCCATCGTCGATGGTAATCGAGACCTCGCCCCTGGCCGCCGCCGCCGGGGGAAGGCGGGTCCAGTTTGAACCCAGCAGGCGACTCCTCGGCCAAAGACCGGCCAGAATCAGGATGAGTTGATTGAGCCCCACGGCCGACAGGGCCCATGGCCAGTCGTCCGGCCTCCAGAGGACGGCTACCAGTGCGGCGGTATGGAAAATAAATGTGAATCCCATGAAAGCATTCGGCACCCATGGTCTGCCGGGTTGGGCGGACTGTTCCAACTTTATTTCAAAGCGTTTGTAGGTAGGTTTAGCCATGGGGAGATTCGATTTAGTCGGATCACTGGGGTCAGTTGAAGGAAAGTTTACCGGCATCGTTAAAAGATGGCCTCGAAAAATCATTCGATCATGCTCATCGAATGCGCTTAGCACAATCTGGTCGAAGCGTCATTTTCCAGGCTCCACAAACAACACCGGTGATTTCAGTCGCTTTGATATACTCGGGCATGCATGCCGAGGCCCGGATGGGGCCACCCCCTTCTTAGGATTCAACTCACAGCCCGCATTGTTAGCCGATGATTTCTGCGATCGATACCCGTCCATTGAAAACCTGTGACGTGCTGATTATGGGCGGGGGTCCGGCTGGTGCGGCCGCCGGGGCACTCCTCGCCGAGCAGGGCTGGCATACGGTGATTCTGGAAAAGGATCATCACCCCCGCTTTCATATCGGGGAGAGCCTGCTCCCCCTCAGCCTCCCATTTCTGGATCAATTGGGTGTCAGGGAGGCCGTCGACCGGATCGGCCTGAGGAAATATGCAGCCGAATTTCACTCCATTTATCACGACAAAACCACCACCTTCGAATTCGGCGATGCCCTGAGGCGGGATTACCCCTATGCCTATGAAGTCAGACGTTCGGAATTCGACCACGTGCTCTTGCAAAACGCCGCCGGCAAAGGCGCCGAGGTGCATGAAGGCTGGCGTGTGGACAGCGCGGAAGTTCATGGCAACGGGTTGCAAACCATTTCAGCCATGGATGAATCCGGCGAGCGTGCTACCTGGCAAGCCCGTTTCTATATCGATGCGACGGGCCGGGATACTTTCATGGCCGATTTTCTCGGCATCAAGGAACGTAACCCGAAGCATCGGAGCGCCGCGCTCTACGCTCATTTTGCGGGTGCCGAACGCGCCACCGGCCGGGAAGAAGGCAATATCTGCATCTACTGGTTTGATCACGGCTGGTTCTGGCTAATCCCGCTCAAGGACGGCACCATGAGCGTAGGCGCGGTCTGCAAGCCGGAGTATCTGAAGTCCCGCGAGGGTTCCGTGGAGCAGTTCTTTAGCGACACGATTGCGCTCTGTCCGGGTGTGGCTGCCCGTCTTGCCCAGGCAACGCTGGCGAGCGAAGTGACGGCCACCGGCAACTATTCCTATCAATCGCGGCGCATGACCGGCGATAACTATCTGATGGCCGGGGATGCCTATGCCTTTATCGACCCGGTATTTTCCAGCGGCGTCCACCTGGCGCTGAACAGTGCCTTCCTGGCGGCTGATGCCGTCCATGGACTCCTGCGAGAACCGAAGACGACGGCCCGACGCTTGCGACAATTCGAGCAGGAGATTCACAAGGGCCTGGGGACATTCTCCTGGTTCATCTATCGCATCACGACCCCGGCCATCCGCGACCTGTTCATGCACCCACAAAACCTGCTGCGGGTTCGTGAGGCCGTGACTTCGGTGCTGGCGGGCGATATCTTCCGCGATACGCCCATGACGTTTTCACTTTCGGTGTTTCGGGTGATTTATTACGTCAAGAGTGCTTTGATCCGTTGGGGCTGGGTGCCGCCCGTTACCCGCTAGTCCGGGCGATAGGCTCCGCCACTCTCACCGTTATCCCGTCGAGCATGTCCAGCGTCCGCCCTCTCAAAACCTCGCCAAATTCGCCCGCTGAAACCGGGGCCTTGCGCCAAATCTATTTGCCGTCAGAGCACCCTCTCTGTCTGCCGGAGGGGCAGCAGTTACTGGGCATCATGAATCATGTGGGCCAGGGAGCAGAAGACTCTTATCACGAGGACGTGCCGACCGCCTGGTTGGCGATGGATACCCTCGGAGACAGTCCGGGTCGGGAAGTCTGGTCTACCGATCTTCCCGTACATTACGGAGCCCTGGGTGACATTCGTTACGCGCAAAGCGATGACCTGCTCTTGGGTGTAGCGCGCTATCCTGCCGATGAGCTGGATCAGGTGACTTACCGAGGCTATTGCGACCTTATCCGACTCATGCGCAGCCACGGGAACGGCCAACTGCTTCGCCTGTGGAATTATTTTCCCCGAATCAATGAATCTCAGGACCAACTTGAACGCTATCGGCGATTCTGCCGGGGTCGCCATGAAGCTCTGGCCGAGATGGGCTATGCGCTGGATGATGACCTTCCCGCCGCCACGGCCGTCGGCAGCCGAGTCGGTGATTTCTGGATCATCTTCCTGGCCGGAAAAGGGATCCGTCTGCAGATCGAAAACCCGCTGCAAATGAGCGCATATCGTTACCCTCCGATCCATGGGCCGCGAAGTCCCTCGTTTTCCCGGGCGGTTCGATACTCGACCCCACACGGTGATCAGCTGTTTATCTCGGGAACTGCCAGCATCCGGAGCCATGAGACTGTCCATGCGGCTGAGCTGATGGGCCAATGCCAGACCACACTGGATAATTTACGCGCCCTGCTGAGACAAGTCGGCAGTGGCGACCTCCGCCAGCTAGGTGCCCGATCCAGCTGGAAGGTGTATCTCCGTCGAGCCGATGATTACGAACCCGTCAGAGCCTGCCTGCAGCAAGCCATGGATCCCGAGAGCCCTATGCTGTTTGTCGTGGGTGACATTTGCCGAGAATCCCTTTTGCTGGAGATCGAAGGCTTTGTCAATCTGCAGCCAGATTGGGTGAAATGCTAATTTATACAAAAAAAGTCACCGCAAGGACTGAGCCGCGGTGATGACTTCCACGGAACGACTGACATGAACGCTTTGGAAAATGAATTGGCGCAGCTGCTGGTGGACTCTCTTAATCTGGAAATAGCCGCCGGCGACATCGACCCGCATGCGCCCCTGTATCAGGAGGGTCTGGGGCTTGACTCGATTGATCTGCTTGAATTGTCGGTGGTGATATCGCGGCAATATGGTTTCCAGATCAAATCCGATGACCCCGATATCACCCACCTTTTTTCATCCCTGAGCGCCCTCGCAGAGGGAGTGGCCGCGCGCCGGACCGTCTGAGATGACGTCCAGGAAAGTCACGCTGACCACCTGTCTGGCCGTGGCCTTTCCCTTATTGTCTTACGCATTGCTGAAAGCCCAAGTGTTGCCCACTCATTGGCTAGGCCTTCCCGATGGGCTACTCACGATCGGGCTATTGATGGGCCTAGGAGTCCAGGCGAGCCCGGGCATTCGCTGGGGTCTGGCCATGATCACCCTGTCTGTGTTTATGTGGGCTTTTGTCCTGAACCCACAACTGGGTCTCTCGATCATGCCAGCTGTGGTGAATCTTCTGATGGCGCGGTTGTTTCAGATGACGCTGGAGATCGGCTCGGAACCC
>DIVI01000227.1 GCA_002423305.1 Methylococcus sp. UBA6136 | reverse complement strand
CCGAAGGGCTCACCGCGAACGGTAATTGTTTTGCTGAAACGCACTACTAGGCAATGCGGGGTTCTCTTTCGCTAAACGGTAATGTCATCGAAATTTCGAACTGTCATATGAGTGTTTATTGGGGCGAGCTTACCCTCACGTAGCAGCTTGACGGTCTTCAGGCCAGCCTGTTGGGCAGCATCCAGTTCGCCGTCGATGTCCGAGAGGAACAGGATGTTTTCACCCGGCATCCCGATCTGCTGGGCGATGGCGGTATAGGACGCGGATTCCTGTTTGGGGCCCACACGCGTATCAAAATAGCCGGAAAACAGGGACGTCAGATCACCATATTCCGTGTGCGCAAAGAGCAGTTTCTGTGCGGCGACGGATCCCGATGAAAACACGTACAAGGACAGTCCAGTCGCTTTCCATGCCTGAAGTTTCCGGGCCGCGTCTTCATAGACGTGACCGTGAAAGTCACTGTTCTGGTAGCCGCTCGCCCAAATCATGCCCTGCAGGGCCTTCAGAGGAGTGGCCTTGCGATCCTGGTCTATCCATTCGATCAGCTGCTCGGTGGCCTCGGGGATGGACAACGCCCTTCCAGCCAATCGACTCACCTCCCCAAGCTCGCGTGCGACTTCAGGTTCGGCGGCATGTTCGGCAATGAAGGGGCTCATGTGCTCCCGCGAATAGGGAAAAAGCACTTCCTTGACGAAGGACAGCGAAGAGGTCGTGCCCTCGATATCGGTGAGAATCGCGCGAATCATGCGTGGCGTGCGAGGAATTGTTCGAAAGTCGGGAACCGTTCGGCGATGGAGTCGCCCGTGAATTGGGCCACCCAACCTTCGGGATTCGAAAATAGGCGAATGCACTTGAAGTCAGGGTTTTTGCCCATGTCGAACCAGTGTTTCACACCCGCCGGCACACTCAGTAGATCGCCTTTTTCACACAGCACTAGCCAGACCTTTCGGTCGATGTGGAGGTAGAAAAGCCCCCGCCCCTCGACGAAAAAACGAACCTCAAACTCAGCGTGCGTGTGCTCATTGAGGAATTTGGCCCGCAATTCCGATTTTTGAGGATGGTCTGGCCGCAGGCTGACCACGTCGGCCGTCTGAAATTCGTAACGATCTATCAGGCGGTTTACCGAGGTTTGATAGGCGCTGATGATGTCTTCCTGGCTAGCTTCGGGAGTGAAAGCCTGTTCGGCCGTCCAGCGCTCGAACAGAACCCCCACTTCATCCAGTCTTCTGGCGATCTGTGTCGGGTCGTCCAGGACGGTCATTTCATCAGGGTGATCGTCGGGGTGAATAGTCAGTAGCGTCATGCGGTATATGCTCCGTGCAGGCGTGATTCGATATCGAACATGAATTCCAGGGCCTCAACCTGCCTCAGGGCTTCCGCCACGTTGTCGCCCCAGGTGTAAAAACCATGGCTGGCAATGATGTAAGCGTGAACATCCCCATGCCTGTCCATCCACTCATCGACGAGGCTTGCCAGCCTGGGGATATCCTGATCATTGGCAAAGATGGGGATGGTGACCCGGCTGGCATGTGTCTTGATGCCCTTGAGCGCCTTGAGTAACTCGTAATTTTCCAGCACGACCGCTTCTGTTCGTAAGCGCGACAGCAGGGTTGAGCTCGGAGAGTGCGGGTGCAGCACTGCTCCCACTTCGGGGTAGCGCTGGTAAAGGGCGGTGTGGAGTCGGGTTTCGGCCGACGGCGTTTGGCCATCCAGTGAGCGCCCCTCCGCATCCACCAGCATGATGTCTGCTTGAGTCAGTCGGCCCTTGTGGCGTCCCGAAACCGTGATGGCGATTCGGCCATCGGCCAGACGCGCGGAAAAATTGCCGCTGGTTGCGGGAACCCAGCCACGGCTGTCAATGAAGCGTCCGGCTTCCATCAGTTCCCGGGCGCGTTGCGCGAAATCGTCAGGCATCAGCGGCTCGTCGGTGTTGGTGTTAATCGGGTGATTTCAAGAGGGAAGATCACATTGGCGAGATGGACGGGCCTCCCGCCGGAGGTGAAGTGACGGGTTTGGTCTCTTTTGGAACTCGTCCCGGACTACTTCCGCGGAGGGCCTTGAGCCGCTTTTCCAGCTCGATGATGCCATTTTCCAGCGAAGCATCCATGACCACGACATTGCCCATGGAAAGGATAATCCGTTGCAGTTCCGGGATGCGGGTGCCGCTGGTGGAAACGATGTAAACCGGCTGCACATAAAGCACTGAACGGCCGACCGGCAGCACAATGATTCGGCCCCTCAGGACTCTGGAGCCGCGTTGGTCCCAGAGGGTCAGTTGGCGGGCGATATCCGGGTCCTGGTCGATCAGCGCACTGACCTGTGCCGGCCCTTCAACCTGAGATTCACGGTTGAACCGGTACATGATGATCTTCTTGCCGTTGGCTTTTCCCTGCGGCGTCACGGGCTCCTGTCCTGGCGCAAAGGTGCCGGCCACCGCCAATACGCTGAGGTTGCTGCGGCCGATCGGTGTCATGGGGTTAAGCAGGACAAAGTTATGTCGCTCGCTTTGATAACCCTCAAGGGCGGTCGTCAGGTAATAGGGTTTGACGATCGCATCGTTTGCCCGAGCGAAATCCCAGGTTTCCGCTTGCTCGTAAAACAATGCGGGTTCCGTCTGATGGTAACGCGCATAGATTTTCATCTGGTTCACGAAGAGGTCTTGCGGATAGCGCAAATGTTCCTTGAGTGCCGGCGGCATCGTGGTGATGTCTTTGAACAGTCCCGGGTAGGCATTGTTATAACCTTGGATGATCGGGTCGGATTTGTCGTTGATGTAATAGTCGACACGGCCGTCATAGGCATCGACGACGATCTTGACCGAGTTGCGAATGTAATTGAACTGTTGTTCGCCTTCGTCGCGATTAAACCGTGCCGAAGTCCTTTTGGATGTGGGATACCAGTCCGAAATCGTGTAGGCATCGATGACCCAGAAAATGCGCTTGGGCGTGATGACGATGTAGGGATCATGGTCCAGCTTCAGGAACGGGGTGAGCTCACGAACTCTCTCCACGACGTTGCGATGGAACAGGGCCTTGCTTTCACCGTTGATGTTGACCGAGAAAAACAGTTTCTCGTCGCGAAAATACAGCGCGAACAATAGCTTTCTAAAGAGCGACGAGATGGGCACGCCGCCAGATCCGGTGTAGTTGAAGCTGGACTCCTCATCCGCGCTGGGAATCCCGACGAGATCCAGTTTGTTGGGGACGATGGCATAGGACAGGTTCTCCTCGCCATAGTAGATGTCCGGTCTTTGCACGACGGCAAACTCACCATTGGACTGCATGGTCAGATCCTGCAGGTACCAGTGCATGGAAGTCTGGCCATCTTGAGCTGCCGGTGTCGCCACGGCGCCGTAGCCATGGGTATAGCGCAGATGGGTGTTTTCCCAATTCTGGGCAGCGGGCGGCAGCAGGCTGATGTTGTTCTCGCGTGCAGCCAGATTGACCTGCTCCAGTCGCCCGTTGATCAGGTAACGGTCGACGTCCACATTGGTAAAGTGGTAGTAGGGACGAATGCCCTGAAGTTGCTGGTAAACGTCGTCCAGGAACTCCGGATCCCATACCGGAATATTGTAAAGATGGGAGCGTAACTCCGGATCGAGAACGTCATCGGCCGGTAACCCCGGCAAGATATCGATGTTGGTGATGTTGTTCAGGTCATAAGCGGCCAGCGTCGCATCGATGTTGTTCTTCATGGATACCACCTCGGTCTTGACCGGGTTGGGTTTGACGATAAAACGGTCAATCGCCTCAGGAATGGCGGATATGTTGCGAGCCACCAGGGTGGCCAGAAAAATCGAACCCAGTGAGAGCGCCGTAGCCAATCCCTTGCCCCGGTGGGCAAACCAGATTGCGGCGATCGCCGTGCCAATGAGTGCGGCCACGGACATCCAGATCAGCGGCAGATAGTAATTGAGCTCCAGGAAGCCCGGGCCGAAGAACTGAGGTTCATGCACCTCGGTATACAGCAGTTGGTAGCGTTCCAGAATAAAGCCCCATGCCACGATCAATACCGTCACGATGGCGAGCCCGGTCAGGTGTACCTTGGCGCCGGGAGCCCATTCCTTGCCTCGGCCAGCGGTGATCCGGTGTTCCATGAAATACAGCAGGGTCATCGCCGCGGTCAGGATGATCGAGGCGATCAGCATTTCTTTCTGAATCAGCTGGAAAACGGGGTATGAAAACAGGAAAAAGCTGACATCCTGCCCAAAGAAGAAATCCTTGACCCCGGATTTTGGGCCAAAGACGAAGAGCAGCGCCGTGTGCCATTCCTTATAGAAGGGGATGGCGATACCGATGGCCAGAATCAGCGATAGCGGGATGTATACCCGAATGGACCCGGTTTGAAAAAGATTCAGAAACCGTTGCCGACGAGTCATTTCATCACGGCTCAGCCTGGCGAGCCTGTCCTCATCCACGCCCAGAAACCGTGAAGCGGCCCAGAAGTTCAGGAAGAAAATCAGGAAGAAGAACAGCGTCACGATCCCCGCCAGGATGTAACGGTAAAGCAGTTTGAGCCAAAAGAACTCCTGCAGACCCAGCTCGATATGCCACCAGAAATCCACAATGAGGTCGGTGAAAACCAGCCCTAAACCCAATGACAAGGTAGCCAGACCCGCAAGGGTCAGGACGATAATTAGTAGCAGTCTTTTCCAGTTTTGCATGGGCGTCTCGGAGGGTGCGGTCAATGCGGCGGGTAATGCCGCCCAAGGTCATTCTGCCAAGTAGTGGTGCCGGCGATTGTAAGGTATCTGATCGGCAGGAGGGTATCTGAGCAAGGGGGTCATCCTGCGGGACAGCGAATTTCCCCAGATCAAGCAGTGTTTTAAGGGTGGTGCTGATATAGTGCATCAAGCACTTTCCGGAGACACTCATGACCCCCACAGACCTTGTTGCCCTGAAAGACATTATTCAGCGTCATGGTGCCCATGACACGGAGTTGCTCCAGATCCTGCGCCAGGTTCAGGCCCGGTTTCTGTGTATATCGAGAGAGGCCATGCGGGTCATCGCCGATGCTTTGGCGGTTCCTCTTGCTCAGGTCCAGGCCGTGACCGAGTTCTACAGTTTCCTGACCACGGAGCCGGTCGGTCGATTCGATATCCGTCTCAGCGATTCCATCACCGATCACATGCTGGGCAGCCGGGAGCTGGCCGAATATTTCTGCCAGCGTCTGGCCGTCAAGCCAGGCCAGACACGTGCCGATGGCGCGGTGAGTTTCAGCTTCACCTCCTGTACCGGTCTGTGTGACCAGGGCCCGGCAGCGTTGGTCAACGGGCTGGCGCTGACCCGGCTGGATAGGGCGAGGATCGACCAGATTGCCGCCCGGGTGGACGCGGGAACGCCCCTCGAACAATGGCCCGACGATCTGTTTCATGTCGACGACAACATTCACCGCCGATCGCTGTTGCTGGAGGGGACGATCGAGGCCGGTTCTGCCATTCGTCGGGTGTTTGATCAAGGCCGTGAAGCAATTTTTGAGGCGCTCGATCAGTCCGGCTTGCGAGGACGCGGTGGAGCGGGTTTCAAGACCGCCGCCAAGTGGCGTTTCTGTTACGAAGGCCAGGAAGGCGCGGTCCCCGGTGATCCTGCCGTAAAGCGTTTCGTAGTCTGCAATGCCGATGAAGGCGAACCCGGTACCTTCAAGGATCGGGTCTTGCTCAATCGGCACGCGCATGAGGTCTTCGAGGGCATGACGGTCTGCGCGGCGCTGGTCGGCGCCCAGGCGGGTTTCCTGTATCTGCGCGGTGAGTACCTCCATTTATATGAGCCTCTGCAGCAAGTGCTCGAAGAGCGCCGTCAGCAGGGATTCCTCGGTCAGGCCATCCTAGGCCAGGCCGGGTTCGATTTCGACATCCGTATCCACCTGGGTGCGGGCGCCTATATCTGCGGCGAGGAATCCGCCCTGATCGAATCGCTGGAGGGCAAGCGCGGCAATCCCCGCAACCGTCCGCCCTATCCCGTCACGCATGGGTATCTGGGGCAACCGACGGTCGTCAATAATGTGGAGACTTTCGCGGCGGCGGCGCGGATCGCCCTCAACGGCGGTGCCTGGTTCGCCGCCGAAGGCACCGGCAAATCCACCGGCACCAAGGTGCTGAGTATCTCCGGAGACTGCCTCCGTCCCGGCATCTATGAATACCCTTTCGGTACGACGATCGCCGAAATTCTCCAGGATTGCGGAGCCGAAGAGACCCTCAGTGTCCAGATCGGCGGCCCCTCCGGTACCTTCATTTCCGAGCAAGAGTTCGACCGCAAGCTGGCTTTCGAAGACCTCGCCACCGGCGGCTCCTTCATCGTCTTCAACCGCTCCCGTGACGTGCTGGAAATCACCCGCAATTTCACCCAGTTCTTCGCTCACGAAAGTTGCGGATTCTGCACCCCGTGCCGAGTGGGTACCTCGCTGCTGCGCAACATGCTGGACAAGATTTGCGAAGGACACGGCACCCCGCATGATCTGGTCGAGCTGACCCACATGGCCAAACTGGTCAAGACCACCAGCCATTGCGGCCTCGGTCAGACGGCGGCCAATCCGATCCTCAGCACGTTGGAGCGTTATCCGGAGCTTTATCAGGATCGACTCAAGGACATCAGCTTCGAGCCCGGTTTTGATCTGGACGGTGCGCTGGACATTTCGCGCCGGATGACCGGACGCGACGACGCGCATGCTCACCTGGAACAGGTTGGCTGACCCCCTATTGGCATTCCCCTGGCAAAAGGCGCAACGATGAAATCCAACACCATTACCATCGACGGTCAGGAAGTCCCGTTCACCCCGGGGCAGACCATCATCGAAGCGGCGACGGCCGCCGATGTCTACATTCCGCATCTCTGCCACAACCCGGAATTCAAGCCGCACGGCAGCTGCAAGCTGTGTACCGTGCAGGTGAACGGCCGTAACTGCTCGGCCTGTACGATGCCGGCGGCCGAGGGACAGCAAGTCCTCAACAACACGAAGGAGCTGAACGAAACCCGGCGCAGCATCACGCAAATGTTGTTCGTCGAGGGGAATCACTTCTGCCCGTCCTGCGAGAAGACCGGCAACTGCCAGCTGCAGGCGGTCGGTTACTACGTCGGCATGCTCGACACGCACTTTCCGCACTTTTTCCCGAACCGCAATGTTGATGCCTCACACCCTGATGTGATGCTCGACCTGGATCGCTGCATCCTCTGCGAGCTCTGCGTCCGCGCCAGCCGGGACGTGGACGGCAAGACAGTCTTCGGTATCGCCGGTCGCGGCATGCAAAGCCATCTCGTCGTCAATGCCGACAGTGGCAAGCTGGTCGACACCGACATGTCCGCCCGCGACAAGGCCGCGCAGGTGTGTCCGGTCGGGGCGATCCTCGTCAAGCGCACCGCCTATGAACACCCCATCGGCCAGCGAACCTACGACCACGAGAACATCGCCGAGGTAAGTCTCGAACACGACCATGCACTGACCGGAGGCGAACATGGCTGAGAAACTCAAGGTCGCGACCACCTCGCTGGCCGGCTGCTTCGGCTGCCACATGTCCTTTCTTGATATCGACGAGCGTCTGCTGACCCTGTGCGAAGTAGCCGAGTTCGATCGCAGCCCATTGACCGACATCAAGCATTGCAGCGAGCAGGTCGATATTGGCCTGATCGAGGGCGGATTATGCAATGCCGAGAACGTCCATACGCTGCGCGAATTTCGCAATCACTGCAAGATTCTGGTGGCCGTCGGCGCCTGTGCCATCAATGGCGGCATCCCGGCCATGCGCAACCACATCCCGCTGGAAGAGTGCCTGCAGGAGGCATATCTGGACGGGGTCGGCTTGGTCAATCCGCAAATTCCCAACGATCCCGAATTGCCGCTACTGCTCAACAAGGTCCATCCCATCCACGAAGTCGTGAAGGTGGATTACTTTCTGCCCGGCTGCCCGCCCTCCGCCGATGTCTTCTGGAAATTCCTCACCGACCTGGCCTCCGGCCGCGAGCCGCAACTGCCCTATGATCTGGTGCATTACGACTGAGCCGCCGAGTCAGTGTCTAAAAAACCGGATGGTTTTGGAAACCCGTCAGGTTGATAGGGGCGTTGCATTTCCATGATGACCACTGCGACGTCGGGGCCATCGGACCCGGCCGCCGACATCGTCGCCTATCTGCGCGCCATGAAGGACCTTAATCTGACCCCGCCGGAACGGAAGCGGGCAGTTCAAGTCTCGGCAGAACCTACTTCAACGGCTTAAGGGAGCCACAGCGGTCGGAGGCATCGACATATTTCTCACCACCCTCCATGCCCTTGAGTACGCATTCCCACTGCTCGGTGGTGCGATGCATCTGGGAAATATTGCAACTGCCAATAGTTTTCTCCCAATCTCGTTCGTACAGGTGCGCCTCGGTGATATAGCGTTTCATGACGGCCTTACAGATATTCAGCCGCTTCTGCGACTCCACATCCTTCTCCGGAACCGGATCGCAACCGGTTAGCAAAAGACCGCCCAGCAAAATCCCCAGCCATTTCATGAAGTTCCCCTGATTTGATTGCTTGATTGAATGCAAGGCCGACCTGGGCAGCCCCGGGAATGCGCTGCCCAATCGGATGTCCAGTTTTAGCCGCGGCCTTCAAGACGTGTCAACGGGCGGGGCCAAACTGACAGCCCGCCACCCAGCGGGTATCATCGAAAATCGTTTGATACAGGTACAAATCTCCCATGCTCACCGGCGAAATCCGCAGCCAAGTCGACGCCATCTGGAACTCGTTCTGGTCCGGCGGCATTTCCAACCCGCTCGAAGTCATCGAGCAGATCACCTACCTGCTGTTCATTCGTCGGCTGGACGATGCCCACACGCTGGAGGAGAGCAAGGCGCTGATGCTGAAGCAGCCGATGGCGCGGCGTGTATTTCCTGAAGGGATGGATACCAAGGGTCGCAGCTACGACGACCTGCGCTGGTCGCGCTTCAAGCACTTCGCCCCGGCGGAGATGTTCGAGACGGTGGGCGAGCATGTCTTTCCGTTCATCAAGACCATGGGCGGCGACGGCTCCACCTACAGCCATCACATGAAGGACGCCCGCTTCACCATCCCGACCCCGGCGCTGCTGGCCAAGGTGGTGGACCTGCTCGACCATGTACCGATGGAGGACCGCGATACCAAAGGGGATCTCTACGAATACATGCTCGGCAAGATCGCCAGCGCCGGACAGAACGGACAGTTCCGCACCCCACGCCACATCATCCAGCTGATGGTGGAGCTGACCGCACCCAACGCCAAGGACGTCATCTGCGATCCGGCGAGTGGTACCTGCGGCTTTCTGGTGGCTGCTGGGGAATACCTGCGCGAGAAGCACCCGGAGATGCTCGCCGACGCGGCCAGCCGGGAGCACTTCCACCATGGCATGTTCCATGGCTACGACTTCGACAACACCATGCTCCGTATCGGCAGCATGAACATGGCGCTGCATGGTGTCGAGAATCCCGACATTCGCTACAAGGACTCACTGGCACAGGATCATGCCGGTGATGAGGAGCGCTACTCCCTGATCCTCGCCAATCCACCCTTCGCCGGATCACTGGATGCCGAGAGCACCGCCAAGGACCTGCTGGCCATCGTCAAGACCAAGAAGACCGAGCTGCTCTTCCTCGCCCTATTCCTGCGGCTGCTCAAGCCCGGTGGTCGGGCAGCGGTCATCGTGCCCGATGGCGTGCTGTTCGGCTCGTCCAAGGCGCACAAGGAACTTCGGCGGATGCTGGTCGAGGACCAGAAACTCGACGGCGTCATTTCCCTGCCGTCCGGCTGCTTCAAGCCTTATGCCGGGGTGTCGACCGCCATTCTGCTGTTCACCAAGACCAACTCCGGCGGCACCGACCACGTTTGGTTCTACGACATGCAGGCCGACGGCTGGAGCCTTGACGACAAGCGCCAGCCGCTGCTGGATCTGGACAAGCTGGGGCTGGCCCCGCTGCATATCCTCAGTGCCGAGGAACATGCCAGGAATAACCTGCCCGACGCACTATCCCGCTGGAAACTACGGGATCGCTCCGAGATCGAGCGACCCCGCACCTCACAAAGCTTCTGCGTGCCCAAGGACGAGATCGCCGCCAACGGCTACGACCTGTCGATCAACCGCTACAAGGAAGTAGTGCATGAAGAAATAGAGCACCGCCCGCCGACCGAGATACTGGCTCGACTGCGGGAACTGGAGGCGGAGATTCAGGCAGGGATGGAAGAGCTTGAGGAGATGTTGTCTTGAGTTCGGCATTGACGGTCCCTCTTGGCAAGGTTGCTGAAATCAATCCAACCTTCAAATCAGCAACTATCTCGCCGGATGAGTTTGTCGATTTTTTGCCAATGGCTGCGGTTGACGAAGGAAATTCTGTGGCACTGGCTACCGAGCATCGGCCTCTGTCAGATGTTCAGAAGGGTTATACGAACTTCAACGACGGCGATGTTTTGTTAGCAAAAATCACTCCCTGTTTTGAAAACGGAAAAATTGCACAGGTTCGATTAAAGTATCGTTACGGTTTCGGTTCGACTGAGTTCCATGTGGTCAGGCCTCATTCCGAAAAATTAGATGCAAGGTACCTCGTCCATTTCCTACGACGTGACGAAATCCGGGTAGATGGCGCACGAAAAATGACAGGTAGTGCTGGGCAACGGCGAGTGCCTAAGCATTATCTTGAGTCGCTTCCCATATACCTTCCACCCCTCCCCGAACAACGCCGCATCGCCGCCATCCTCGACCAAGCCGATGCCCTCCGAGCCAAGCGCCGGGAAGCCTTGGCGGAACTCGACCAGCTCACGCAGTCGATTTTCATCGAGATGTTTGGGTCCGCATTGAACGCACCAGCACGAACTGCAATGGGTGCGCTTATGGAGGGGTTTCGCTACGGAACCTCAGAGAAGTCAAGCTCGAACGGATACCCGACTCTTCGAATTCCGAATGTTGCGAGTGGGTCGTTAGACTTGACGGAACTTAAAACGGTGCCTGTTGAACCAGCTGAATTTCAGCGTTTGCGATTATTAGCTGGCGACCTTCTCTTCGTACGCACAAACGGTAATCCTGACAATGTCGGTCGATGCGCGGTATTCGATCCCACACTGGTCGAAAAAACCGGATATGACACGAATCAATTCATCTATGCGTCCTACTTGATTCGCGCTCGACTCAAGAAATCAACAATAAATCCCGTCGTCTTGCAGCATTACCTCTCAAGCGGCGAAGGTCGCCGAGCCTTGCGGGCTAGGTGCAAGACCTCAGCGGGTCAATACAACATCAACACCGAATCGTTAGCCGCGATCCCTGTTCCTGTGCTTCCGCCGCTTCTACAAGAAGGATTCGCAGAGCGCATTGAAGCCCTTGAGTCACTGAAAATAAATCACCGTGCCTCGGTGGCAGAGTTGAACTCCCTCTTCTCCTCCCTCCAACACCGCGCCTTCCGGGGAGAACTCTGATGCGCCCATCCGAAGCCCTGAACCTTCACCGCGACCGCATTCGCGAAATTGTCTTGAGTCACCGCGTCACTGACCCCCGTGTGTTCGGCTCGGTGCTGTATGGCGATGATACCGAGGACAGTGATCTGGATATTCTGGTGCAGCCGACGGCCGAAACTACGCTGTTTGACATTGGCGCGATCCAGTTCGAACTGTCGGCGTTGTTGCCGGTGGCGGTTGATGTGTTGACGCCGCATGCCCTCCCGGAGAAGTTCCGCCATCTCGTTCAGCAAGAGGCGCAGCCGATATGAATCCGGCCAGGCACTTTCGGCTGCCCGACTATCTGGGTCACATATTGGAGGCGATTGAGCGTTGCCTGGAGTATGTGGATGATATGGATGCAGTTGCCTTCCAGTCGGATCGCAAAACGCAGGATGCGGTCGTCCGCACCTTCGAGGTGATCGGCGAGGCATCGAACAACATCAGGAAGCACTACCCGGACTGCGTCGAGGCGCATCCCGAGATACCGTTTAACCGGGCCGTCGGTATGCGCAACGTCCTTTCTCACGGTTATTTTTCCGTCGATCTGGAGGCCGTTTGGTCGGCCATCCATACCGAGTTGCCGCCGCTTTATGAAGCGCTACGCAGTTTGCTCGACTCGCTGGATCAGTCATGACCCACTTCACCTACCTCGAAGCCGAGTGGCCGCAGCTCCATGAGAGCGCCCGGCGGGCCGAGGTGGTGGCCAATATCGACCCGCGCACGTCGATCTTCTATGCCCGCCGCACGCTGGAACTGGCGGTAGCATGGCTCTACAAGTTCGACCGCAGCCTGCGCCTGCCGTATCAGGACAACCTCAGCGCCCTGATCCATGAGCCGACCTTCCGCAGCGTGGTCGGCGATGCGCTGTTCACCAAGGCCAAGCTGATCAAGGATCTCGGCAATCAGGCGGTGCATGGCACCCGTCCGGTGTCGGGCAACGATGCGGTGGTGGCGACGCGGGAGCTGTTTCACTTCTGCTACTGGCTGGCCCGCACCTATGGTCAGCGGTCCCGGCCCGATCCCGACTTGCGCTTCTCGGCGGACCAGTTGCCCAATGCCGCCCAGCCCAAGGTGCCGGTGGAGCAGTTGCGGGCGCTGGAAACCCAGCTCCACGAGAGGGACGAGAAGCTGTCCGAACTGCTCAGCACTCAGGCCGCGCTGGACGAGGAGCTGCAGCGTCTGCGTGCTGAAGTCGCCGCCGCCAAGCAGGCCAACTCCGCGCAGCCGGACACCCACGATTATTCCGAAGCCGAGACCCGCGACTACTTCATCGACCTGCTGCTGAAGGAGGCCGGGTGGGCGCTGGATCAGCACAAGAATCTGGAGGTCGAGGTGATCGGCATGCCCAACCCGACCGGGACCGGCTTCGTCGATTACGTCGAGTGGGCCGACGACGCCAAGCCCTTGGCGCTGTGCGAAGCCAAACACACCAAGCGCAGTCCGATGGTCGGGCAGCAGCAGGGCAAGCTGTACGCCGATTGCCTGGAGGCGATGTACGGGCAGCGCCCGGTGATCTTCCTCTCCAACGGTTACCAGCATTGGCTATGGGATGACCTCAGCCATCCACCCCGCGCCGTGCAGGGCTTCTACAAGCGTGACGAGCTGGAACTGCTGATCCAGCGCCGGACCAGTCGTAAACCGCTGGCAGTGGCGACCATCAATGAGAATATCGCCGGACGTTACTATCAGACGCGCGCCATCCGCCGGGTGCTCGAATCCTTCGAGCGCGATCATTTGCGCAAGGCGCTGCTGGTGATGGCGACCGGATCGGGCAAGACGCGGACGGTCATCGCCCTCTGTGACCTGCTGATGCGCTGCAACTGGGCCAAGCGCATCCTGTTTCTGGCTGACCGCAAGGCGCTGGTGCGGCAGGCGGTCAATGCCTTCAAGCAGCATCTGCCGGATGCGTCGCCGGTCAATCTGGTCACCGACAAGCACGGCCATAGGCGGGTGTTCGTCTCCACCTACCAGACCATGATGGGCTTGATCGATGCCGAGAAGGGCGACCAGAAGCTGTTCGGCGTCGGTCACTTCGACCTGATCGTCATCGATGAGGCGCACCGCTCGGTCTACCAGAAATTTCGCGCCATCTTCGACTACTTCGATGCCCGGCTGGTGGGGCTGACAGCCACGCCCAAGGACGAAATCGACAAGAACACCTACAGCCTGTTCGATCTGGAGTCTGGGGTACCGACCGATGTGTACGGTCTGGACGAGGCGGTGGCCAATGGCTATCTGGTGCCGCCGGTCGCCATTTCCGTGCCGCTCAGGTTCCAGCGGCAGGGCATCAAGTACGACGACCTGTCCGATGAGGAGAAGGAGCAGTGGGATGCGCTGGAATGGAACGAGGACGGCACCACGCCAACCGAGGTCGACGCCGCCGCGCTGAACCAGTGGCTGTTCAACACCGACACGGTGGACAAGGTGCTGGCCCATGTCATGACCAACGGGCTGAAGGTCGAGGGTGGTGACACGCTGGGCAAGACCATCATCTTCGCCAAGAATCAGGCCCACGCCGACTTCATCGCCGAGCGCTTCGATACGAACTACCCGCAGTACAAGGGTCACTTCGCCCGGGTCATCACCCACAAGACCGAGTACAGCGACTCGCTGATCGACGACTTCTCCAACCCCAACAAGCTGCCGCAGATCGCCATCTCGGTGGACATGCTGGATACCGGCATCGACGTACCCGAGGTGGTCAATCTGGTGTTCTTCAAGCCGGTGCGCTCGAAGACCAAGTTCTGGCAGATGATCGGGCGCGGCACCCGGCTGTGCTTCGACTTGTTCGGTCCCGGCCAGCACAAGACCGAGTTCTACGTGTTCGACTACTGCCAGAATCTGGAGTATTTCAGCCAGCCGGGCGCCGGGGCAGAAGGGTCGCTGACTGAATCGCTCAGCACACGGCTGTTCAAGGCGCGACTGGACCTGATCCAGTCGCTGGATGTGCTGAATCCGGTGGCCAATCTGAAGGACGTGAACACGCCCGCACCGGGCACGGAACCGCATCTGCGCGGCGAGATTGCCCAACTGCTGCGCGACCGGGTGACGGCGATGAATGTCCACAACTTTGTGGTGCGGCCCCGGCGGCAGTCGGTCGAGAAATTCGCCAAGGCCGAGGCATGGCAGGCCCTCTCGGCGGATGACTTCAGCGAGCTGGCCGAGCAGGTGGCGGACTTGCCGACCGAGCTGATGGATAGCGACGAGGACGCCAAGCGCTTCGACCTGCTGATGCTGCGTATGCAGTTGGCGGTGCTGAAGGCGACGCCCGACTTCAGTTCGCTAAAGGAGCGTATCCAGAAGATCGCCGCTCTGCTGGACGAGCAGTCCAACATCCCGGCCATCAAGGCCCATCTTGTGCTGATTCAGAACCTGATGTCCGAGGAGTGGTGGGAAGGCGTCACCACGCCGATGCTGGAGACGGTGCGCAAGCAACTGCGGGCGCTCATCAAGCTGATCCCCAAGGGGCAGAAGATCGTGGTCTACACCGACTTTGAGGACGAGCTGATCGACGATCCGACGATTATCGCCCTGCCCGATGTGACGGTCGGGCTCGACATGGCCAAGTTCAAGGACAAGGCCCGGCAGTACCTGCTGCAGCACGAAGACCACCTGTCGCTGCAGCGGCTGCGGCGCAGTCAGCCGTTGACGCCGATGGACTTGGCGTCACTGGAAACGATGCTGATCGAGGCCGGTGGCTCGAAGGAACTGATCGGCAAGGCATCGGAACAGGCCCATGGGCTGGGCCTGTTCATCCGTTCATTGATCGGGCTGGAACGTGACGCGGTGATGCAGTTGTTCAACGAGTTCCTGACCGGCGGCAACCCCGGCGCCGATCAGATCGAGTTCGTCAAACTGATCGTCGAGGAACTGACCCGGACCGGCGCGATGGAACCCGGCAGGTTGTTCGAGTCCCCCTTCATCGACCTCAACGCACAGGGTCCGCTGGGCATTTTCCCGCAAGCGAAGGTGGCCAAGCTGGTCGAGACGCTGGAACTGATCCGGGAGCGGGCGGCGGCTTGATGCGATCCGATGATGGCCTGTGATGGCCTGGTTTGAACAAATCTCCCACGGTGGTTGAGTCATGGCGATACGGTTAGGCATTGATCTGGGTGGCACCAAGATCGAGCT
>DIVI01000098.1:2928-6845 GCA_002423305.1 Methylococcus sp. UBA6136 | reverse complement strand
GATCAGCAGGCTTATCAGTTCATCAGGGCGGCGGTCGAACATCAGTGCCAATTCAACGATCGACCACAACGGCCTTGAGTCATGCGGGCAGATGGTGAACGGCGGCGGGAGATAGCCAGCGACAACAAGCCGCTGGGCCTCGATGTGTATCGACGCGGTTTTGACTTCTTCAGCCATTGGCGTCTTTTCCTCTATACATAACAAGTTGGCAAAAAACCGTCATATCCTTCACAGCCCAACAACCACGCGGGTTTCAGCGTATATGGCTGGTTCATTCGGCCTTCATTTCCTACACAAAACTTTGCCCGCCGCAATTTATCGCCAGAGCAGAAGAAGCACGTTGACAAGACACGCAAGCAAATCGCCATTGATTTGAAGCATGACGGGCTGACGCAGGATGGAATAGCCAGGGTTTTTGGCGTACCGAGAGAGACTGTCAGGAATTGGTTGGGCGAGTCTGCAACTAATGGCCAAATAGCCAATAGTTGCATTCCAGACGCCAGAACCAAGATTGGCAAGGGCCTCACTGCTTGTACCTAACCAACTGGCTGATGTAATCGCGATCAGATCGGAACAGCCAATTACCGTCATTGGGATCAGTTTCGGCCTCCGGTCTTTCCGGCAGTGATGACTCCATCAGAAATGCCGTTTCTGTAATGTCATGCCGTAACTGATCAAGCTCCTGTCGTAACGGCCTGATCTCATCCTCAAGTTCTTCTGACATTGCAGTGAGTCGCTCGCGATATCCTTCTGCGATCGACTGCACCTGGTCCGCAATTTGATAAAACCGCTCTTGGGAAAATCTGGTTCTGCGATCCCACTCAGCCTCTACCCAAGCCTCGGCGTCGTCCTCTGCTTCACGCAGCCTTGCCCTAAGTCCATGATCAACGAACTGGCTGATTGCGCCATTGACGATATCTGACAGGCTGCCGGGATATAGCGCCTCAAGTGCGTCAAGCTCTACTGCGCCCTCGCCATGCTTTTCTTCAAAGTTGGCGGCCCTCCGATCTGTGTCCTTGATCGGTATACGTGGCAACTCAAATTTGATGACTTGATCACGCGTAAGCGCCAGCGGCATCAGTGCAATATCAAGATCCAGGTTTTTCTGTTGAAGCCAGAATTCGATCTGCCTCGCGATCTGTTGCGGCATAAAACTGCCAGCAGGGTCGAAGTCTGAGATATACAGAATCCTTGCTGGCTTGCCGGATGCTTGCGCCCGATTGAGTAGATGTTGAACTGACGTAATGGACAGGAAGCCAAGGCCGGTAACGAAGTTGGTGTGATACCGATTGCAGATCGGCAACAGCACGTCATTCATGGTGGATTTCTCGCACCAGATCTCGATCATGTAAGGCTGATCTTCAGGACTAAAAAGGTATCCGTAAGGCTCTGGAGTGGGAAATTCGAGGGAGTAATCAAGACTCGGCGCGATACTCGGCAAGCTCCACTCATCGGTCTCAATAGATAGAAACGGTTCAGATGGCTTGTAATCCTTGCTGTGATAAACATGGGCGGGCGGATTCCTTGCGTCGATGAATGCGTCAACCGGCACCAGCCCAAGGTATCGCGCTGCCTTCGCTGAAAGATTCAGATCGTTCCAGCAACGTTCGGTGTTTTCGTATGGCTTGCCATTACAGTCTTTCGCGTCCCTTTGGCTGACAACCTGGTAATGGATTCGGCGCAGGTGAACGCCTGTTGAGTACCCGAACCTTCGCCATAAATCGGCAAACCAGTTTGCTTTGATCAGATCCCCGTCAGTGCCGGTATAGAAAGGATCGTTTTGCGGGGCCATTACCAACAGATCGCGGATCGTCACCTTATTGCTTTTGGCCAGGTGCTTGAGGTCTTGATAGTTCATGCGTCACCCCAATGCTCGGCGGCCTTTTCCTGATCAATCGCCACGCCCTGGATGTAGACGCCAGATCCGTCTCGATGCTTGATCACTTCAACCTGTAAGGTGTTTTTCAGCACGTCCAGAGCCAGCCGCGAAAACCGTTGCATACTCACTGCCTCGCGGCCAGAGTGCTTGCACCACAGCAGATAGTTTGGAAACAGCTTGTAATCCTGGCCCACATAAAAGGTCATGCCCTCCTTGGTTTTGCCTTCCTGCCGGTCGCCTACATAAACCTTGCTGTCACGCTTCGGGTAGAGGCTGGCTGTGATCCACCCCACGAGCGGGTTTTGATCAGTCGCCGCGTCGAAGGTGGATTGCCTGACCGAATCTGGCGGGTGCATAAAGACGGCGGCCACCTGGTCCCGGTCCAGTTCAAGCGCCCAGTTGATGATTCCAGGAATCTCCCTGTGCAGCCGATCCTCTCCGCCAGCGTTGATGAATTCACGCTTGGCCTGTGGGCTGATGACGTGATCAAACTCGATGACCAACATCCGGCGCGCAAGGCCGGAGGTGTAATCGGTGGTCTGCAACGTCTCATTGCCAGCCATCAGAACCATCCCAGCGAAGATGAAGGTGCCGCCGTTCTGGACGTGTTTGCGTTCGTTTCTGATTGGATCCTGGCCGGTGAGCGCCTTCAGCACGTTGACTGATCCGCCAAACTTGTCGGTATCCGTCACAACCACCAATCGCTTGCCGTAAAGCCTTGCCGTCTCGAAGCGGTTGGTTTCGAGATTCTTCAGGTCAGTGGATTGGCAGTTGTCACGGCCTAGGATCTGCTCCAGCAGTCGCATGTAAGTAGACTTGCCGGTGCCACCAGGCCCCCGCATGAAGATGAACTTCTGAAGATCGGCGCGCCCAGTGAGTGCAGCGGCAATGAAGGCCCGCAACATGATTTGCTTGCCATCATCGCCGCCCGTCGCCTGACTCAGCCAATCCATAAAAACCGGACAGGCAGAATCATTCCTGTAGTGGTGTGGGATACACCAGGAGTCGGCATTGCTGGAAGTGATTGGCGTCAAGTCGCGCGTCAACAGATCCAGCAGACCATTCTGAAATGGCAAACGGCCTGGCATGAACGGCGGCATCGGCAAAAGGTTGCCGCGCTTGATGATGGTCGCCACGTCATTGAGATACCGGCTTTTGAATCCAACGGATCCGCAAGCGGTGAACATGGCAACGGTGATCGTCTCATCGACTACCGACTGATGAACCGGCTCCCAGTGTGTACCGGCGAACCGGTGCCAGAATCCGGCCTCGCCATTTAGCGCAAACCTGCCAACCATGAATCCGGCAAGCCGCTTTGCCGCCTCTGACTCAACGATCAGGATTGGTGGCTTGTCGTCTACCTTGATGACGAAGTGATCCGCAGGAATGTGCAGGTTTGTGAAGGCACCATGAAGGCTAGATGCCGCGTCATTGTTGGTTTCTGTTGATTGTGTAGGTTTTTCTGAAGTTGTGTTATGTGTGAATGTTTCTGAATGCTTTCGCGCTTTTCGCTGCGCCAGCTGCTCCGGTGACAGTGTGACTGAATGCTCCATAATTACGCGGCCTCCGAATCTGCGTCGAATCGGATGGCGTTGCCCTTGTTGTCGACAAAAAGCACCAGGTCCACATAGATAAGAAGCTCGGCGGCCAGATAACTGATCTCATCCAGATACGGCTGCTTGCCATCGGTGATGATCACGCAATCCTCGAATCCTTCTGCACAATTCCATTTGAAGGCAGACGGATGTTCACCAGGTGGTAGCAAAACCTTTGCGCCCGGCATCCAAGTTGGCCAGTTCACGCGCTCCCAGGCGGATGATCCGCAGCAGATCCAGAGGGTGCGCTTTGACCGGTTCAGCTGCTTTGCGTACGGAGGATTTCTGCGCTTGGCTCCGGCAGTCAGCAGCAATGCCATGACATTAGCGTCGGCATCGAATCCGCCAGACATTCCGAAGGCAGAGGTCCAGACGATTGCCGAGAAAATCAGCGCTGCCACAACGGTGCCGATAATTTCCCGAACCAACCGGGTGCTATACTG
>DIVI01000098.1:2719-2856 GCA_002423305.1 Methylococcus sp. UBA6136 | reverse complement strand
TTCAGCCGCCCGTAACGCCTGCTTCTCTGAAAAATAAAGCCGAGTCAGCGGCTCATTGCGACGATGTGTCTTGCCATCCTGGTGAACCACAAAGTGCCGCGCCACATACCAGCGCCAGCCGGGTTTGTTTGGCAGTT
>DIVI01000098.1:0-2669 GCA_002423305.1 Methylococcus sp. UBA6136 | reverse complement strand
CGACGGATGCGCCGGGGGTTTTGTCTTGCGACATGGTGTTGTCCTCGAGTTGCGGTTGCGATAACCGCTCACCCCCTGCCAAGAGGGTGGGCGATTCCATGCGGGTTGGCAGACCGGCTCGAGGACCGGCAATCCTTGCGGATTCCCACATGGATCGCCCATAGGACTTTCCATTTTGCACAAAAAAGCCGCGAACATGGATGGCGCGGCTCTTATGCGCCTCGAGTTTAGGTCTGCCAAGACCGTGAGGCGGACTGTATGCCTGTCCGGGACAACGTGTCAAGCATGAGATTGAAGCGCCCATATTAGTTGGCGCTCCATTCCTTGCCAGCCGCTTGCGCCCGTTTCCAGTCCTCGACTTGCGCCGATGACCATACCGCTGCCCTGCCAACTTTGATACGACGCGGGAATGCGCCGACCTTTTCATGCTGATAAATGAAAGATTTCCGGACGCCACACTCCTGCTCTACGCGGTTGAGTCGCCAAAATTCTCCGAGATGGTTTGTCTGCATTTGTGAAACTCCGTTGTTGTTTTCAACGGGTCCAGTTTCACGGCTATTGGCTAAATTGGATTGGACAGAAAAATCAGGCTATTTTCTTGTCCAATGAGAAACCCAGTAATGATGCGGGGTGTGGTGGTTTTTTATTCTTGATCTTCCGGCAGTTCAGAGAATAGTTTTCTTGCTAGGGCTACTCCAGAAAGCTGGTCCATGCCTTTGCGGATGGCTTCCAACATACCTTTATGACTGATCATGTGGCGCTGTCGACGTTTGCGAAAAACGGTAGCGTACTTTTGGACGGTTCCAGCAGATAATGGTGAACGCTTCGTGTGATACTTTTCGAGCGTTTTTCGCAGGGCCATCATCGGTCTGATACCGGATTCGACTTGATCGACATAGTGCTCCCCGATGGCAAGGTTTCGGGGCGTCTCCAGTGCCATTGACTTTAGCGGTCCCAGCCTGATGCCATGGATTGCCTCACCATCTTGAGGTTGCACGTTCCTGTCGAGGTACTTTTTTGGTCGCCCCCGCTTTGGCTTAAGCCTTTCTTTCGCCTGGTCTGGTGTCATTTCTCCAGCCGCTACACGGCGGAGAATGTTGTCGATTTTGTCCATCTCGCCTCACGCGAATGGTGGAACCTCACAGAAGGGACCGCGACGGGAGTATGTGAGGGTTACTCAGGCTGGCCGGCCTTGTCGCGGTGAAGTGATTATACCCTTCAGCCTTTGCTAGGCATGGGTTATTTCGTGGCTTATATCGCCCCTCAGGAGGTCGATTTCTTGAGGGTGTCGAGATAATCGGCCCAGGCTTGCATCATTGCCCTGCGCTCATCCAAAAACTGAGTCCGGTTATATGCTCGGCCCAAGGCATCCTTAACGGAATGCCCTAATTGCTGCTCGACAATATCAACGGGGAATTTAAGCTGCTCCACCAAGAGGGTTCTGGCAGTCGCTCGCCATCCATGCGCCACCAGGGTGGATTGCTCTATGCCCATTGCCCTATATGCGGAGGTGATAGCCGCGTCGCTCATGGGTCGGTCGCCTCTTGGTGAACGCTGTGACGGCATGACGTGCTCGCCCTTCCCGGTCAGCAGGTGCATCTCCTCGATGATGGCCTTCACCTGGTGGGATAGCGGCACAATATGCGGTTGATGGGTTTTGCTCAGGGTGAATCGCCACTCTGCCAGGTCAAGATCCAGGTCGGCCCATTTCATAGTCCGTAGTTCACCAGGACGGCAAAACAGATACGGTCCCAGCTTCAGACCAGCCCGCACGGGTGGATAGCCTCCATAGTTATCAAACTGACGCAGCACTGCACCGATAGCGTCGGGATACAGTAGCGCGGGGAAGTGATCTGTCTTGGCGGGTGGCAAGGCTCCCTTGAGTGATGGTGTTGGATCAGACTCGGCCCTACCCGTCGCAATGGCATATCTGAAAACCTGTCCCATGCTCTGCTTGGTTTTGTGTGCGGTTTCCAGCTTGCCAACATCTTCCAGCCTGCGCAGCACGGTCAGCACCACCGGTGCGGTGATCTCGGTAATCGGCTTTTCACCAATGTAGGGGATGACGTGGTTATCGAGTCGCTCCTTGACGCGCTTGGCGTGTGCAGTGGCCCAGGTAGGTGAATGCCGCCCGTACCATTCCATCGCAATGGCCTCGAACGTATTTGTTGCGACGGTCTTCTCAATGGCGACGGCTTGTCTCTCCGCTGCCCGGTGGTCGCTGGGGTCTATGCCTTCGTTGATCTTCTTGACGGCATCATCACGCAGATTCCTGGCCTCGATCAGAGACACTCTCGGATAAGCGCCCAGGCTGATCATCTTCGCCTTACCCTTGAATCGGTATCTGAATCTCCACCACTTCGCGCCGGTCGGCTGGATCAGGAGAACAAGGCCTTCACCATCCAGTTTCCGATAGGGCTTCTCGGCTGGCTTCGCCTGGCGAACTGCATTGTCCGTGAGTAAATTTTTCGCCATGTGAGTAACTTTTTTGTGAGTCACGCAGATGATAGCGAGTTACTCACGTAGTTACTCACAGATGGCGCGGCTGGGGGCGGAAGTCGGCGGACGTTGCCGGAACAAAAAGCATTAAAAAACCGGCATTTAGCCGGTTTCTTAGTCATCTACGGAAGCCCGTAAACTATGAAGTGGTAGCGGGGACAGGATTTGAA
>DIVI01000207.1 GCA_002423305.1 Methylococcus sp. UBA6136 | reverse complement strand
GTGAAACCCCAGACCGAGGGTGTCATGGGCGAAATATCGGGGGTCATCGTCGGGGTGGGCGGCATCACTCCGGTGACCGTGCCTCGCTATGACAGAAGCAATCAGTTGTTGGGCGTCTGGGAAAATGCCGACATTGAAAAACCGCCGATCTCGACCACGGTCTATTCCGAGAAGGTCATTACTCGGACGTTACCCAGCGAAGGACCTTATCTTTCCTGGCTCGATGAACCCCATCTCAAGACCCTGTCTGCAATTACCGGGCTGGGTTACGAACGACTCGCCAGTCCCGCCGGACTGGCCAAGACACTGACATCCAGTGCTTATGCGGAATTACGACCCACCCTTACCGATCTGCGGCCCTTCCTCGGTGGCTTGGCGCTGATCATCCTGGTGGTGGTTTTTGGCGTGGAGAAGGGACCCAGGCTCCGGGCACAATGAAGACAGGCACCCTGCTGGTTATTGTTGGCCTTGGCATCAGCCTCATCGGAGCGTTGCTGAGTATTTTTCCGGATGCTTTGAGATGGTTCGGGAAACTACCGGGTGACATTCGCATCGAAGGCGACGGCTATTTCGTGTTTATCCCGATCACCAGCCTGCTGATTATCAGCGTTATACTCAGTCTGCTCTTGAAGCTTCTGGCCCGATAAGCCCGACGCTGACGCTCCCGAAGGGAGAATCAAAAAGCGGTCCATAGCGGTCGAAGAGATCCTGAGCGATTCCACAAACAAAAAACATATCCGACGGAGGAGAACCCTATGGCCCTATTCATTTCTGTGCTGCTGACCCTTGGCATTGCCTACTGGTTTTACAAAACAGCTCTGCGCCTGCACGCCAACTCAGTACAGTGGGCGATTGCTGGTGCCATCGCCTACCAACTGCCCGCCTGGGCCTGGATGCTGTCCGTGTCCAAACCCTATCTCAGCAGCATCCAGGGCACGGCCAACAAGGCCACCATGTCGGCAGGACTCATCGGATATTCATGGATTGCCGTAGGGATTGTGGTTGCACTTCTGGTGTACCGCTTCGCACTGCTCAAAACCAACGTAAAAGTCGATAGTTGATGGCTTGATGAGTCTGCGCCATCCCTTCAGGTTCGGCGCGGACTCACCCCCCAAACCTCATTGGCATAAGTCTGTATGGCTCGATCGCTGGAGAAAATGCCCGATCGCGCAACATTCAGGATAGCCCTGCGGCTCCATTCGTCGGGATCAAGATAAACCCGATCCACCGCTTCCTGCGCCGCCAGGTAATCGCTGTAATCTTCCAGCAGGGCATAACGATCGCCGCCCTGAAGCAACAAATCCACCAGAGGCTGAAATCGAACCGGGTCATCCGGCGAGAAAAATCCCGAAGCGATCATGTCCAGTGCTTGTCTCAACTCCGAATTGGCGTGGTAGCGATCCCAGGGGTTGTAACCCTGCTCTCGCAGTTGCGCCAATTCGCTGGCCGTGCGGCCAAACAGGAAGAAATTATCCGCGCCCACGGCTTCGCGAATCTCGATGTTGGCGCCATCCAACGTGCCCATGGTCAATGCGCCATTCATGACCATTTTCATGTTGCTGGTCCCGGAAGCCTCGGTACCTGCCGTCGAGATCTGTTCGGACAGATCCACCGCCGGAATCAGGGCCATGGCACTGGAGACGTTGTAATCCGGCAGAAAAACCAGCTTGATCCGCCCATTTACCAAGGGGTCATGATTGATGATCTCAGCGACATCGTTGATTAGTTTGATGATCAGCTTGGCCATGTGGTAACCCGGGGCGGCCTTACCACCGATAATGACCGTTCTCGGCGGACAATCCGACAAAGGATCCATTCGCAAGCGGTTATATCGCGTCACGACATGCAGCACATTGAGCAACTGGCGTTTGTATTCATGAATCCGTTTGATCTGGACATCAAACAGGCTGAACGGATCAACCGCGACACCAGTCACGCTGAGAAATTTCTCCGCCCATGCCGACTTGTTCGAGTACTTGATGGCACGAAACCGCTCTCGAAACGCGGGATCTTCGGCAAACGGTTCCAACTCCCGCAGGCGCTCCAGATCGCTGATCCAGGCCGGTCCGATAGCTTCGGTAATCAGAGCGGAAAGGCCCTGGTTGGCCTGATCCAGCCATCGCCTGGGCGTAACACCGTTGGTGATATTGATAAAGCGATCGGGGTAGAGCCTGGCAAAATCACTGAAAATGGTCGTCTGCATCAAAAGCGAGTGGAGTTTCGCCACACCGTTGATCTTGTGACTGCCTACGATAGCCAGATGCGACATGCGCACACGCTGCCCATGCTCTTCATCAATCAGCGATACCCGCCTGATCAGCGCCATATCGCCAGGAAATAGGCGACTGACCTCGGCCAGGAATCGCCGGTTGATCTCATAAATGATCAACAGATGTCGGGGCAGCAATCGACCCAGCAGGCTGACTGGCCAAGTTTCCAGAGCTTCCGGCAAGAGCGTGTGATTGGTGTAGGCAAAGGTACGTAACGTAATGTCCCAGGCCTTGTCCCAGTCGAGACGGTGTTCATCGACCAGAATCCGCATCAATTCGGGAATCGCGATCGATGGATGCGTGTCATTGAGCTGAATCGCGACTTCATCGGGGAGTTGCTCGAAGGATTTATTATCCTTCGTGAAGTGGGACAGAATGTCCTGCAAGGTCGCCGCAACGAAGAAGTATTCTTGCCGGAGACGCAACTCCCGCCCCATTTGGGTGGTGTCGTCCGGATACAGCACCTTCGACAAATTTTCCGACTGCGTTTTCTGCTCCACGGCCCTGATGTAGTTGCCTTCGTTGAAGTACCTCAGGTCGAAATCACGGGAAGCTTTGGCTGACCAGAGCCGCAAATTATTGACCGTCTTGCCGCCGTAACCGGGGATTGGCGTGTCGTATGCCATCGCCATGACATCCTCGGTTTCAGTCCAGACGTAATGTGCCGATTGGCCCTCTTCCGCGACCAGTTGTGCATTCCCCTTAAATTGCACCCGGTAAATCACATCGGTGCGAGGAAACTCCCAGGGATTACCGTAGCGCAGCCAGTTATCCGGGTGTTCCACCTGCCAGCCCTGCTCGATCTGCTGGGTGAACATGCCATATTCATAACGAATACCGTAACCGAATCCCGGCATATTCAGGCTAGCCAGTGAATCCAGATAGCAGGCCGCCAACCGCCCGAGACCGCCATTACCCAGGCCCGCCTCCGCTTCGCACTGGCTCACCTCCTCCAGCCGCAAACCCATCTCTTCCAGTGCTAGGTGAAAGTCATCCGAGCACTGCATGTTTTGCAAGGCATTACCGAGGGCCCGGCCCATAAGAAATTCCATGGACAGGTAATACACCCGCTTGGCGTCCTGCAGGTAATAACTGCGCATCGACTCCATCCATTGCGTGGCCAGCAAATCGCGGACGACCCGAGCCAGCGCCTCGAACCAGTCCCGTTGATGCGTGTCGACTGGATCTTTACCGAGCAGGTAAATCAGATGATTGACGATCGCCTTTTCAAGATCGGAAATCCTGCTTTCACTCAATGGGGATTTGTGAGGAGGTTCGGATAAAGACATAGGGACAACCTACCTAATAAATGGCGTTTGGGAAACCGATTGCTATCGCTAAGGGGATTCAGATGATGTGGATGCTTGCCGGCTTGCTGTGCTTTACAGGTCACGAAACATGCCAATGTACCCCGTGACTTAACTGCTCAAGGCGTACGTGATCGCCGCGTAACGGCCCAACTTGCCCACAGCCATGGCCAGCAACGAAGTCCAGAAGGGTAATTTCAGCCAGCCGGCAGCAAAGCAAAACCCATCACCTACCACAGGCAGCCAGGAAAGTAGCAGCAGCGGCATGCCCCACTTTTGAACGGTGACGATAGCCTTGTGCCGTTTTGGATCAAGAGGGCGATCCGCAGGGAAACGCAGACCCGCCCAGTAACCCAGAACCCAGGTCGTCAGCGCTCCGAGCGTATTGCCCAGGGTGGCTACGAAGAGCAGCAAGGTGGGTTCATGTGCGGATTGCTTGACCAGATAACCCAGAACAGCCTCCGACCCACCCGGCGCCAGCGTCGAGGAGACGAAAGCGCTGACGAACAGGCCCCACAAAGCCGATGAGCCATCGACATAATCAGTCCAGACCATGAAAGCTCTGATCGCGCTGGATTCCGGGACGGAATGGGAAAGTAAATGAGCCCATGACAGGAGCGGTTGTTGACAGCCAAGGCATCGGAAAATATTATACGCGGCTGTTTGGCAACGTAGCTCAGCTGGTTAGAGCACCGCATTCATAATGCGGGTGTCGGCG
>DIVI01000162.1:6284-6423 GCA_002423305.1 Methylococcus sp. UBA6136 | reverse complement strand
AATCGAGCGAAAAGCAGATGATTTCGCGGAGCTCCAGAGTCTGCTTCGTGAAATCTCGGCGCAGCATGTGATGGGGCAACTGGAAACACGAGCCGAACAGGCGCGTATCCATGTTTTGAACCAGGCCATTGATGCGGCA
>DIVI01000162.1:0-6122 GCA_002423305.1 Methylococcus sp. UBA6136 | reverse complement strand
GGAAACCGGAAAGCAAGTGCTGAACCGGGCCCAGCTGATGCTGCGGCAGGCCTTGGCTCAACCGGGTAACGGCTTGCAACGGGCCAGTCTGAAACTCATGGGGTTGTTGGCAGTTATGCTGCCACTGGCGGCGCTCAGCTGGGCCAGTTATCAGGTGGTCAAAGGCTATTACGACAGTGCAACCGAACATCTCGGCTATCTCGGCACGGATTTCGCCGTGCACAGTCTCCTTTTGGTGGGCTTGGCCTGGCTGTTGCCCTGGTTTGCCTATCGGCAACTCAGACCCTCGGTAGAGCGCAGCGCACTCAAGGGCTTGCGATCCGGCGTCAGTTCAGCCTTGGCAGGGATTGGCGAGCAGGTGGGCACGGGTTTTGCCGCAGCGGATGAGGCCCGCAAACGGTTCATTGATGAAGCGTATGGCATCCAGCAGCTCGCCTTGGCACTCCTCGCCCAGGCGCCCGCCGGCAGCCGTTTGCCGGAATTGCTGGAACGAATGCTCCCCGATGCTGCCAAGGCGAACGCATCGGGAGAACACCCCCGGTCGTGAATCAGTCCAAAGGATCGAAATAGCTCTTGTCGACCCCGCACTCGGGACACACCCAATCGTCGGGTATGTCTTCATAACGAGTGCCCGGCGCCAGTCCAGAATCCGGGTCGCCCAACTCTTCGTCGTAAACCCAGCCGCAGGCGGAGCAAATGAATTTCTTGTATTCAGCCATGTGTCAGTGATCCATTGTGTCGATTTAAGGGGCGCATTTTACGTGGCCAAGCGTCTTGCGGAAAGGCCGATTGAGACGAATCGGCGCAGCCCTGTTTCATTCGCAACCCGACACTTCAAGCCATACTCAGAAGGCCCAGCATAGTGGCCAGCGTTATCCCATCGGAATGCCACGACAACCCAATAAACAACGGATTGCAACGATGAAACAACCTGGCTGCCCGATGGCTGATTTCGCACATATGCCGGAAACCCCTTATATCCTAATATAATCATTCACCAGCAATGACAAACAAATCACCCCCCATAAAAACGGGCGGTAAGTAACTAGTAGTACGTTTCAGCAAAACTATTACCGTTCGCGGTGAGCTTGTCGAACCGCTACTGCCTGCCAATATTGGCCTTCGACAGGCTCAGGCCGAACGGATTATTTGTAATCGTTTTAATGGGACGATCTACTAGACTTACAGCCCGAGCCAATCAAAATATCAATTCACCCTTGTGCGCGGTCAGGGGGTTATGGTCTGGGAACAAAACCCTCGCCACTGAGCTCTGGCCGCATGATCAGGGAATACTGTGCAAACGAAGTCATCTTCTCTCGAGAAACCCCTGCCGGGAGCACGTCACCATACAACGGAAGGTAATTACGTACATAACCGCCACCAATAGAGTGCTTGCGCCAATCACCTCCCTGCCGTGCGTCCTTGTAGGGGCCCCTATCTTCCTGTCCGATACAGAACTTACAGGTATTGTGATCCCATGAGGCTATATTTGATCCAGGAAAAAGGAACTGGCCGCCATCTCGGCTCCACAATGCATCAGTCTCCGGAGCGCATCCACTCCATGGTTCATTGCTGAAAGTCTTATTTCTCGAATCAACAGCCAAGAAAAGACCTCTCCCAACGAGACCTAACCGCCACCAACCGTTTGTATATGCTGTTACAAAAGCATCACTCGATACCGAGACACACGCCATACCTGAGGCCACCTTCGGTTCGGGTATGGCAAGGTCGATGAAAGGACACATGACTGCACCACCCTGAGTGTCTCGCAGATGATCGCCAAATCTTAACTGGTAGCAGCCACCTGCCCCCTCCCAAGTGCCTATTGCCAAGCGACCAGGGTATGTTGTGGCATTACCCACCCCCCATTTTCGCCGGACTTCCTGTAGCACAGGACCCAAGCCGGGCACTCTCGAAGCGGGTACCGATTGCCAGGGTGCTTTCAATCGAGTTCCCCAATTGAAACCGGTATTTCGACCCTCCTCCAACCATTCACTACAAGCGCTGCGATAAGGACCAAAAACCAGAGGATTATTGGCTTTCAAGGTATTGTTTGATCGGTCGAAATAGTGCACGGGCCCCCGCGTATAAAAGGCACGCGTCTCGAGATCATAAAACGCCCATTCGCCTGATCTCGTGAGATCCCTGCCCCAGTCGCACCCCTGAGGCATGCGTGTCGGAAAAAACCTACCAGACCGATCTGCCGCGACCTCGTCCCACCGTGCCTGCAAGGCTTCGGCTTGTGAGCGGGCCACTGCGGATACTGAACCACGCACTTTAGAGACCAGCTCAGTATCCGTGGTGATCAGGGCCCAGATACCTTTGTCTTCCGCCCAGACACCCAGCCAGTACTCACCCACCGAAATCATGTCAGGCTGTTGGCTGGGATAGACAACCCCATTGAGGATATACCGGGCATAAGCATATTGACCGAGCGGGATAATCCCGGTGACGTTACCGGCACCGCTGAGTAATCGATCCCTGGCCCCATTGACGGTGAAGTCCTGCGCATAAGCCGCCAGTGCCTGCCGGAACTGAGCACACATCACGACAAGTTCACTCGCCTTTTGGGTGGGGGCACGCTGGAAGTCATCATTGGTGCAAATACCCAGTCCGTCGGGGGCGAGACGCGGGAGGGGGCCGCCAGACTGTTGGCAACCTCCCCCTTGAGCATCCACACAGCTGGCGAATTGAAGAAGAAATTTCCAGCTCTCCAGCAACGTCGCCATGCGAGTGCGCTGATCCCTAGCATCAAACGCTCTTACAGCATTCTGATAGTCGCTGTTTATGACCGCGTTATAGACCCGGTCCACCCGCTCCATGAGCCGAGCCTGCCCGACCTTGAGGTCATTGATGCCGGCATTGACCTCCTGAAAGTGGGCCCGCATGTCCTGACGCAATCGGTCTATTTCACCGACGATATCCGGCTCACCCTCCCACACGCCGGCCCAGACCATCAACTTGTTGAAGTAGTGGGAGCCCAGCGCAGACCCCGCACCGGTGGGCAGGCCCATCATAAAATTCTTGCCTATCCCGGCAAAGCCGGCGGCAAAAGCACCGTTGGCCCCGCCTGCCGCGGCTATGCTCACGCTGTTTTCCTCGCTGGCCAGGTTGACACTTTCCAGCAGGGTGGGTTTGGCGCGGTTACGCGGCCCTTTCTTGCCGGCATAAGCTCTTAACAGCACCCGCTCGGCCCATTGATAGGTGGTGATCTTTCTGCTGGTAGCATTTCTCGCGAAGCGCGCCCCATCGAACCATTCAGCCGTTACTTCAACCAAATCAGCATAGTCGGTTGATCCTGTGAGGCTGTAGTAGGTGTTCACCGCTTGTGAACAGTAAGTCCCATAGTCACCAGAGCGGCATACCTCATCCAAGGTCGTGAGGGGGTTGACGTTCACCACCTCACCATCCTTGGGTTCAAAGAATGCCCTGAGGTCAATGGCTTTAGGCTTAATACCCCTGGCCTTGCCACGCCGGACATGGGCCACTACCCGGTCGGGCAGCGTTTGCTGGGTGACAAATACCACCTGCCCCTGACTATTGGTTTTCCCGGTCAGCAGTACAGCGCCATCGGTAGATTCCAGCGTAACCTGCCCGCCCCTGACCGGGTTCTTGGCGCCCAGGTAGACCTGAAGCCGCACAAGGGTTTGACCGAAGACTTGTGCCTGGTTGGCACTTGGTTCAGGCAGCACATCATCCGCCACGACGATGGAGCTGGATGCCCCAAGGAATAGGGAAGCGAGAGTGGCGACAAAGAACGATAACAGCGGATTCATGACGGGTACCTCGTTTTGTGGGGCTTTTCGGTGCCTCTCGGTATCACCGTTACCAAGACTGCAAAACATGGGAGGTTAGAGACCCTGGCTGAGCCGGCGTGTGAATTGACTCAACCAGGATGGACTGTTCACTCAAGCTCTTGTCCGTGGCGACTTGAGCGAAGGTAAATTATTTCACCAACTTGACGATCTTGGCCGGTGATTCGGTGTTGATGACTTTGGCCCTGACGCTTGCCGGAGGGACGTCCATCGGTACTCTAAGGTCAAACTTCCGCTGATTAATGTAGCCGGTGGCAATCTCCTTGCCAGTGTCATCAAACAGTTGCACTTCAGATGACTGAAGATTAGTTTTCCCCTTGAGCACCACGGTGCCTTGGACCCTCAGGAAACCTTTCTCGCTGGAAAAAGTTGCTTTGGGAATCTTCACCGCCTTGACGGGTTGCCCGTAGGAGACCCTGAAAGTAGCGGTGGTACTTTCCCCGGCTGAGTTCACGGCACAGAGCTCAAGCGGGGCGCCGTCGACCTTCTTGGAAGCATCAAAGAATACGAGGATTTTGCCGGTGGTCGCCGGATCTTCTGGCGTGGGTGATTGGCAAGCGGCGCTAATCGATCTCATGGTCCCCCACAGCTTGCGAGGAAGCGCCGCATGCTGACAACGGCCACCATTCATCCAGCCGAAGCTCTGAAAATTCGTGCAGCTCTCGCCGATGACTTTCGCATCGAAACTAAATCTTACGGTGTGCATACCTGGTGCCCCAGTGGTCGGTGCAATAATCCAGTTGCCTTGTGGAGGCGGATCGATAACCAGATTGTCAATGGTAGGCACTGCCTGGACTGGGAGTGTGGCCAACAAGGCCATAAAGACCGTCATCATTCTGAATTTTGGGGGGTACTGCATGTCCTGTCTCGTCTAATTGAGTCCGGGGAGAGACCGAGTTTACCCCCCCCCCCACAATTTCAATCAAGCCGCATCTAATGCTGTAGACAGACCCCATAAGGTCGGTTTTGAGCCGTATTTGAATCACTTACAGAGAAGGCGTTGGGTCGCAGGGCTTCAGAAAAACAACAAAGTCGCAAGATAGATAGATGATAGAAAGGATAAGGGCAGCCAGTTATCGCGTAGCCATTGCACGAGGCCGAACCTGAAATAGGCCCATGAGCGAAACCGTGAGCGAATTAGTCGCACAACTTTCAAATAGACGAAAACTCCCAGCCCCATGAAAGCGGCCAAACCGGTCCATGCGGTAAACATTTGAGCTTCATGTCCCTCGAGATGAAAGGCAAGTTCCAGAAACTCTTCCAGCCCCAGTTCCAAAAATTCGATGACGATGTGTAACCCATGCAGCAACAGGTCAAGCAGGGAATCCCAGAACATCAAAATCAAAAACCAGAAACTCCAGATATAAAACTCACGGCGCCCCCGCCGAGGACGAGCAACAGAAGCCGCTGGCGGGGTCGTCTGACGGGTGGGGTTTTTCATGTGGGATGATCCATTGAGGCTGCCTTGGCAACTCGATTGGGTGCTCGAAATTGATTCAATAATTGATTGAACAGTCGCTTAGCAGGAACCCAGTGTGATCCTCGTGCAAGAGTCGCCATTCACACTGGCACTGACTGAACCACGATCCTCTGGGCCCTTACAGGATTTTTTTGACTGATCTCACTGTTGGTCATTTTCGGGGGTTTCCCTCAGTCTTGTCTACCGCAAGTAGGGCAATCCGGATTTCGCGGCAGTCGCAGTTTCTGCCAATCCAAGCCCAGCGCATCAAACAGCAGGACCTCACCCGTGCGAACGGTATCTGGCATGGCAATGAGCTTGATCGCCTCCAGAGCCTGCAGGCTCCCGATCACGCCCGGGAGCGGGGCAATCACTCCGGTTTGCGTGCAGGTCTCACCCAGCTCATCCTCACTCTGATACAAGCAGTTGTAACAGGGACTGTCGCCCTGCCCCGGACGAAACACGGCCAACTGACCCTCAAATCGGATGACCGCCCCGGTGATCAGTGGCTTGCCTTGCCTGTAGCAGGCTCGGTTCACGGCAAAACGGGTCGTGAGATTATCGGAACAATCCAGCACGACATCCGCCTCCAGCATGCTGGCTTCAAGGCCGGCTTCGTCCAGCCGCTGACCGATACAGGTCAGGCTAATGTTTGGGTTCAATCGGCTCAAGGCATGACGTGCCGACTCGGTCTTCGGTTGACCGAGGTTGTCCGTGGTATGTAATGGCTGACGCTGAAGATTACTGAGATCAACCGTATCAAAATCGTTGATGATCAGGTGACCGACACCCGCTGCTGCCAGATAAGTTGCAACCGGTGATCCAAGACCGCCCAGGCCAATAATCAG
>DIVI01000149.1:1004-5211 GCA_002423305.1 Methylococcus sp. UBA6136 | reverse complement strand
GCGCTGGCAAGGGACTCAAACTCGCGGCTCGGGTCTACAACAGTCCTGGCGGGGGGCGTCCACTCATCGGTGATATCTGCGATGCCCATGCCGGTTTGAATTTCGACGGCATCGAGAAACCACTGGAATACCCGGTGGCAAAAACGCGGGATGAACAACTGCCAGAGATAGCCATCGATGGCCCGCCCCATTTCCTGGGCACCCATACGGGCGCTGCTGAAATTCACCGAGGACAAATCGCCGGTCAGTGTTTCGTAAGTAATGCCGAGGCCGGCTGCGACACGGCGCAGGCAGCTATCCCGATACGCCGGGTCTTCACCCGCNNGGCGGAGGGGAGTTGAATTCGATCTGACTGCCAGGGCGCAGCGCGTACATGGTTCCCGGCTGAAGGTCGGGAAGCTGTTCGCTGAGTTCCGCCTCAAAATCGTTGGGGTTGTCGGAGATCAGGAAGCCGCACATGAGATTGGCCAGCTTCTGGCGTACCAGATAGGCATCCTCATACTGGGCAAGCTCTTTGAGCGTGACGGTGACAGGGGCAAACCAACTGACGCCGCGCTCCTGCCCTGGTCTGTCCTTGCGGAACAGATGGATGATTTCATCCGCCGGTACACGAACAAACTCCGCCGGGTTGAGGTAGGCCAAAGGGCTACCCGGATGCCGCTTCAGTAAGTAGTAAGCGACCCGGCGGCCAAGCTGATCGAACTCAATGCCGCGCAGAACTGTGTTGCCGTTGGGCAGTTGCTGATCCAGTTCCAGCGTGTCCGCGATCATGTCGCACTCGATCACCTGCAACTGGATCGGCACAGGGAGCTTGTCTTCAGGCCGACGCGGGCGCAGGCGAATCAGAACTTCGCCGCTCTCGATCATGGCCCGCATGGCCAGTGCCTGAAGGTGATACAGGTCACCAATGCCGTCTGCATCGCAAGCCGAGGTTTCGGCCCACTGTTCCCAGAGCTTTTGCGCCTGGGCCATGCGGGTCTTGGATTTGCAATGTAGCTGGCAACGAATGCCAAAGCCGATGGAATTCGAGACGAGGCTGTTCAGCCCTTTCGCCGCCCACGGATTGTCGCGGACCAGCGAACGCGCTCTGTCCCGAATGGTGCCTGGGTCGTGAATGGCGCTGGTGCCATCGGTGACCGGGGCATACCAGTTCTTCATCCGAGAAGAGTGGCTGGCGGCTTCATACCGGCGCTGCTGCGGCGGCTGTTCGGGCGCTACAGCAGCGGAGGCTTTGGCGAAGAAGTCGAGTACGGCGCTCATAGGCCGGTCTTCGTCGTCGGCACCCAGGCTCTGCCTCGGGCGGTAGAGACGGTGGCTATGCCCAGCTCTGACGCAATCATGTTGCGTAACGCGATCAGGTCGCTCATCTTTTGATAAACGACGATGCGATTGTCGATCTCAACGCGCAACGTGCCGGAGGCGATTGCCGCTTCGATGGACTCAAGCTGTGCGAGGGTATAAGCCATACTCGGCTTTGTACGCGCCTCGCAAGAACAAAATAAGGCCGAAAATGTTCCTATAAGTAACTGGAACTGCTGGAGATTCTTCTTACGTGCTGCGGCGTTATGCCGAGTTTTTTGGCGATATCTTTGGTCGCCACCCCTTCCGCTTTTAGCAGCTTGACCACTTCATCGCGGCGGTCTTTGCATTTGGTAGCGATATACACCCGGTCGCCGCCGTGCGTGTGCCGCCAGTGATCGATGGTTTCAAACAGGCGCGGCCACTCTTCAGGCGGGACGACCCGAGTCAGTTGCTGTTCCAGATCGGAGATCGGGTCAGACATACTTGGCGAGATTGCTGGAGAGTTTGTCGTTGGCGGCGGCCCGCAGCAGATGGCGGGTAAAGACGCCACCGAACCGCTGAGTGAAGAGCCCGGTGGCGAGGGTCTTAACGTCGATCAAACGGCGGTACGGAGTCGCTTTGACGAAGAGGAAGACGGGCTGGACAAAGCTGCCGCTGACAATGTTGTTGGTACTGTTGAAGCGTTGCCAGATGCCGGCGGGCAAAGTGGTGGGGTTGCCTTTGCCCCGGATTCGCTCAGTGCCGGGGCTAAGACCTTGCGGGCCGCCGGAGACAAAAAACTCGGTGGAGAACGCGCCACCCATCTTTTTGCCCAGCCGTTTGTTCAGCCGTTTGCGGCCTTTGTCACCCATGTTGGAGCGAACGCCCATGTCGCGCATGGCATCGAAATAGGTCAGCATCTGAATGATGAAGCCCCTTTGCGGGTTGTCGTATTGGTCCATAGGGCAACCGGAGGCCGGGACTGCGTAGTAGCCCGGTTTGATTAGCCCTTTCTTCAGCAGCAACCCTTCCATGTCCTTGTAGCGGCGAATCGTATTGCCGCCGAACTGGTGCGCCAGCGCCTTTTCGTATTTTTTGTCGCCCCAGTAACCGCTGCGGTTGGTCGAGCCTTGGCGGATCAGCGCCCAGACATCGTCATCCGGCATACTTTGAATCAGGCCGACATAGGACATGTACTGTGTGCGGAGGCTTTTTACCGGACCCGATCCGGGTGTGATCTCGCGCACTTTGCCGAGGTCTTTCAGCACGCCGATGGCTTTCATCGTCCAGGGGGTCGGCTTGTGAAAGACGGACTCCATTTCCGTGTCGATGACTTCTTTGATTTCAAAGGCCATGTCGTTGACGGTGCGTAAGGCCGCATAGCCGATTTGCCGACTGATGACTCCCGGCAACTGCTGGGCGACACTGTCAAAGTTGCTGGTCAGCTTGATGTTCCACTCGCTCATAGCACGGCGCTCGATTGACGGCGAGTGGTGCGGATGGTAGGACGAGCCGGTGCGGCGGAGGGCATGGCCTCATGCACGGGTGCGGGATCCTCTTCTTCACGTCGGGTCGGTAGGGCGCCGGTCTGCTGGGCGACGATCTTGAGGCGAACGCCGGATTGCTTGAGGGCTTCCAGTGCGGCGGTGGCGTAAACAAAACAGTCGAGCGCCTCATTGCGGGCGCCGGCCGGTTTTTTCCAAGCGCGGGTCGCCACGCCGGATTTGTTGTAGCTGGTCACGCGCTTTTCCGAGGTCAACTGGGTGAAGTAGCTGTCGGGTAGGTCCGCCGCGAAGGCGACGTAGCGAGGGCGGTCAGGATTGGTAACGGCCAGTGCCGAGCGAATCTGGTCCTTGGCGGTATCGACACCCACCAGATAGAGTCGGACGCCTTGGCTCAATTTGGTCTTAGTGACCTTACTGGGCCAGACCGGATGATTGCCGGCGCGGCCTTTGATCGGGAAGACCTTACGGCTGGCCCGACTGCGACAGAATTCATAGGCGCGTTGGGTGTGGTGGCCGCCGGTATCAAGGGCTGTGGCGCGAATCCGCAGCAGGCGCCCATCCTGCGCGGTGAACTGGCCCAGCAGCAGATCATCCAGTTCGCTCCAGATTTGCGCTTCTCCGGGGGCGCCCCAGAGTTGCAGATGATCCAGCACTCTCGCCTGCTCAGCGCCGGTCCAGCCAATCAGCGTGATCTCCAGTCGGTCGTCCTGTACGTCTACGCCAGCGGTGATGAGGGCGATGTCGGCTGGAATGGCGTGGACATCCCAGGCTTCGCGGCGGGCCATGAGGGCTTCGTGATCGACTTTCTCCCCCGTGCGGTCTTCCCAGCACTGGCCAAGCTTGGTGTTGATGAAGGACTGAAGCTTGGTGCTGTGGCCCTTGGCCTTGAGGAAGTCGCGGGCGGCATCCGACCATGAATACCAGCCGGGTGGCGAGTATAGCGATGACAGATGGAAGCCGACCATGCCGGGGTCCATGCCTTCGGCGGCGGGTGTCCATCGGCCGTTTTCCAGCATCCAGCCTTTGTGGCGTTCATCGATCAGCACGCCGCAGTGCTGACAGGTCAGTGCGGCGGACTCGGGGTCGCCCTCCGGCCAGACAATGCGCTGCCAGTCGATCATCTGGTATTCGTGGCAGTCGGGGCAAGGGACGTGGTAGTAGCGTTGGTCGGTTTCCTCAAACGCTTTCCAGATGCGCGATTCACCCTCAATCGTGGGCGTGCTGCACATGAAGATTTTGCGGTTGCGCTTGAAGGTGGCGGTACGGGCAATGGCCAGTTCAATGGGATCGCCCTCGCCTTCCACATCACCCGGGTAGGCATCGACTTCGTCCAGAAACAGATAGCGGGCCGGCATGGAGCGGAGGCCGGTCGCGCTGTTAGCGCCGGTCATCACCAGGGTGCCGCCGGCAAAGTCTTTTTG
>DIVI01000149.1:0-907 GCA_002423305.1 Methylococcus sp. UBA6136 | reverse complement strand
CCGGGTTCGGCCGAGCCTTTACTTGGCAGAATGCGATGCGCGTCAGCCCATTCCGACACCAGCAGAACGGGTTCGGGTCGGCAAAAGCGCAGGAAGCGTTCCTGCACATTGGCAAACTCGGCTGCAAGGTCGTCAATCGTCGGCGCGACGGTATTCATCTCGGACATCCGTTACGTGTTCCAGCGCACGGCGCAATTCGTTTTCGAGTGTCTGTTCAATCGTTTTTGCATTACCCTCGGCAGCAAAAATGGAAGCGAAGCGGCCCGGTATGGTCAGCAGTTGCTCCCGAAAAGCCGAGGCGGCCGTATCCAGCGCCTGGTACACGGATTCCTGAGAAAGCAGTTCGCCGCGCTTCTGTTTGTATTCGATCTCGGCCAGGTGGGCCAGGTAGCTTTCCTTTTTTGCCCGGGCTTCGGCCATATCCAGAATGGCAGCGGCTTTTTCAGTCGAGAATTCTCTGGATGCGCTGGGTGCGGCATTGGTGCCGCCTTTCTTCCTTCCGGCTCCGGGCCGTCTACCGCCCTTCCCCGTAAATACTTCCACTGAATCACCTCGCGTAGCGTTGTTCCATGCGTTCATGTTCGGTCTGGCAAAACACGCAGCGGATGGCTGTGGGGAGCGCCCGCAGGCGAATGGCCTCAATCTCTTCGCCGCAATCGACACAGTCGTAACTGGCTCGGGTAAATGGTCGCCGAGGCGGGGTATTTTTGGCTCTCAGGGCGTCCATCATCTCGGCTTGTTCTTGAGCGCGGTCGGCATCATCGGCCATTAGTGGCACGCCCCAGCCAAGCGGGTAATGAGGTGGTATGTAAAAGCTCCACCGAGAATCACGGTTATGGCCATTGCAACCACCCCGATTATCATGACGATAGGCGTCAACATATCCAGCCAATGCTCGGTCCTGGAT